>JBIOES010000130.1:0-4961 GCA_044446265.1 Solirubrobacterales bacterium
ATCTGGCGGCACAGCTCCGAGCCGATCGAGCCGCCCGCGCCCGTCACCAGCACCGTCTCGCCCGCCAGGTAGGCGCCCACGGCGTCGAGCTCCATGTGCACCGGCTCGCGGCCGAGGACATCCTCGACCTGAACCTCGCGCACCTGGTTGTAGGAGACCCCACCCACGCCGGTACCGGTGTCGCTGCCTGCGCCGGCGGGCCCATGCGCACCCGACCCCGCGGACGCTCCCCTGTCGCGCAGCAGCTCGAAGACCGTGGGCAGCGTGCGCACGGGGATGCCGCGCGCACGGCACTCGCGCACCACGCGCGCGCGCGTGGTGCCGGGAGCGGAGGGGATCGCGATGATCACCTCGTCGGGCTCGGCCTCCTCGAGGATGCGCGGGAGGTCGCGCTGGGTGTCGCCGCGCACGCGCACCCCATCGATGCGCAGCCCGCGCTTGCGCGGGTCGTCATCGAGGAACCCCACGGGGGCGAGCCCCAGCTCGCGGTTGCGCGCGATCTCGCGCAGCACCAGGCGCCCGCCGTCGCCGGCGCCGACGATCAGCACCGAGCGCTTGCCCTCGCGCACCCCCCCCAGAGCGGCCAGCGGGCGGCGCTCGTAGATCGTGCGCACCGCCACCCGCACGCCCACCAGCGCGGCGAGCGCGAGCAGGAAGAACAGCACCACGACGCCGTTGGGCAACCCCACCGCGACCGTGCGGTGGTGGGAGGGAATCTGCACGGGGCGCAGCACCGCGACCGCCACCACCAGCAGCAGCGTGGTGATCAGGACCCCGCGCAGGATCGCCTCGTAGTCGCGCTGCCCGGAGTAGCTCCACGAGCGCTGGTACACGCGCGCGAGCGCCAGCACCAGCACTCCCCCCACGGCCGCCCACCAGATCGTGCGTTCGCGCAGATGCACGTAGGGCCCGTGCGGGCCGTTGTCGAAGCGCAGCTGGAAAGCCATCCAGTAGGCGAGCGCGACCAGCGCCCCATCCACGGCGAGCTGGGGGAGCGAGTGCCGGTGCAGGGGGAGGGCCACCGAGCGAATCCGTCGGCGCATCATGGGGATTGTATGCGCCTTTCCCAGGAGGGCGTGCGACCGCGGAGTTCAGTCAGCGACTGGAGCGCCGACGTGTTGCGCTTCGCACGACGCGCACGTCGGCGATCTTCCCGGTGCGGTCCTTGACCCGAACCTCACCGCCACCCTCACTGCGTGCCAGCCTGCGTGCCTGCTCCACCGCCTGAGCCTGGGTGGGGGCATGGCCGGTAGCGCGGCGATGACCCTCCTTCAGGATCTCCCATCCTCCGTCTTTCTTGCTCGGCTGTACGTAGCGATTGCCAATCATCTGAGACATCCTTCATGTTATTGGGTTGGCAGTCGAAAGATAGGGGGATGCGCGGATGACTCGATTGGATGCGCTCAGGAGTCGGACGAGGCGAGGTGCGATAGGCCCAGCGGGTGGGTGGTGGCGTCGAAGAACAGCAGCCTCTGTGGCGCCGTATCGATGCCAAGCGAGTCGCAGATTCGTATCGCCACATTGAGGTCCGCGAGAACACGCTCGAAATTCGAGGTGCTCCCGAACAGCGCGCGATCCTCCGTGGTCAGGGTGCCATCCTGCGCATGTTCATAGAGCGAGCCATAGTCGAATTTCGGCCACACCCCAATGCTCAAGCCATTGCCCAGCAGCAGCGCCTGCCACTCCTCGGCGTCAGCGATCTCGCTCCAGCTCGCAAGCGAGCCATCGATCGGCTCTGTGCTCATCCGGGCAATTCCTAGCACGCCCTCCAGACCAGACTTTTTGGTCTCCAGTCAATCTTTGGATTGCGCAGAGGCACCTGCAAGGTCAGACAGCCGTCTGGTTCAACTCCAGAGTGAAGACACAAGCAGGTCCACCAGTATCCGCGGATCGCGGCGCACACGCTCGGTGCCCGCACGGGAGGGGCGCTTGGACAAGTCCAGCTCCGCCGGGTCTGTGAGGCGGCGCATGCGCCCTTCGGCGATCAGGCGCTCGTCGACCGCGCCGGGGCGTCCCTCGAAGGTTGTGTATACGGGCGTGCCGAGCGCCACCGCCTCGCGGTTCATCGTGCCCCCCGCGGAGATCGCGAGGTCGGCGAAGGCGATCAGAGACTGCGCGTCGATCGCCCTCTCGGGCACCGTGAAGCCGGCGACGGCGCGCAGCCGCGCGCGCTGGGAGTCGGTGCGGGGGATCACCACCGACTGGACACCCTCGTCCGCGGCTTGGCGTAGGCGCTCCAGCACGCGCGCGAAGAGATCGTTCTCGAAGCGGTGATACAGAGACACTTCGGGGGGGGTGCGCACGACGACGATCGGCTGCTCGCGGTCGAGGCCCAGCTCGCCGAGGACGGCGGGAGAGGGTTCGAAGTCCGCTAGGTAGTACTCCTCCTTGAGGCCTTCGTAGGCGCGCACCTTGCCGCGCGCTCCGTAGCGCTCCAAGCGCTCGGGGGGGATCGCGTCGGGCACCACCACCGCGCGCGCGAGGCGGCAGTTGACGTGATGCTGAGCGGCAGCCCACTCGTAGTCGAACATCGTCGCGCTGGGGATGCGCAGCGCGAAGGCCGCCACGCTGATGTCGTTGGAGCCGTGGCCCAGTGCGATGTCGAAGTGCCTGCGCCACGCCCAGCGTGTGAGCGTCGCCGAGCGCTCCACCAGACCCGCCGCCTTGGCGGCCAAACGCTCGCCCCGGTGGCGCCCGATCGCGGTGTGCGGGATCCCGAAGCGCTCCAGCAGCCCCAGCGTCTGCGCGAAGTCGCGCGCGGTCACCTCCACCTCGTGACCATCCGCCCGCAGCGTCTCGATCACCGGCCGCATCACGAGCACGTGGGGGCTGTTGGTGAGGTCGATCCACACACGCATGCGCGGGTGCACCGTATTCCACCCCACGCACTCGCGGCCGCACGGCATTCCACACACCAGCGCGGGTGCACGGTATCTTGGCCGGACGTGCTTGGCCTGCCCATCATCCCGCTCGACGCCCTCGGCGGCGTCCTCGGCCCCCACACGGTCGTGCTCGCCTCGGTCACCGAATCGATCGTCAACGAAACCTCGCGGTTCGTCGGCGAAGCCGGGCTGCCCGCGATCTTCGTGCTGATGCTGCTGGGCTCGGCCTGCATCCCGATCCCCTCCGAGGTCGTGATGCTGTTCGCCGGCTTCGCCGTCGCCGACCCCGCCTCCAGCGGCGCGCAGCACCACCTCACGATGATCGGCATCATCCTCGCCGGACTCGCCGGCACGCTCGTGGGCTCGTGGATCGCCTACGCGATCGGACGGGGGGGGCGCCTGGAGCTCATGGAACGCCACGGCCATCTGATTCACATGGGCCCCGCGCAGATCGATCGCGCCGACCGCTGGTTCCAGCGCTACGGCGACCCCGCTGTGCTGTTCGGGCGCATGATTCCGCTGGTGCGCGCCTTCGTCTCGCTGCCCGCGGGCATCGCGAAAATGCCGCTCGGGCGCTTCACGATCCTGACGACGATCGGCTCGATCCCTTGGGTCGTCGGCCTCGCGTTCGCCGGCAAGGCGCTCGGCAGCGAATGGAAGACCGTGCGCAAGTACTTCGAGTACTTCGACTACGCCCTCGTGGCCCTCATCGTCGTGGGGATCGTCTACCTGCTCGTGCGCCGCCGCGCCGCGCGCCGCGCCGCGGCCGAGGTCGGTTGACCCAGCTGGAGCCGCGCCTTCCCCTGCGCCACGCGCTCGTCCTGGGCCTGGTGCACGGACCCACTGAGCTGCTTCCCGTCTCCTCCTCCGCGCACACCGCCCTGCTGCCGCGCCTAGCCGGCTGGCCCGCGGCGGAGCTCGACCCCGAGCAGGCCAAGACGCTGGAGGTCGCCCTCCACGCCGGCGCCGCGCTGGAGCTAGCGCTCGCGCTGCGCGCCGTGCTGTGGGCGGAGCTGCGCCGGCTCGACCGCCGCCGTCTGGGGGTGCTCGCGCTCTCGCTCGCCCCGCCCGCCCTCGTGGGCTACGCGCTGGAGGGCCCCATCGAGCGCCGCCTCGGCGGTCCCCGCACGGTCGCGTTCGGCCTCGCGGCAGGAGGTCTTGCGATGGCCGTCGCCGACCTGCGCGGGCTGCGCACGCGCACCGTGGAGGACGCCGGGCCGTGCGATGGCCTGCTGCTCGGGCTCGCCCAGGCGCTCGCGCTCCTACCGGGCGTCTCGCGCAACGGCGCCACCCTCACCGCAGCGCGCGCGCGCGGGTTCACCCGCGCGGACTCCCAAGCGCTCTCCTGGCTCATCGCCCTGCCCGTACTGCTCGGCGCCGCTGCGCTCAAAGGTCGGCGCCTAGCCCAGCGGGGCGTCCCTCCCGGACTCGGCGCGCCCCTTGGGGCCGGCGCCGGCGCGGCGTTCGTCTCGACCCTCGCCTGTTCTCCCCTCGTCGCGCCGGGTCGCCGGTCCCGCTCGCTGCTGCCCTTCTCGCTCTACCGCGGGGCGCTCGCGGCGCTAGTGATCAGGGCCAGGGTGTCATGAAACTCAAGTAAAACTTTAGTTCCAGGGCTAGGCAAATCGTAGAACTAAAGTTCCCCCGCAGATGGAGCACGAATGCTCATTCCTGGATGCGTCCTCCGCGGAGTGATCGGCGCGCCGCCTCGACTCCCGGCGCGCGGCCCCCTCGGCCGGCCCTGTGTCGGCCTCTTCCTTAAAAAAGACCGTCCCCCGCGCTTCTAAGCTGACTGGGTCGTGAACGACACTCTGCTAGGCACCTCGCTCGGTGGGCGCTATCGCCTCGATGCCCGCATCGGGCAGGGCGGGATGTCCACTGTCTACCGTGCCTTCGACACCGTTCTGGAGCGGCCCGTCGCGATCAAGCTGATGAATCGCGAGGTCGCCTCGGACTCCGACCAGCTCGAGCGCTTTCGGCGCGAGGCGCGTGCGGTTGCGCGGCTCAACCACGCACACATCGTCACCGTCATCGACGCCGGCGAGGAGCCCAGCGCAGATGGGGGGGCGAACGGCTCGGGGG
>JBIOES010000131.1:0-4958 GCA_044446265.1 Solirubrobacterales bacterium
GCCCACGCTCCCCGCCAGCGCCGGCAGCCACCCGCTGACCCTGCACGTCAAGGCATCCACGGCGCACGCTGCCGCCGAAGCCGAAGAACAGTCCCTCTCCGGCACCGGAGCGGTGCCCGCGGGGATGGGACGGGTGCGGCTGTATGCGCACCCGGGCAACCCGGTGGCGCGCGTTGCAGCTGCGCGCGCCGCGGCACGCAGCAACGGGCAGAGCGATGGGCACGGCGGGCGCTGGCTGCCGCTGCGGCTGGGGTCGATCGTCTCGCAGGGCACGGTGCTGGGCCACCTCAAGGGCCTCCCGGGTCAGGGTGGCGTTTCGGCTCAGGGCGCAGTCGCGGGCCAGGGCGCTGTTTCAGCCCAGGGCGCCGCTGCGGGCCAGGGTGGCGTCTCAGGTCAGGCCGCTGCCCACCTGAGCGTGCCGCTCGGCTCCCGGGCGCTCGGCACACTCGCAGTGACCTCAGCCGCGCACAGCGCGCGTCTGCGCTTCGCGATCCGACCCGCGGGGGACACCGCCACGATCGACGCCGGGCCGATCCTCGATAACTGGCGCCAGCTCGATGTGGCGCTGCACCCCAAGGGCGCCAAGGGGGCCCTCGATCTGCTGGGCGCCACGGCGGCGCAGGTATTCCTCATGAGCCAGAGCGAACTGGAGCGCACCGTGCTCTCGGACCCCGGCATTGAAATCTACGCTTGCGGCCGCCAGGACATCGCCTCCGGGGCGATCGATGGGCGCGTGCTGGCCACGCTCGAGTTCCTCTCGCGCAGCGGGCTGCGCCCCACGGTGAGCGCGCTGCGCTGCGGCCACAGCGAGTACACCACCTCGGGGAACGTCTCCGAGCACTACTTCGGCGACGCGGTGGACATCGCGTCGATCAACGGCATCCCAATCGCCGGGCATCAGGGTCCGGGGTCGATCACAGACGTCACGATCCGCGCGCTGCTCACCCTCCAGGGCCGCTTCGTGCCCCACCAGATCATCAGCCTGATGAAGTACCCCGAAGCCTCCAACACGCTCGCGCTGCCCGATCACTGGAACCACATCCACGTCGGCTTCCGCCCGGTGGGCACGTCGCTCGCGCCAACTACGCCAGGCGCCCCGGTCTCGGGGGTCACCGCCGCCGCGGCCCACTCAGCCGGGAAGGCGGGCCAGCCGGCCCCCTCGCCGCTGGCGCTCGCCCCCGAACTGAGCGCCGCGCAGTGGGATCAGCTGATCGCGCGCATCGCCACGCTGCAGGAGCCCACCGTCTCGGCCAAGCCCAGCTCGGCGGCGATCCGCGACCCGCAGGCCGCGGCAACCAACCGCGACCTCGGCTCGCGCGCGCTGCCCTCCGCCGGCAGCGGCTCTGAAAGCAGCGGCGCCGAAGAATAGGCGCGGGCGGCCTGCGGCGGCTCTCGCGGGCTCCGACGCTCGGCTCACCGCGCCTGAGCGCATCGGTGCCCTGGGCTGGCTCCGCGAGCGCGTCAGCGCCCTGACCCGGCTCCCCGACGCCCCGGGGCGCAGATGCGCCTCGGGCTTGCTCCCCAGCGCGTCAGCGCCCCGGCCTGACTCCTCCAGGGCGCGCGAAGGCGCCGCTCAGCTTGCTCTGGCACTTGATCCGGGCCGCCTTGAACTGAGCGCTTGCGGTGTTGATGCCCTTGATGTCGAACACCGGGCCCGTGCCCGAGGTGTTGGGCGCCGGCAACGCGACCCCGTTCTGGCGCATGCACGCCGCGAATGCCGTGAGCGCCGCATGGAAGATGGGGCTGTCAAAGCGCGCGCGCCCTCCGGGCCCGCCGAAGTGGCGCTCGCCGCCGCACTTCTTCAGCGCCACTTCGAACTGTGCGCGCGTGACGCCCTTGGGTAGCTGTGGGCCGCCGGCGCCACCGCCCAGAAACCCGCCCCCGCCGGGTGTGTGCGGCTGGCCGGGGGTGCGCGGAGGCAGGGTCACGCCGTTCTGCTGGAGGCACGCGCGCATCGCGGTGAATCTCCCCGGTCCCGCCCCGGGAGCGGTGCTCGTCGAAGTCGTTCCCGTCGATGTCGTGCTCGTGGAGGTGGTGCTCGTGAGGGTGGTGCTCGTGGGGGTGGTGTTCGTCGGGGTGGTGCCCGTGGTCGTCGAGGAGATGTTGGCGGCGTTGGTGGCCGAAGTCGTGGAGCTGCCTGAGGAGCCGCACGCCGCCAGACCGAAGCAGGCAAGCGCCATCGGCAGCGCTCCCGCGAGGAGTGGCTTGCGAATGTGACTGTGAATGAAAGACATCTGGTTCCTTTTCTTGGATAGGGATGGATTTCTGGTGGCAAGCGGGGTGCTGTGGGATGGCTACCTGCCGAACAGGGCCGGTTCGCCTCCCCCGCTGCCGGGCGAGCCGGCGCCGCCGGCGCCAGAGCTGCCGCTGTCCTGCACCGTGCTGGCCTGGATCGAGCCTTCGGAGGCGTGAGCGCCCTGCACGATCACCGTGTCCCCGGGGCGTATGTCCTTGACCGAGGTGCTCACCTGCTTGGTGATCTGCGCCGCGGCCGCCGCCACCTTGATTGTGTTGCCCTGCAGTTCGGTGACGTACAGGTTCGAGCCCGAGATGTTGGCGACCTGGCCCACGGCGCCCGAGCGGCCTGCGAAGGGGCTCCCCGCGCCCGCGCCGCTTCTCAGCAGGCCCGCGAAGCGTCCGCTGCCTACACTCGCGGCGCTTGCGGGGGGAACCTCGCCCTTCTCCACCAGCACCCCCGCGATGAAGCCGCCCGCGCCCACCAGCAGCGCGAACAGGAGAGCGATCAGAGGAGTCAGCAGGCGTCGGCGGGGACGCCTTGCGAGGGGCTCCTGATCCCAGTCCTCGGCCTCCTCGAACTCCTGCTCCTCATCCTCCCTCTCCTCTTCGGTGTGAGCGGGGGATTCCTCGATGGTGCTCATAGCGGTCTCCTCGTTGGGATCTGGCTTGTCACTCATAACGCAGCGCCTCGATCGGTCTCAGCCCAGCGGCGCGGGAGGCTGGGTAGGTGCCGAAGAACAGCCCCGTCGCCACCGCCGCGCCGAACGCCAGGAAGATGGAGTAACCCGCGATCACCGGCTGCACCCCGGCGATCTCGAACTGGCTGCCCACGACGCCCACCAGCACGCCGATCGCCCCGCCGAGGATCGACACCATCACCGCCTCGCTCAGGAACTGCCCGAGGATGTCGCTGTGGCGCGCGCCCACGGCCTTGCGGATGCCGATCTCGCGCGTGCGCTCGGTGACGCTCACGAGCATGATGTTCATCACGCCGATGCCCCCCACCAGCAGCGAGATGGCCGCCACCTCGCCCAGCAGGGTCGTGAACACCGAGCTGGTGGAGTTCGAGGCTTCGAGGATCGAGCCCTGGTTGATCACGCTGAAGCCGGGGTTCGCCGCGCTCGTGCCGAGCTGACCCTCGAGGATCGAGCTCACCTCCGCTTCGGCGGCGTTCAGCTTGTCCTGGGACTTCGCCTGCACCGTGATCGAGCTGAGCGGCCCATAGCCGGTGAGCTGATCCTGCACGGTGCTGATCGGCGCCATCGCGACGTCGTCCTGGTTGAGCGCCCCGCTCGCGCCCTTGGACTTGGTGACGCCGATCACCTGAAAGCTCGCGCCGTCGATCTGAATCGACTGGCCGATCGGGTTGGCGCCCGCGAACAGGTTTTCGGCAACTGTCGGTCCGATCACCACCACCGCGCTGTGTTCGGAGACGTCCCTGGCGGTGAACGCGGCGCCCTCGGCGAGCTGGTAGGTGTGGGCAACGAGATAAGAGGGCGTGGTGCCCACGAACGTCGAGGGCGAGTAGCTCGTGCCGTCGAACACCAGCGTCGCGCTCGCGGCGTTCACCACGGGGGAGACGCTCTGCACGTCGGGGGCGTTATCGGGGTCCTGCAGCGCCTGCGCGGCCTTTTCGGTGAGTGGCGCGGTGGCGGCGCTCGCGCGCGCGCCGCCGCGCTGAAACCCGCGCGTCACCAGCAGCACGTTCGTGCCCAGGCTCTCGATGCGCCTCTGCACCGTCTGCGAGGAGCCGTTGCCGACCGCGATCAGCACGATCACCGAGGCCACGCCGATCGCCAGCCCAAGGATCGTCAGCGACGAGCGCAGGCGGTTGGCCAGCAGGCCATCGATCGCGATTCTGAGTGTCTCGCGGCCGATCATGGCTGGGGGAGGGCCTCGGAGCGCGTCATTGCGTACTCGCCGTGCGCGGACTTCTGCGCGTGCACGGCGTGCGGAGCGGCATCCACCTCGCGCGTGCGACGGTCCTCGACGATCCTGCCATCGCGCAGCCTCACGACGCGCTTGGCCTGGGCGGCCACATCGGGCTCGTGGGTGATCAGCACAACAGTGCGTCCCTCCCGGTTCAGGCGCGCGAAGATTCGCAGCACGTCCTCGCTGGAGCGCGAGTCGAGGTTGCCGGTGGGCTCGTCCGCGAGGATCAGCGAAGGGTTGGTGACGACCGCGCGCGCCACCGCCACGCGCTGCTGCTGGCCGCCGGAGAGCTCGGAGGGGAGGTGCTCCAGGCGGTGGGTCATCCCCATCGACTCCAGCGCCCGCACGGCGCGCCGGCGGCGCTCGGAGCGCCCCACCCCCGCGTAGGCGAGCGGCAGTTCTACGTTGGTGAGCGCGCGCGTGCGCGGCACGAGGTTGAAGCTCTGAAAGACAAACCCGATTCTGCTGTTGCGCACATCCGCGAGCTCGTCCTCGGCGAACTCCCTCACGTTCACGCCATCCAGCAGGTAGGAGCCGCCGCTGGGGACATCCAAGCAGCCCAGGATGTTCATCAGCGTGCTCTTGCCGCTCCCCGAGGAGCCCATGATCGCCACGAAGTCCCCCCGCTCGATGCGCAGCGTTACGCCGCGCAGCGCGCGCACGCGGATGTCCCCCACCTGTAAGAGATTGGTGAGGCCCTGCACGTCGATCAGGGTGCGCGGTCGGTTGCTCATCCACCGACCCCTCCCGGGCGGGCTCCGCCGGCCCCTCCTCCTCCTCCAAATAAC
>JBIOES010000132.1:0-4945 GCA_044446265.1 Solirubrobacterales bacterium
CCCGCGACGACGATGACCCACCCCGCGCGCCCACGATGACCAAGGACGAAATGATCACGCACGAGGTGATCCGCCACGCGCTGACGGCGATATCGCGCGAGATGGGGGTGACGCTGCGCATGACCTCGTGCTCGCCGATCTTCAACGAGGGCAACGACTACTCGTGCGCGATCTTCGACGCGCAGGGACGCCTCGTGACGCACGGGGAGTTCCTGCCGATCCACCTCGGGGCGCTGTCGTTCTCGGTGTTCCACGCGCGCGCGGCGTTCACGAAGGAGGGCTTGCGGGAGGGGGATACGGTCGTGATGAACGATCCCTACCGGGGCGGGTCGCACCTGCCCGACGTGACGATGGTCACGCCGATCTTCCACGAGGGGGAGACGGTCGCGTACGCCGCCAACCGCGCGCACCACCTCGATATCGGCGGGGCGGTGCCGGGGAGCTTCTTCTCGGGCGCCACCGACAACTACCAGGAGGGGCTGCGGATCAGCCCGATGAAGCTGTTCCGCGGCGGCGAGCGCGATGCCCACCTGCTCCAGCTGGTCACCGAGAACTCGCGGCTGCCACAGCAGATGCGCGTGGATCTGGAGAGCCAGGTGTCGGCCAACCGCACGGCGATCGAGCGCGTGGAGGCGCTGCACGAACGCTACGGCGCGCAGGTCGTGGGCGCGGCGATGCGCGGCGCGCTCGACTACTCGGAGCGACGCATGCGAGCCGTGATCGCAAGCTGGCCCGATGGCGACTACACGGCCTCCGATTGGCTGGATAACGACGGGGTGGAGGATGCGCCAAGGGAGATCCGCGTGACGCTGCGCGTGCGGGGGGAGCGCATCGAAGTGGACTTCACGGGCTCTTCCGAGCAGACGCGCGGGCCCCTGAACAGCGTGCTGGGGTATACGTGCTCGGGCGTGTATATGACGCTGCAGGCGGCGACCGACCCCGATATCCCGCCCAACGCTGGGTGCCACCGCCCGATCGAGATCGTGGCGCCGGAGGGAAGCATCGTGAACCCGCGCTTCCCCGCGCCATGTACTGGAGGCAACGAGACCGTGTTCGTAATCAGCTCCGCGATCTTCCGCGCGCTCACCCAGATCGAGGGGGCGCGCGCGATGGCGTGCGATCAGGGGTCCTCGAACAATATGCTGATCTCGGGGTTCGATCCGCACGGCGGCAGGCGCTACGTGCTGTACGAGTACCCGGAGGGCGGCTGGGGCGCGAACGCCGAGCGGGATGGGCTGAGCGCGGTGTATTCGATCGCGGGGAACACCTGGAACGTGCCGGTGGAGGTGGTCGAGCGGCGCTTTCCGCTACGCGTGGAACGCTACGAGCTGCGCATGGACAGCGGCGGCACGGGCGCCCACCGGGGCGGGCTGGGGATCCGCCGCGAGCACCGCATCCTGGGTCACCCCGCGGAGGTGTCGATCCTCGGCAACCGCGTGATGGTGCCCCCCTGGGGATACGCGGGCGGCGGCGAGGGCGCCGCGGCGAGGTACCGGATCGAGCGCGCAGGCGCCGAGCCGATCAACCCCGCCCCGCGCTTCGGCTCGAAGGCGTGGGGCGTGGAGCTGCGCGATGGCGACGTGGTCGTGCAGGAGACCGCGGGCGGCGGCGGCTGGGGCGACCCGCACAAGCGCGAGCGCAGGCGCGTCGCGCGCGATGTGCGGCTCGGGTACGTGAGCGCCAAGGCGGCGTGGCGCAAGTACGGCTACCGCGCGTGAACACCCCGGGCGAGATGTACGCGCGGATGGCGCTGATCCGCCACTTCGAGCAGGCCGCGTACCGCGCCTACGAGCGCAACGAGCTCGAGGGCACGATCCACGCCTCGATCGGGCAGGAGGCGGTGGCGGTGGGCGTCGCGGCGGCGCTGAGGCGCAAGGACAAGATGTTGAGCCACCACCGCGGCCACGGCCACGCGCTGGCGAAGGGAGTCGATCCGAAGCGGCTGATGGCGGAGCTGTTCGGCCGTGCAACGGGCGTGTGCGGCGGCAAGGGCGGCTCGATGCACGTGGCGGACGTGCGGAGCGGCTTCCTGGGCTCGCTGGCAGTGGTGGGCAGCTCGATCCCGCTGGCGGTGGGCGTGGCGCTCGCGGCGAAGCGCGCAAACGAAGAGACGGTGTGCGTGGTGTTCTTCGGCGATGGAGGAGTGAATCAGGGAGTGCTGTACGAAAGCATGAACCTGGCGGCCGGCTGGCGGCTGGGGGTGGTGTTCGTGTGTGAGAACAACTCCTACGCGATAACCACGCCCGCGCACAGGGTGACGGCCGGCGAGGGCATCCACGCGCGCGCGCAGGCGTTTGGATGCAGCGCGCTGCGCGTGGATGGGCAGGACGTGAACGAGGTCGCGGGCGCAACGCGCACGCTCGTGGCGGAGGCCCGCGCGGGAACGCCCGCGCTGCTGGAGTGCCTCACCTACCGCTTTCTCGGACACTCCCGCTCGGATCCCCCACACGGGCACTACCGCACGCGCGCGGAGGTGGAGCAGTGGCAGGGACGCGATCCGCTCGCGGTGCTGGCGCAGAGCGCGAAACTCGACCCGAAGGAGTGCACCCGCATGGACGCCGACGCAGAGACACAGGTACAGGAGGCGGTGGAGTTCGCACGCGCCTCACCCCCGCCGGATTTCACTGAATTGGCAAGGGACGTGTGGGGCGATGAGTGAAAGCGTCTCAATGAGGAGGGGGAGGGCCGCGAAGCGGGAAGCGGACGGGCTCGCCGAACCGGCCTCAATGTGTGAACGAGGGGAGGGGGCCGCGTGAGTGGTGAAGACTCGCCTGTCGCCTCCTTTCCGGAGGCGATCAGATGTGCGCAGGAAGACGCGATGCGCGAGGACGAGTCGATCGTGCTCCTGGGGCAGGACATCGCCGCGGGGTTTCCCTTCGGCGCGACGCGCGAATTGGCGGAGCGCTTCGGGACCGAGCGCGTTCGCGATACGCCGATCAGCGAGGCGGCGACGATGGGCTGCGCGATCGGCGCGGCGATCATGGGAGTGCGCACGGTCGTGGAGGTGGACTTCGCGGGCTTCCTGCTGCTCGGCCTCGATCAGCTGGTGAACAACGCCGCGAAGCTGCGCTATATGAGCGGCGGGCAGCTGCGCGTTCCCCTCGTCGTACGCGTGGGGCAGGGGCCGCTGGGGGCGTTCGCGGCGCAGCACAGCCAGTCCCAGCACGCGTGGCTGGCGTCGGTGCCCGGGCTGGCAGTGGCGGCGCCCAGCGACGCGCAGGACGCGTACACGCTGATGCGCTGGGCCTTGCGCCAACGCGACCCCGTCGTAATCGCGGAGGACATGCGGCTGTACCGGACGAAGGGGCCGCTGGAGCGGGAGATGCCAACGCTCCAGCCCTCCCTCGCAACCCGCGGCGATTCGCCGGCCGCCGCCGGCCCTCCTCGCACGCCGCCGTCCTCCCCGGCTGTCCCCCCCGCGCGCGTGGTGCGCCCGGGCCGCGACGCCACCGTCCTGGCGTTCGGCTTCGGCACGACCTTGGCGCTCGCCGCCGCGCAGGAATTGGCCGCGGAGGGGGTCGAGATCGAGGTGGTCGATCTGCGCATGCTCTCCCCCCTGGACGAGCAGACGATCGGCGAATCGGCGCGGCATACTGGTCGCGTGCTGTGCCTCGGCGACGATCCGCTGCTCGGAGGGATCACGGCGACGCTGGCGGCGAGCGTCGACTCCGTCGCGCACGGCACGGTCGTGGCGCGCCTCGGCGCGCGGCACTGGCCCACTCCCTTCGGCTCCTCGGAGGCGTACGTGTATCCCGCGAAGGAGTCGGTCGTG
The DNA here is from genome assembly GCA_044446265.1 of Solirubrobacterales bacterium. Classification (GTDB taxonomy): domain Bacteria; phylum Actinomycetota; class Thermoleophilia; order Solirubrobacterales; family Solirubrobacteraceae; genus Palsa-744. The sequence goes on from JBIOES010000132.1 coordinate 3,773, forward strand.
GCGGGGGTGCGCCGGCTGATCGAATGGCCCGGCGGCGAGGCGGAGATCGTGAACGGCGACTTCCAGATCGCGAGCGCTCGATGAGCATCGTGGAGCCCGGCTACATGGAGGGCACGCGCGGGGCGATGGCGGTCGATTGGGAGTCGCGTATCGACATGGCGCGCATGCGCGGCGAGCGCAAGGTTCGCGCGCTCCAGGCCATCGCGGCGGCGGGCTACGACGCGGTGCTGCTGCTCTCGGATCCCAATATCCGCTACGTGACCGCGGTGGCCACGACCTCGGTGTCGGGCGCGGGCGGGTTTCACTACTCGCTGCTGCTGGCCGATGGGCGCATCGTCCACTGGGATAGCGCCGATCACGCAATCCACGAGCGGCGCACGTGCCCGTGGCTGGAGGACATCCGCTACGCGGCGCCCGGCGTCGGCATCGTGCCCGCGGCGCTCGGCGCGGGCCCCGCGGCGGAGCTCCTGGCCAAGCAGATGGCCAAGGAGATCGCCACCGCGCTGTCCGACCACGGAGTGCTGTCGGGGCGGATCGGCCTCGACGTGGGGCAGCCGGGATTGCAGGCGCTGCTGGAGCGCTACGGCTACGCGGTGGACGCGGGGGCGGGCGCGGCGCTGGCACATGCCCGTGCGGTGAAGAGCGCCGACGAGGTGGAGTGCCTGCGCCTCAGCGCGGCGGTCTGCGAGGCCGGATTCCAGGCGATGAAGGAAGCGATCCGCCCCGGGGTGCGCGAGAGCGAGGTGTTCGCCCGCGGCGTCGCGCGCATCATCGAACTGGGCGGAGAGCACGGCGGAGGCAACATCTCCAGCGGCCCCAACACGTGGCCCAAGAGCCAGGCCGATACGACCGATCGCATCGTGCGCCCGGGGGACGTTGTGTACTCGGACCTCTACAACATCGGCTTCCACGGCTACCGCAGCTGCTACTACCGCACGTTCAGCTGCGGCCCCCCGCGCCAAGAGACACGTGACGCGCACAGCCGCGCAGTGGAGAGCCTGTACGCGGTGCTCGACGCGATCGCGCCGGGCGTGAGCACGGCGGAGGCGGCGCAGCGCTTCCCAGACGCGAAGGGCGAGCACTGGGAGTACTACGGCGCGAGCGAGGCGTGGCAGATGACCACCAACCACTGGGGTCACGGGATCGGGCTGTCGCTGTACGAGATCCCACTGA
>JBIOES010000133.1:0-4894 GCA_044446265.1 Solirubrobacterales bacterium
ACCGCCGCCTCCGCCTCCACCACCGCTGGGCGGAGCGGACGGTGTCGATGGCGCGGACGGAGCCGGCGCGGCGGGAGCCGGCGTGGAGCTTGGCGGCGGCGCGCTCGGAGCGGGAGCCGCCGGACGCGGCGGATGGCGCAGCGCCGGCAGCGCCGCCGCCGGCAGCGCGACGCCGGAGATGTGCACGGACGCGGCCGGCAGCACGAGCGGCGCGGGCAACGACGCCGCCTTGGAGGAGCCCGCCGTCGCCTTGCGCACCGCGAACGCCCCCCCGAACGCCAGCGCGACGATCAACGCCGCGATCGTCACCCGTCCGCGTGCGGTGGCTGTCATTCCCAAGGCCTCGCTGGGGCGGTCACTCGCGGGTCTTCCGTCGCGGTCACTCCCAGGGCCTCGCGGTGGCGGTCATTCGCAGGGCTTGGGCTTCTTCGAGCCGGGCGCCAGGCAGCGCTGGGTCTTCGTGAACTTGCCGCTGCCGATGCGGTATTCGATGAAGGCGCCGATCTCATTCTTGGCGGTCACGTAGATCTTCAGGCTCGAGCCTTTGGGAAGCACCGCGCCGCGCAGATGCGGGAAGCCAACGCTGCGGGCCGTCGTGGCCTGCGGGCGGCAGCCGCGCGAGCAGCGCACTTCCACGCGCGCCCTGTGGGGGGCGGCGACAGCGAGGCTCACGACGCGCACGCCGCCCGACAGCGGCGCCGCGGTGAGCGTCGCTTCGGCCTGCACGGGCTTGAGCTTGACGAAATAGCCGAACAGGAACTGGATGCTGCCCGCGGAGCCCGCGACTCCGCCGATCTGCACGGTATAGGACTTGCCGGCCTGGACATTCTCCAAGAGTTCGCTGGCTGCGGTGGGCTGGCTGACGACGCAGTGGCGCTGACTCTCGTCGGGCAGCAGCGACTTGGGGTCGAAGGGCACGACGGCCACGATCGTGCCGAAGCTCGCCGAGGTGTGGATCTTCACGATGCCGTTGGCGTCGGGGTAGAAGTCGTACCAGATCGTGCCGCTCTCGCCGGTGCCGTTGCAGCCAGTCAGCTCGGGCGGGCCGCCGTGCGAGGTTGGGTTGAAGATGTCGGACTGGATCGTCGCAGCCGTCGTGTCGCGCACGTCGGTGATTTCTTCCGTGCGGTTCAGCGCGGTGCCCGGCTTGTTGATGTTCAGCGACTGCAGGTAGTTGTCGTTGATCGGCGGCGCCGGAGCCGCGGCGGTCGCCGTCATGCTCGTCGTGGCTCCCAGCGCCAGTAGCGCCAGCGCCACGGTCGCGATCGACCTTCGGGAGCGTCTGTGTATTGCGCGCATCGGACCACCTCGCCTCACTTGCCGGGAAGGGCGAATCATATGCCAGACGCCAGCGACCCCGCGCCGGGCCCCACGCGTTGGGACGTGCGGTACCCGTGCCGGGGATCGCACCGTTAGACTCGGGCCGCGCGGCATGAGCAACAGGGGGAGTGAGCCAACCGACGCCGAGACGCAGGGTTCCTTCGGAGCCCGCCGCTTGGCCGTGCACTACGCGCTGCTGGGCCTGGTGACCGCGGCCGTGGTGGTCTTCGTCTTCAGCTCGGGCACGAGCAAGCACGCGCAGAAGCAGATCGCCGGGGGCTATGACGTCTCGGCCGCGACCGCCTGCCTCGGCCCGAAGATGGAACTGGCGCAGTCGGGCCAGTTCGTCACGATCTCCAACGCCCAATCCACGCTCAGCGGCGCGTTGAAGTGGAAGAACGGACGCCTGAGCGGCACCGTTCACTGCCTGCACGGTCGCAGCGCCCAGATCGATGCGCGCGCCGCGAACGGTGTGCTGGCGGGCTCGCTCGGCGGGCTGCTGATGGCGGCCGAACTCAAGCGCGATCCCCCTGAACCGGGTGCCCCCAAGCCGCGCGCGCCGCGCTCGGTGGGCGGCGAATACCAGTTGGCCCCCAGCTCGGCCTGCCTCGGCGGCAAGATGAAGCTCTCGCAGAGCGGCTCGAAGGTCAAGGTGGTCACCTCCAAGAAGCCGCGGGGCACCCTGATCTACAGGGCGGGCACGCTGGCCGGCGCGGTCTCCTGCGAGCACGGCGGCAGTCGCACCATGGCGGGCACCGCGGCGGGCCGCGCGCTCGATCTGATGCTCACGGCGCCGCCCGCGCCCGGCGCCGGAGCTGCGAGCGCTGCTGCGGCAAAGACCCCAGCCGCTCCGGGCGGCGCGGCAGCCGGTACACGCGCAGGCGCCGCGCTCGCCGCCACTACGATCGCGCCGCCCGAACACCTCTCGGCGGCCAAGCAGCGCACCGCCGAAAACACCGTCGTGGCGTTCTTCATCGCGGTCGTGGTGGTGATGCTGTTCGCGCGCCTCTGCGGCAGCCTGATGCCGCGGCTCGGCCAGCCGCGCGTGATGGGCGAGGTGCTCGCTGGGATCCTGCTCGGCCCCACCTTGTTCGGCGCGATCGCGCCGGGGTTGCAGTCGACGATCTTCGCGCCGGACATCGTCCCCTATATCGGCGTGGTGGCGAATCTGGGGCTGATCTTCTACATGTTCTTGATTGGGCTGGAGGTGGATCTCGGGCTCTTGCGCGGGCGCGCGCGGGTGACGCTCGCGGTCTCCAACACCGCGCTGCTGGTGCCACTGATGCTGGGGATGCTGGTGGCGCTGCCGCTGTACCCGCTGCTGGCTCCCGACATCCGCTTCGCCGCGTTCGCGCTGTTCGTGGGGGTGTCGATGTCGATCACCGCGTTCCCCGTGCTCGCGCGGATCATCTCCGAACGGCGCATGCTCAAGCGGCCGCTGGGCGCGCTGGCGCTGTCGGCGGCGGCCGTCGATGACGTCTCGGCGTGGTTCCTGATCGCGCTGGCCACCGCGGTGGCGAGCGCGGGCAGCGGCGTGGCGGTACTCGAAACGATCGGCTGGGCCGCCGTGTTCTGCCTGGGCATGGCCTTCCTCGTGCGCCCGATCCTTGCGCGCGCGGCGGTCGCCCACGACGAGGCCGGGCGCATGCCCGGCACCTGGATCACGATCATCTTCGCCGGCGTGCTGCTGTCGGCGATCGCCACCGAGACGATCGGCATCGCGGTGATCTTCGGCGCCTTCGTGATGGGGATCGTGATGCCCCGCCACGCGGGCTTGAGCGAAGACGTGACGCGGCGCGTGGAGGACTTCGTGCTGACGCTGCTGCTGCCGCTGTTCTTCGCCTACACGGGCCTGCGCACGAATGTCGCGCTGCTCGGGCAGGGCCAGCTGATCGCGATCACCGCCGCGCTGTGCGCGATCGCGATCCTCGGCAAGTACGGCGGCACGCTGATCGCGGCCCGCGTGGTGCGCCTGCCCTGGCGTGAGTCGGCGGTGCTGGGGGCGCTGATGAACACGCGCGGCCTAACCGAGCTGATCGTGCTCAACCTGGCGCTCAGCACGGGCGCGATTTCCTCCGCGCTGTTCACGGCGCTGGTGATCATGGCGCTGGTGACGACGTTCATGGCGGGGCCGCTGATGCGCCTGCTCGATCCAAGCAACGCCTTCGGGGAAGAGCCCGAGCAGGAGCTCGCCGCGAGCACCGCGATGCTGACCCCCGAGCAGCGCGGAGCGGCGGGCGAGCATTCGATCCTGGTGGCGCCCCAGAGCGCCGCTGCGCTGGAGCAGCTGCTGGCGCTGGCGCAGCCGCTGGCGCGCTCGGAGCCGCGCCGCGAGCTGATCCTCGCGCGCCTCGTGCGCCCCCCGCGCGGCGCGACCGTACGCGGCGGCCTGCAGACCGAGGCACGGCGCGTGAGCGAGGCATCCGAGCAGCTCCAGCACAGGCGCGAGGAGCTGCTCCAAGAGGGCCTGGATGCGCGCGCCGTGGCGCTCACCTCAGCCGATCCCGGGCGGGATCTCGTACGGCTGTGCCGCAGCGAGGAGATCGACCTGCTGCTGCTCGACGGCCGCCGGCCGCTGCTCGGCGATGGCGTGCCGCGCGAGGCGGTGGGCACGGTGCTGAGCGAGGCCCGCTGCGACGTCGCCGTGCTCGTGGCGCGCGAGGGCGCGGAGGTGGGGTGGGTGGGCACCTCAGACCAAAAGCGCTCGGTGGTGGTGCCCTTCGGGGGCGCCGATCACGACTGGGCGGCGCTCGAGCTCGCGAGCTGGATCGCCGCCGCGAGTGGGGCGCCGCTGCGGCTGCTGGGCTCCTCCGGGCAGCGCGAGGACGGCCGCGACGCGAGCGGCCTGCTCGCCAACGCCGCGCTGATCGTGCAGCAGTTCGCGGGCATCGCGGCCGAGCCGATCCTCGCCGAGCCCGGTCGCGAGGGCATCCTCGCCGCGACGGCCGGAGCGGGGCTCCTGCTGATCGGCCTCTCCGAGCGCTGGCGCAAGGAGGGACTGGGCGAGACGCGCCGCGCGATCGCCCGCTCGGCGCCCGCGCCGATCGTGTTCGTGCGCCGCGGCGATCGGCCCGGCGCGCTGGCCCCCGCGACGGATATGACTCGCTTCGGCTGGTCGGCCGCGGGGATCGGCCAGCCGGTCCAGCCGAGGGTCTAGCCGGACTCTCCCCGGTCGACGCGCCAGGCGCCGTCCGCGAACACCAGGCGCACCGTCTCCCCGTCGTCGCCGAGCGCGATCCGCGCTTCGCGGGCCTCGAAATCGATCTCCAAATTGAGTCTTGGCGGGGGCAGCTCCCGCGCGGGCGCCGCGGGCGGAGGAATCTCCTGCGCGGGCGCCGCGGGCGCAGAGGATGGGGCGCTCGCGGGTGGGGCCTCCGCGGAGGGCGCCGGTGCGGGCTCGGGCTCCTGGGAGGGAACCACGGCCTCCTCAACGATGGCGCTCCCCGCGAACACGGTGGGTGCGGCACGCCCCTCTGTCGCCGAACCGACCGGCCCCTCCCCGGCCGCCTCCGGCGGCCCCCTCTTGACTATCTCCTTCACGACCAGCGTGGTGGCGCCTGTCTCGATCGAGTCC
>JBIOES010000134.1:0-4843 GCA_044446265.1 Solirubrobacterales bacterium
GTACTGATCAGTGGCGGCGGTCGTCTGCGTGGGCGCCGGATACCCCTGGAAGTCTGCGTTGAAAGCCTCGCCCGTGGTGTGCAGGTGGATGTCACTGTAGCGCGCCACCAGGCCCAGATCGAAATCCGGCGTCACGTCGTAGCCGAGGCGCGTCGAGAGCGTCAGGTTGTCGTCGTAGTCGTTGTTGCGCGGCACACCCGGCGGTGGCGCCGGGGGCGACTGCAGCAGATCAAGCGGCGTCACCGGCACGGAGCCGGCGTGGAAATGCGCCAGGCTCGCGCTGTAGTGGAAGCCATCCTGCGAGCCGCTGAGCGTGCCGGCCTGGTTGAAGGTGTCTAAGCTGCCGCCTTCGATCAGGCCCTTGAACTGCGCCGGACCATTGCCCGCCTTGGTGATGATGTTGATCACCCCTCCGATGGCATCCGAGCCGTAGAGGCCGCTCTGCGGCCCGCGCAGTACCTCGACGCGCTCGATGTCCTGCGTGAGCAGCTGCCCGAAGTCGAACGCGCCGGTGGAATTGCTCGGGTCCGACAGATCGATCCCATCGAGCAGCACCTTCGTATGGTTGGAGTTCGTGCCGCGCATGAACACCGAGGTGACCCCGCCCGGGCCGCCGGTCTGCACCACGTTCAGCCCCGGCACATCCTTCAGAACGTCGGCGAAGGTGCGTTCCTGGCGCGCCTCGATGTCCGCAGCGGTCACCACGGTCATGCTGCTCGCCACCTCCAGCACCGGCGTCGGAATGCGCGTCGCGCTGATGACGATCGTCTGCAGCTCCGGGTTATCGGCGGCGTGCGCCGTTTGCGCGAGCGCCGCGAGCAGAAGGAAAACCGGAACGCAGGGCGCGTGCCACGCGCCGCCGGCGCGCACGCGGCGCGCGATGAGACTGGTTGTCATGGATCAAGCTCCCTAAAAGCACACACCCGTGCCCGAGGGGTGCGTGGCTTGCGGAAGCTGGAGCGTGCGGTGCCGGAAGGGTCGCGTACCGCCCACCCGCATCGCCCGCCGCGACGCCCATCGGTGATACGCGAGGCCGGTCTCCGGGCTCCCGAGCTGGAGGGATTTCCTCCGGGCGGACCGCCTTCCCGCGCCCCGAGGGGCGCAGTGGCTCATGTGATCCGCTTGATCTCGGTTACCGTTGCGGGGGCAGCGCCGGGCTTGGACGAATCCTCACCGGACTTCCCGTTTTTCCGTTCTGCGGTGCGCGGCCAAGGCCTTGGCTGCCACACGCTGGAACAGACACCTCACGAGGCGTGCAGCCTGCCTGCGCTGCCGCGCTCGCGTCAAGCGCCGCGCCGGTGCGACCGTGGCATGATCCGCGCCAGCATGGGCAGCGAAGACCCCCGTTCCCGCACGCTCTGGCCGCCGCTCAGCGGCGCGGCCGAGCGGGCCGCGTACCTGTGCGTCGTCCCGCTGGCGCTCGGGCTCACCGGCGTGGCGGCGCTCGGGGGTTACCCGGCGCGCGAGCTGGCGCAGCGCGCCACGATCGCCTGGGGTGCGGCGCTCCTGGCCTTCAGCGGCGCCGTGCACTGGGGGCTCGCGCTCGGCGGGCGGCTGCCGTGGCGCCCGGCCTCGCTCGGGGGCGCGCTCGCGCCGCTGCCGGTCGCGGTGCTGGCCGTGCTCGGCGGCGGGCAGCGCGGCCTGGCGCTGCTGGTGGTCGGCTTCGGCGGCCTGTGGCTGTACGAGCATAGGGTGCTCGGTGCGGCGCTGCCGCCGGCATACCTTGCGCTGCGGCGCGCGCTGACGATCGCGACCTGCGCGCTGCTCGCGCTGACGATGTTCGTGTCCGATGCCGCCGGGCTCACCTGAAGGGAAAGGCTGCCGATGGAAGACTTCGTATCCGCACCCTGGCTGCGTCGCCTGCTGACGGTCGCCCTGCTCGGTGGCCTCGTGGTGCTGGGCTTCCAGATCATCGCGCCCTTCGTCGTGCCGCTGCTGTGGGCGGCGATCCTGGCCTACGTGAGCTGGCCCGCCTACACGTGGCTGCTGCGCTGGCGGGACGGCCGCCTGACGCTGGCCGCACTCAGCATGACGGTGCTGGTCTCGGCTGCGGTGATCGTGCCGCTCGCCTGGCTCGCGGTGGTGCTGCGCATCGAGCTGCTGCGCACCTACCACGAGATCCAGGTGCTGTTCGCTGACAACGGCCTGGTGCTGTCGCCCGCGGTGCTGAAGCTCCCCTGGATCGGGGACCAGCTGAAGGAGCTCAGCGACCGCATCGCGCAGGACCCGCAGCATGCGCTCAGTTTCGAGCTGCGCAAGCTCTTCGACCACTTCGTCGGACAGATCACGCGCATCCTCGGGGACCTTGGCCGCAACGCGCTGAAGCTCGCCATCACGGTGCTCAGCCTCTTCTTCGTGTTTCGCGGCGGCGCGCGCTTCGCCGCCCAGGTGCAGCGCGCGCTCGAGCAGGTGCTCGGGCCGCGCGTGGACAACTACCTCACCGCCATCGGGCAGACCGTCAAGGCGGTGATCTACGGGCTGGGGCTGTCCGCGCTGGTGCTGGGCGTGCTGATGGGGCTGGGCTACTGGCTCGCCGGCGTCGGCGCGCCGATCTTCCTCGCCGCCCTCACCACCATCGGGGGCATCATCCCCTTTGCCGCGCCGCTCCTGTGGGGCGGCGTCAGCGTGTGGCTCATCGTCACCGGGCACACCGTGGCGGGGGTGAGCCTGCTCATCTGGGGCTCGCTCGTGACCGGCGGGATCGACCACTTCGTGCGCCCGCTGCTCATCAGCCGCGGCGCGCAGATCCCCTTCCTCATCGTGCTGTTCGGCGTGCTCGGGGGGCTCGCGGCCTTCGGCTTCGTCGGCCTGTTCGTCGGGCCGGTGATCCTCGCGGTGCTGCTCGCGGTGTGGCGCGAGTGGCTGGCCGAGAGCCGCCAGCCACGGGCCTAGCGGCGCGCCTCAGGTGCCAAGGAACATGCGGTAGGCCGGGTTGGCGGTCTCCTCCACGTACACGTAGTGCAGCTCGTTGAGGTGCAGGACGAAGTCGGCGCGCTCGGCCGGCGGCACCTGGATGCCCGCGAGCACGCGCCCGTAGTCGGAGCCGTGGTTGCGGTAGTGGAACAGCGTGATGTTCCAGCGTGCGCCGATCGACTGCAGGAACCGGTGCAGCGCCCCGGGCCGCTCCGGGAACTCGAAGCGGTAGAGCACCTCGTGCGCGATGCCGCGCGCGTGCCCGCCCACCATGTAGCGCACGTGCAGCTTCGCCATCTCGTCTTCGGTCATGTCGGTGACCGCGAAGTCCGCGGCGCGCAGGCTCGCGAGCACGGCGTCCTTCTCCGCGCGCCCCTGGGTGAGGGCGAGGCCGACGAAGATCTGCGCACTGTCGGCGCCGGCGTAACGGTAGTTGAACTCGGTGACGCTGCGCCCGCCGATCACCTCGCAGAAGCGCAGGAAGCTGCCCGGCTTCTCGGGGATCACCACCGCCAGGAGCGCCTCGCGCTCCCCGCCGAGGTCGGCACGCTCCGCCACGTGGCGCAGGCGGTCAAAGTTCATGTTGGCGCCGCTGTTGATGGCGACCAGGCGCTTCTCGCGCCAGCCCTCGCGCGCCAGGTATTTCTTCGCTCCCGCCACTGCCAGGGCGCCGGCCGGCTCGACGATCGAGCGCGTATCCTCGAATACGTCCTGGATCGCCGCACAGATCTCATCCGTGCTCACCAGCACGATCTCATCGACCGTCCCGCGGCACAGCGCAAAGGTCTCCTCGCCGACGCGCTTCACCGCCACGCCGTCGGCGAAAATGCCGACGCGCTCGAGCGTCACGCGCTGCCCGGCGCGCAGCGAGTCATGCATGCTGGCCGCATCCGTCGGCTCGACCCCGATCACCTTCACCTGCGGGTACAGGTACTTCACGTACACCGCGATGCCGGCGAGGAGCCCGCCGCCGCCGACCGGCACAAACACCGCGTCCAGCTTGCCGCCGCACTGGCGCAGCAGCTCCACCGCGACGGTGCCCTGGCCGGCGATCACGTCCGGATCGTCGAACGGGTGCACGAACACCAGGTTGCGCTCGCGCGCCAGCGTCAGCGCGTGCTCGCAGGCGCTGTCGTAGTCGTCCCCGTGCAGCACCAGCTCTGCCCCCAGGTCGAGCACGGCCTGCACCTTGATGTTCGGCGTCGTCTGCGGCATGACGATGACCGCGCTGATGCCGCGCCGGCGGGCGGCGAGCGCCACGCCCTGCGCGTGGTTGCCGGCCGAGGCGCATACCACGCCGCGGCGCGCGGCAGCCTCCGACAGGTGGGCGATGCGGTTATAGGCGCCGCGCACCTTGAACGAGAACGCCGGCTGCAGGTCCTCGCGCTTGAGCAGCACCTCGTTGCCGAGGCGGCGCGACAGCCGCGGTGCCGGCTCGAGCGGGGACTCGATGGCGACGTCATAGACGCGCGCCCTGAGGATCTTCTCGATGTAGGGACTGGCCACGGATCGCTCGCCCGGTACGCTCATGCAACGGTTGGCAATGCCGCAGCTTAGCGGCCCGGGGCCGCGGCTGTCAGCGCTTGTCGCTGTTCTTGCGCACCACGAAGCGGTACTGCTGCCGCCCGATCGCGACCACGTCCCCGTCCTCGAGCGCCTGGCGGGTGATGCGCCGGCCGTTGACCTGCACCCCGTTGGTGCTGTTCAGGTCCTCGATGATGGTCTGCGCAGGCCCCGCCAGGATCACCGCGTGGTGGCGGCTGATGAACTTGGCGTCGATCTGCAGATCGTTGTCGGGCGTGCGCCCGACGCTGGTCTTGCGGCCGAGCACGTGCACGACCTCACGGCCCTCGACGCTGTAGATCATTAGCCGCACCGCCCCATCGGGCAGCTGCATGCCGGGCGCCTCGGGCGCCTCGCCGCCGCGCAC
>JBIOES010000135.1:0-4819 GCA_044446265.1 Solirubrobacterales bacterium
CCGAGGTACTGGACGGTGTCGGCGACGATCTCGACGGCCTGGCGCTTGCTGGCGTCCTGGGTCTCCCACTCGCGCCATTCCAGGCGTCCGTCGATCGCGACGGGGCGGCCCTTGGTGAGGTAGCGCGCGGCGTTGTCCGCCTGGGCGCCCCACACAACCACGTTGAAGTAGTTGGGCTTGTCCACCCACTCGCCGCTGGCGCGGTCCTTGCGGCGGGTGGTGCACGCGATGCGCATGTCGCACACAGACGTGCCGGCGGCGGTGCTGCGCAGCTCGGGGTCGGCCGTTAGGTTCCCCGTGAGTATGACTCTGTTGATGTTGTTCATTCGGATCCTTCCTTTGTTGGGGGGTTGCTGTGGTGGGGCGACTGTCGCCGCCCCCATCGCCGCCGTACGGCGGCGAAAATCGGGCAAGGCAGGCGCTCCACCGACCCACGGGCAGGCAGTGGGTCGCCTGCGGCGATCCCGCGCAGCGCGGGGTTCGCGTACCAGGCGCGTAGGGCTAGCCATGCGGGTGGCAGGCGCCCGTAGACGAGCAGTGCCTGCGTGGTGTTCATCTGGCGCACGCGGTGCGGGGCCGCGAGGGGGCGGTAGTCGCTGCTCGTCGTCTTCGAGCCGGCGCGGAGTGGGCCCGGGCGGCTGGTGGAGTAGCGCTTGACGTCCTCCTCGCCGAGGGTGTGGCGCAGGTAGTCGAGTGTCGCTCTGTCCCCCACGCCCGAGCAGACCAGGCGCGCGCGGTGGTTGGCGATGATCGTCTCCGCGCGGTCGCGGCCCCAGCGGTCTGTCGCCTGGCTGACGTTTTGCAAGACGGTCAGGAGCTGCACGCCCTGCCCCGGGCCGGTCGAGGCGATCTCGTCGAGGTTCGGCAGCGGCGCGATGTTCGCCGCCTCGTCCAGCGCGAGCAGCAGCGGCGGGTCGATTGGCCTGCCCGTCTGGGTGGAGCGCCGGAACGCGCCCGCGGTCACGTCCGCGACCAGCGCGACGAACAGGCCGCGCAGGCGGCGCTGCTCGTCGGCCGGGGAGATCAGATAGAGCGTGTTCTCGCCGTCCAGGAGCCAGTCGGCGTCGATCCGGGACTCCCCCATCGTCGCCGCTGTGATCGCGGGCTCCTGCCACGCGTCGAGCGCCGTCGCGACCGTCTGCAGCAGACTGGAGCGGAAGCGGATGTCGGCGTCCCATACGGACTGGAGCGCTTCGAGGGCGGGCTGCGCGCCGGGGTCTGGGCAGTCCGCGAGCAGCTCGCCCGGCTCCTGTTCGTTGACGGTCGCGACCCACGAGAGGACCTCGCGCATGCTCAGCTCGCCATGCGCGGCGCCCAGTAGGAGGGGGGCGAGGTAGCGCGCGCCTGCGGGCCGCCAGAATGACTCGTCCGCCGAGCGCGCCGCGCCCTGCTCGCCGACGCCGAGCAGCCGCGCGGCGGTGCGCCGCGCACCCTCCCACGACCGGGCTGCCGCGACGGGCGACCACGGTGTGTGAGGTAGCTGTGTGCAGCCCGTCGGGTCGAACACGTGCACCTCCCCGCGGTTCGCGCGGGCGGCGAGGGTGTCGTGCACCACGTCGCTCTTGACCGATGTGGAGAGCGCGGGGCCGGCCCACTCCAGCAGCGCGGGCACCACCAGCCCGGTCGTCTTGCCCGATTGGGATGGGCCGAGGGCCAGCACGGAGGCGCGCTGCTGCGCCGCGACCGTCCTGCCGCGGTGGGTGCCGAGCGTCACGCGCCCAAGCTGGGGGTTGCGCACGTGCAGCTCCGCGAGGTCGCGGCGCGAGGCGAAGCGCGCCGCGCGGGAGCGCCGGCCACTGCGGCGGCTGTTCGCCCAGGAGAGTAGGAGAGCAGTCGCGCCCAGGAGGGCGATCGTGGCCAGCAAAGCGAGCACCGTCGGGGGCGGGCCTTTGAGCACTGGTCTCACGCCCGCATCCCCGTGTCGCGGTTGGCCATCGCTGCGTCGGTCGCTGTCAGGGTTCGCTCGCGTGCGCTGCGCACGTGGCGTACCTCGTAGGAGCGCCCGGCGATCTTCCACAGCGCGACGCCCTGGGGGTAGTGGACGATGCGTTGCGCCTCGGTCGCGGTGAGGCCCAGCGAGCTGCTGGTTGGGTGAGCCTCGTCGGGGTGCTGGCGGTAGACGATCACGGTCCCCGTCTCGGCCAGGAGGCCCTTGGCGAGTGCCTGCTGGCGGGTGCCGGTGTCGCCGGCGGCGTCGAGGTCTGAGATCCGGTGCAGCACCATCCAGTGCTGCACGCCGGTCTGGCGGCCGAGCTTGAAGCAGCTTTGGTAGTACTCGCCGAGGCCTTCGATCGGCAGTGCGCGCCATGCCTCGTCGTTGACGCGGATCGTCTTCTGCGGCTCGCGGCCCGCTCGGCGTGCCTCGGTGCTGCGTTGCATTCGTCGGGCGTCGAGGAATGCTGTTGCGCAGACCATCGCGATCGCGAGCGCGAGGTCCGAGCCGTTGCTGGCTGCCGCGATCTGGGAGATGTCCAGGCACAGCGCGGGGGCGTCCCATGCGTCCTCGTCGCTGGTCGGCGCGTCGAACATGCCGCGCAGCGGCCCGTGGCAGAGGCGCATCAGCGCGAGTGCGACCTCGCGTAGCTCCTTGCGTGCGGCCTGGTGGGTCAGGTCGAGTGCCTGGGTCGTGCGCTGTGCGGGGTCGCGCAGTTGCTCCACGACGTGTCCCACGCACACCTCGCCGGGTTGGGTCTCATCCGCGGCGGTGAGTGCCTCGGTCAGGCCGACGGCCTCGGCCTGGGTGAGGGGGCGGGCGAGCATCGCGCGTGCCACGGCTTGCAGGAGGCCCTCGCGCAGCTCGGGCGCCCCGATCGGTGTGAGGGGGTTCAGGCGTGTGCTGCCGCCTGGTGCCAGGCGCAGTACGACGCCGCCGAGGGCCTTTACGAGCTCTGTGTACTCGCCCTTGGGGTCGACGATCTCGCAGCGGCGGTCGAATACGCGCGAGCGATACAGCCAGCACTTCGTCAGCGAGCTCTTGCCGTAGTCCGGCATCCCCAGCACGAGCGTGTTCGCGATCGACAGCAGCCCCCGCTGGTAGAGCAGCCACGGGTCATAGACGAAGGAGCCACCGTGCAGATCCGATCCGATGTAGACGCCGCTGGGGCCGAGGCCCGCGGTCGCTGAGGCGGGGTAGGCCGCCTGGAAGTGCGCGGTGGAGACCTGGTGTCCCGCGCGCTCTGCGGGGCGCGGGAGTCTCATCGCAGGCCCCGGCAGAGTGGCAGGGCGAACGTGAATGCCTGTGCTTGCTCGCCCCACATTCGCTCCAGGCGCAGCGGCGCGCGCTTGGCCTCGAGCTCCACGCGCGAGACGTCGTTCTCGAGCTCTGCGACCGCGTCAGCGGGGCCGGCGGGGACGCTCACTGTCACGTAGGCCGCGTAGCGCACCGCGGCGTGGCCTTCGGCGAGCTCGCGCTCGCGCTGGCTTGTCGCGCGGTCGCGCTGGGACTGGCGCTGGCTCGTGCGCTGCCCCACCCTGGCGCGTAGGTGCTGCTCGGTCGCGCTCTCCGTCGCTGCGCGCTCGGCTTGGCGGATCGCCTTGCTCGGCCCGACCAGCTCCATGCACATCGCGATCGTGCGCGTCGCGCGGCTATCCATCAACAGGGGCTGCAGGAACAGCGCGCGCACATCGATCCGCGGCCACTCCGCCGCCCACAGCGTGCAGTGCAGCGCGCCATCGGTCGCGAGGTGTGACCAGTGCTCCTCGCGTGCCACCGGTCCCGCGGTGTGGGGTGCGACGCCGTCCTCGCCGAGCAGCCCGTGGTCGAGGCGGCGCTGGCGCTCGCGTCGCCCCCAGGGGTCATATGCGTCGCGGATCGCGCCCGCCACGCCACGCCGCGTCAGGACGCCCTTGACCGTGATCGCGGCCGCGTCGAGCAGCTCGATCAGCTGCCCCAGTTCCCCCGCCAGCACAGCGAGCGCGCCGAGGTCGCCGCCGCCCATCCTGGCGATCGCGCGTCGTGCGCTGGGGCGCTGCGCGTCGATTTGCAGCGCGAACAGCAGCTCGTGCTCCTCCGCTACGTCCCCCGCACGGCCGATCAGCTGCAGGTAGGACACGAGCTCCTCCGGCGGGTCCTCGAGCGTAGTGTCCGGCCGCTTGGCTTGCAGGAGGTAGTCGCCGAGCTGGTCGCCATCGGCCGGGAGTGTCCGCTCGATCCACGCGACGCGGCGCACGGCCGAGTCATCGCGCGCGAGCGCCGCGAGCACCGCCCCGTACTCCGCCAGGCGCTGCTCGCGCTCCGCCGGGCCGAGCAGCGCGAACGCTCCGCCGCGCACCCGCAGCGCCGCGGTGAATGTGCGGGCGCGCGTGTCCTTCACGACGCCGAAGCGCGCGCCTTCGTAGCGCACGAGCGCACCCTCCAGGAACTCCAGGCCCGCCAGCTCCCCCGGGAGAGAGGACGGCTCGCTCGCGCGGCGGGGGTCGAGCTCGTCGCTTGGCAGCTCCACGACGTGGCCGACCTGCGCGCGCTGGGACTGGAAGCGCGCGCGGCCGGTTTGGCGGGCCAGCAGGAAGCGCGCCGCCAGCGGCGCCCACTGCTCGAGCGTGTGGCCGCGGACCGGTAGGAGCAGCACGCTCCCGGTGGCCGCGACGAGTGCCAGCGCGAGCGTCAGTCCGCCCAGGCCGCCGAGGCGCAGCGCTCCGAGCGCCAGCGCGCCGACCGCCACGAACCCGAGCAGCTGGGGAACGCGCAACCCGAGCAGGAACCCGTTGGCGGGGTGCGGCGCGAAGCGGTAGGTACGCTCGGGCATCTACGCCGCCTCGGGGCCGGTGGGAGGAGGGTCCTCTGCGGGTGGCTCATCGCGCACGAGACGCAGGTGCGCAG
>JBIOES010000136.1:0-4795 GCA_044446265.1 Solirubrobacterales bacterium
GCTCTGCACGGCGCGATCGCCAGGCTGCTGGCGACCACGATCCACAAGCTGCTGGTCGCGGGCTGGGTGAGCGACGTGACGATCAACCAGCCCGGCACGGTGGTCGAGGATCTCTACCTGCAGGGGGGCAGCGTGCCGGCCTTCGCCGCTCGAAAGCATCATGCACGCAAGAAGCCCCCGGCGATGTTGCTGGCGCGCGGCTCCAGCGTCGCGAAGGGCGCCGGCACGGTGTCCGTGACGTTGCACGTCACCCCTCAGGGGCGGCGCAAGCTCAAGCGCTCCACGCGCGTCAAGGCGGTGCTGGTCACGACGCTGCACGCCACCTCGGGCCAGACGCTGACGCTCGAACGCCGCTCGGTCTCGCTGCATCGCTGATCTTCCACGGCCGGTGCGAGAATGCCCAGCCTTCGACACGCGCTGGCACTGCTATCGGCCGTCGCGTGGCTGCAGCCCCCCGCGGTCCTGCCGTTGCCCTCGCGCAGCGGTCCCGACGGACCGCCCCGGCCCTACGGCGTTGAGCCTCCGCCGGGCGCTCCGCCGGGGCATACCGCCGGCTCGCTGGCGCTGGCACAGGACCACGCACTGCTCGACGGCCCCTTCCCGCGCGGGGGGCTGGTGCGGGGCGTATCCGACGGCGCGCTGCTGCTGAGCGAACACGCCGAGGTTCGCGGACGCGCCGTGGCGATGATCGCCGCTGCCGGTGCGCGCGTGGTTCGCATCCCGGTGAACTGGCGCGATGTGGTGGACGCCTCGCCGCCCGCGGGCTTCCAGGCGAGCGATCCGGCGAGCCCCGCTTACCACTTCTGGCGCATCGACGCGGCCGTGGAGAGCGCGCTGGGCGCGGGCCTGGAACCGCTGCTGGTGGTCTCCCACGCGCCCGCCTTCGCCGAGGCTCCCAACCGCTGGCCCTACGCCTACCCCGGCAGTTGGGCGCCGAACCCTGCCGCGCTGGGCGCGTTCGCCGCGGCCCTGGCTCGTCGCTACGACGGCTCGTTCCCCGACCCCCTCGCGCCGGGCGGAGCGCTGGGGCGGGTGCGGCTGTTGCAGGCCTGGAACGAGCCCAACCTCTCGCGCTACCTGGAGCCCCAGTGGGTGGTTGAGCACGGACGCTGGAGCGCCTTCTCGCCGCTACTCTACCGGCAGCTGCTGGACGGGTTCTACGCGGGCGTGAAGTCCGTGGAGCCGACGGACACGGTGATCGCCGCCGGCGTCGCGCCCGAGGGCGAACCGGCCGGTCAGGGGGTGATGTCGCCGGTGCCCTTCCTGCGGGGGCTGCTGTGCCTCGAGAGCTCCGGTCGCTGTCAACAGCCGCCGCGCTTCGACGTCCTCGCCTTCCATCCGCTGTCGGTGTGGAACCCCGACGTCCTAGCCGCGTCCGCGCTTGACGTTTCGATCGCCGACATGGCCAAGGTCACTGACGTGCTGCACCAGGCCGAGCGCCTGCACACAGCCCTGCCCGCCGGCCCCAAGCCAGTGTGGGTCACCGAGCTCAACTGGGAGAGCGCGCCGCAGTCTCCCCACGGCGTGCCGCCTCGATTGCAGGCCACATGGCTCTCGCGCGCCCTGCACCGCCTGTGGGTGGCCGGCGTGAGCCTCGTGGACTGGGAGTTCCTGGTCGACCCCGTCGGTGGCGTGGCGCTGGCGAGCCCAACCGGCCCCACCGTCACCTTCGCGCGCCCCGCGGGCCTCTACAGCGCCGGGGTGACCGATGGCCGGTCAGACCCCGCGCTGGCACGCCCCAAGCCGTTCCTTGGAGGATTCGCCTTCCCCTTCGACCCCCTGCGCGTGGATCGCCGGCGTGTGCGGGTGTGGGCGCTGCTCGCCCGCCCGGGGCAGCTCGTGCAGCTACAGCGCCGAACACGCGGAGGCATGTGGCGAACAGTCGCCAGCCTGCATGCCGACCGCTATGGGGTGCTCAACGCGCTCGTCCCGCTCCGCGGCTCGGCCAGCCTGCGGTTGCTGAGCGCAGCGCTCGTCTCCGCACCTGAGTCGGTGGCTCGGGGGCGAAGCTTGCAGCCGGTGTCGCCTACGCCGCGACGCGGACCGTCGCGGCGGGCGTCTCGCCGGCGGCGGGCACGTGGCTCATCGCGTGCTCGGCCAGTGCCGTGATCGTGAGGCTCGGGTTCACGCCCACGTTGGCGGGGATCGCCGAGCCGTCGCACACGAGCAGGTTCCGATAGCCGAAGACGCGCTGGTGGGCGTCCACCACGCCGCTTTCGCGGTCGGAGGCGATCACGGCGCCGCCAAGGATGTGCGCGGTCGTGGGGATGTTGAAGAGCGCCTCCGTCATCGAGCTCTGGGCGATGCCCCCGGTGCGCTCGGCCATCCATTCCGCCGCCTTGTTGGCGACGGGGATGAACGTCGGGATGGGGCGCTCGGGGTCCTGTTCGGTGCTCAGCCACATGGTTCCGAAGGGTCCCCGGCGCGGGCGCAGCGCCATTGCGTTGTCGAGCGTCTGCATCACCAGGAGGATGATGGTGCGCCTGGACCAGTGCTTGGCGAAGACCACCTGGGCGAGGCGCTTGGGGTGCAGGAGAAGCTGTCCCAGCAGCTTCAGCGGGCGGGTGAGGCGCGTGCCGTCGCCCACCATCAGGGTGTAGAGGCGGCGCATCGAGTCGCCGTCGTTGCCATAGCTCACGGTCTCGATGTGGGTGTGCGGATCGGGGTAGATGCTGGAGGTGATCGCCACGCGGCGAGTGAGATCGTCGGGGTAGTCCTCGGGGACGGTCACCGTGAGGATCGCCTCGCTGTTGGTGCGCACCAGCTCGCCCAGGCGGTGGCTGATCGCCGGCAGCGAGCCGCCCAGGCGGCAGCGCTGTAGCAGCAGGTTGGTGCCCAGCGGGCCGGCGGCGACGACGACCCCGCGCGCGCGGTGCACTCTGCGCTGCTTGCGCACCCAGGAGCCCGAGCGGACGCTTTCGACTTCGTAGCCCTCCTCGCCATTGCCCTTGCCGATCGGGCGGATGTCCACGACGGTGCGTTCGGGCAGCACCTGCGCGCCGCGGCCCTCGGCCAGGTAGAGGTAGTTCTTGACCAAAGTGTTCTTGGCCCCGTGCGGGCAGCCCACCATGCAGCGCCCGCACAGCTTGCAGCCGGTGCGCTCGGGCCCCTCGCCGCCGAAGAAGGGATCGGGCACGGTCTTGCCGGACTCGCCCGGCGCCCCGAAGAAGATGCCCACAGGGGTCTTCTGGTAGGTGTCGGAGACGCCCAGCTCCTCGCCCAGCTCGCGCAGCAGCTGATCGGCGGGGTCGTCGTGGGGGTTCTGCACCACGCCCAGCATCCGCTGCGCCTCGGCGTAGTGGGGGGCCAGCGCGCTCTCCCAGTCCTCCATGCCGGCCCACTGGCGATCCTCGAAGAACGCCTTCGGCGGCACATACAGGGTGTTGGCGTAGCCGAGGCTGCCGCCGCCCACCCCGCACCCCGACACGACCGAGACGTCGCGGAAGGTGGTGAGGCGGAAGATCCCCTTCATCCCCAGCTTGGGGCGCCAGAAGTAGCGGCGCACGTCGCTCGTGGACTTGGGGAACTCGTCGTCGGCGAAGCGCCGGCCGCACTCCAGCACGCCCACGCGGTGGCCCTTCTCGGAGAGGCGCAGCGCGGAGACGCTGCCGCCGAAGCCGCTGCCGATCACCAGCCAGTCGAAGTCGAAGCCTTCCTTCATCGCGCGGCTCATGTTACTGGCTGGCGAGCCAGGATGACCCTCGCTATATTCTGTGAAGTAATGGCTGTCGAGCGTCTCGGTAACAAGCCATGCGGGGGTCGCTATGGCGACGTCGTGCAGTCGATCGGCAACACGCCGCTGATCGAGCTGCCGCGGCTCTCGCCCAAGCCGGGCGTGCGCATCTGGGCAAAGCTCGAGTCGCGCAACCCCACCGGCTCGGTCAAGGACCGCGTGGCGCGCGCGCTGATCGAAGACGCCGAGGAGAAAGGCGCGATCGCCCCCGGGCAGACGATCCTCGAGCCCACCTCGGGCAACACGGGCATCTCGCTGGGGATGATCTGCCAGCGACGTGGTTATCGCCTGAAGGTGGTGATGCCCGAGAACGTCACCCCCGAGCGCACCCAGCTGCTCGAGATGTGGGGCGCGGAGATCGTCTACTCCGAGGGCTCCAAGGGCTCCAACGGCGCCGTGGAGCTGGCGCTCGACATGGCGCAGGCCGACTCCTCCTACTACATGCCCTATCAGTACGGCAACCCGGCGAACCCCGAAGCCCACTACAACGGCACGGCGCTCGAGATCCTGGAGGAGCTCGACGAGGTCTCCGCGTTCGTCGCGGGCCTCGGCACGGGGGGGACGCTGATGGGCAACGGCCGCCGCTTCAAGGAGACCTTCGGAGACGCCTGCAAGATCGTCGCGGCCGAGCCGATGCAGGGCGAGCCGGTGCAGGGGCTGCGCTCGCTGGACGATGGCTTCATCCCGCCGATCATCGACCTCTCTCTGCTGGATCGCAAGATCTTCGTGACCAACAGCGACGCGATCCTGTGGACGCGCAAGCTGCTCGACGAGGAGTGTGTCTTCGCGGGCGTCTCCTCGGGCGCGATCGCGCGCGTCGCGGTGCGCATCGCGGGCGAGCTCGATGAGGGCAACGTCGTCTTCATCGTCGCCGACGACGGCTGGAAGTACCTCTCGAGCGGTATCTACACGCGCCCGCTGGAGGAGATCGAGAACCTCGACTCCACCGTGTGGTGGTGAGGTGCACATCCCGCGCGAGCTGCTCGACGACCTCCTCGCGCACGTGCGCGAGGACCCCGCCAACGAGCTCTGCGGCGTGGTCGCCGTGGATTTGGATCCGCC
>JBIOES010000137.1:0-4752 GCA_044446265.1 Solirubrobacterales bacterium
ACCCACTACCTCGACGAGGCGCAGGCGCTGGCCGACCGCGTGGCGATCATCAAGGAGGGACGCATCCTGGCGATCGGCCCGCCGCGCGAACTCGGTGCCGGGGCCGCGCAGTACCGCATCGCCTACCGCAGCGCGCAGGGCGAGCTGGTGGAGCGCCAAACCGACGACCCCACGCGCCTGTTGCACGAGCTCACCGCCGAGGCGCTGCAGCGGGGGGAGCATCTGGAGGAGCTCAGCGTGGGACGCCCCTCGCTGGAGGACGTGTACCTGGAGCTGACGGCCGATGTATGACGTATTAATCGAGAAAGAGGGGCCCGGCTCGCCGGCCCCAGGCCGGCTGCCTGTGCCCCGCAATGGGGTACGCCACCCTCTGGCCCTCGGCTGGCGCCAGTACCGCCTGGAGCGGCGCATGTTCTGGCGCAACCCGAGCGCGGCCTTCTTCAACTTCCTGCTGCCGCTGCTGTTCCTCGCGTTCTTCGGGGCGATCTTCCACGGCCAGCCGAGCAAGCTCGCCCACCTCGTGCCGGGCATCGCCGCGATGAGCGTGATGTCCACCACCTTCACCGCGCTCGCCTACAACATCGTGTACCTGCGCGAGCGCGGGGTGCTCAAGCGCATCCACGGCACGCCGCTGCCGACGATCTCCTACTTCGGGGGCGTCGCGGGGAACGCCGTCACCAACACCGCCCTGCAGATCGCGATCATCACCTGCGCGGGCAAGATCTTCTTCGGCACGGGCTGGCCGCAGGACTGGGGCGAGCTCGTCGTATTCGTCATCGCCGGCGTCATCTGCTTCGCCTCGCTCGGGGTCGCCTTCGCGCACGTGATCCCCAACTTCGAGTCCACCGCCGCCTACGTCAACGCGGTGTTCCTGCCGGTGATCTTCATCTCGGGCGTCTTCTACGACGTCTCCAACGTGCCCGTGTTCCTGCGCGACATCGCCCAAGCGCTGCCGCTCACCCCGCTGATCGAGGGCCTGGAAGGCGCGATGGTGACCGGCAAGGGCTTGAGCGAAAACCTCACCGCGCTCGCCGTGATCGCGCTGTGGGGAACCTTCGGACTGCTCTTCGCCGTGCGCGGGTTCTCCTGGGAGCAGTCGCGCAAGTGAACACCCATCGCGGGTCCGCCCGCAGGAAAGGAACGATGTGAAGCAGCTCGCCGAGGACCTCCACATGCTGCAGGGCTTTCCACCGAACGCGATCAACGTCTACGTCGCCGGTGACGTACTGATCGACGCCGCCACCCGCCAGGGCGAGAAGCGCATCCTGCGCCAGATTGCCGCTCGCAACATCACCACGCACGCCCTCACCCACGCCCACCCCGATCACCAGGGCGCGAGCCACGCGATCTGCGAGCGCCTGGGCATCCCGCTGTGGTGCGGGCGCGATGACATCCCCGCGATGGAAAACGGAGTGAAGCTCCCCACCAAGACCCCATGGGCGATCCGCGCCTTCGAGGAGCGCTTCTGGGTGGGCCCTCCCCACCCCGTCGCCCGCGCGCTGGGAGAGGGCGACGAGGTGGCCGGCTTCACCGTGCTCGAGACCCCCGGGCACTCCATCGGCCACGTCGCCTACTGGCGTGAGCGCGACCGCGTCCTGATCCTCGGCGACGTCCTCAACAACATGAACGTCCGCACCGGCATCCCCGGCCTGCACGAGCCCCCCGCCTTCTTCACCCCGGATCCTGCGCGCAACCGCGAGTCCGCGCGGAGACTGGCGGCGCTGGAGCCGTCGCTCGTGTGCTTCGGGCACGGGGCGCCGCTGCGGGACACCAGCAAGTTGCGGGAGTTCGTTGCTGGGTTGGGGTGAGCTTTTGACATCCCCGACTGCCACAGATCGTGCAGCGCAGGTGCCACTATCGTTTTGAATTCACGCATGGCCCGTTTGGGGCGACTCCCACTGCGCGGCCCCTCCCGGCGGCCGGAAGTCCGCCCCCTCCCCAGGGGTCGCCAGCTACTAGAGTCCTGGCGGTGCGTGAGGTGAACCCGATGGCTGGAGCGTGAGCCCGATGGCTGAAGGCAGATCGGCCATCGACGGCGCCTGGCTCGCAGCGCACGTGGGGGACCCGAACGTCTGCGTTGTCGAGGTCGACGTGAGTCGCGCGACCTATGACGCAGGGCACATACCGGGGGCGGTCCTGTGGAACGCCTACGCCGATCTGCGCGGCTCCGACTACCTGCCGATCGGGCGCCCCGAGTTCGAGCGCTTGCTCTCGCGCTCGGGCATCGCCCCAGAGACGACCCTTGTCTTCTACGGCTACGGGGCCGCCCTTGGGTTCTGGCTGATGACAGCACATGGCCACCGAGACGTGCGGATACTCGTCGGCTCACGCGAGCAGTGGGCGCAGGCCGGCGGCCACTGGAGCACCACCGTGCCCGAACAGGCGGAGACCTCCTACCCGCTCCCGCCTCCCAATGCCGAGGTGTTCGCCTCTCGAGCGACCATCGAAGCCGCGATCGGCGGCGACACCGAATCCCTGCTGCTCGACGTCCGCGCGGACCTCGAGTACAACGGCGAGCGCTTCTGGCCATCGGGAGCGACCGCGGATGTCGGCCGAGCGGGGCACCTCCCCGGGGCGATCAGCGTCCCCATCGACCTCCTGCGCAATGAGGACGACACGCTCAAGTCCACCGACGAGCTGAGCAGAGCGCTCGACCGAGCGGGTGTCATGAGCGAGCGGAAGGTGATCGTCTACTGCACGATCGGCAACCGAGCGAGCCTGGCGTGGTATGCCCTGAAATATCTACTCGGCTACCCCCACGTGAGCGTCTACTACGCCTCCTGGGTCGAGTGGGGCAAGGCGGCCGACACGCCCGTTGAGTCCTGACCGTGCAGCTCCGACCCCGGCAATGATGGGTCCCCACAGAGGGCTGCGAGTCGGTGCGCTGACGATCCCGCTCGCCGAGGTGACGGTGCGCGCAAGCCGCTCCTCCGGCCCGGGCGGGCAGCATGCCAATGTCACCGCCTCGCGTGTGGAAGCCAGCTTCGACGTGCTCGCCTCGCGCACGTTGAGCGAGGCACAGCGTGAGCGGGTGCTGGCGCGCGTGGGACCGCGCGTGGCGGCGATCTCGCAGGACGCGCGCTCGCAGGCACGCAACCGCGAGTTGGCTCTCGCTCGCTTGAGCGAGCGGCTCGCGCGGGCGCTCGCCACTCCCAAGCGCCGCCGCGCCACGCGCCCCACCGCCGCCTCGCGTGAGCGGCGCCTTCAGGCCAAGCGCCGCGGAGCCGAACGCAAGCGCGAGCGCCGCCCGCCTGAGGACTCCTGAGCCCGAGGGAGGCCGCTCTATGGTGTGGCGCAACCAACGAAAGAACCACGTGAGCAGTCGATGACACCGGACGCCTCCGATCTCGAGCACGCGACGCGCGTCGAGCCGCAGCACAACGAGTATCTCGCGCACTTGTCAAAGGACTGGGAGATCTGGGGTCCGAACGGCGGCTATCTCGCGGCCATCGCGCTGCGCGCCGCAGGCATGGTCGCTCAGATTCAGCAGCCGGCGAGCTTCTACTGCCACTTCCTCAGCTCGCCGGCCTTCGACGCCGTCCAGCTCAGCGTGAGCGTTCTCAAGCAGGGCCGCCGCGGCGAGTCCTTCGCCGTGGAGATGACCCAGGAGCGCAAGCCGATCCTCCACGCCCTGGTGAAGACCGCCGCCGAGGCGCCCGGGTACAGCCACCAGTACACCAAGGCACCCAAGGTCCCGCCCCCCGAGACCTTGAAGAACTACGAGGAGTTGCTGCCCGCAAAGCGACGTCCCCCCTTCAGCTTCTGGAACAACATCGAGCGGCGACCGGTCGACCAAAGCACATCGGACGAGCCGACAGCGCCGATCGTCCACGAGTGGGCACGCTTTCGGCCGAGAGCGTGCTTCGAGGACCCATTCCTCGACGCGGCACGCTCTTTGATCCTGTTGGACACCTACGGCTTTCCGGCTGCCTACCGGCGATACCGGAGCTGGGAGTACCTCGCACCGAATCTAGATACAAGCGCGTGGTTTCACCACTTCAGCCCCAACTGCGAATGGCTCTTGATCGACCACGAGTGCACCCTCGCCGACCGTGGCCTGATGGCGGTCAGCGGCAGAGTCTGGGATACCGGTGGACGGCTGCTCGCGACAGGTTCAGCGCAGTTGTGCTGCGTGCCCAACCATCGCTGAGCCTTTCGTCCTCTAGAGTCCCCGCGCGATGAGCACCGAGAGCATCTTCCTCGACGAAGGCGATGGTCGCTTCACACCGACCGAGCACGCCCGCGGCCCGTGGGACCCGCGCGCACTCCACGGCGGCGCACCGGCCGCGCTGATCGCCGCAGCCTTCGAGCGCATCGAGCCGGGAGCCGAGTTGCCGCTGGCGCGGCTGTCCTTCTCGTTCCTGCGCCCGATCCCGCTGGCGCCGCTCGAGCTGAGCAGGCGCGTGACCCGGCCCGGGCGGCGGGTGCAGGAGCTGGAGGCCGACCTGCACACCGACGGGGTGCTCGTGTGTAGGGCTCGCGCGTTGCGCATCCTCCCCGCCCCTGAGGAGCTGCCGGAGCTCGCCGGCGCTGTCGTGCAGGCACACGGCGCGCCGGCGATGGCGTCTCCGCAGGAGGGTCATGAAATCCGCTTCGCCCTCGATGACCCCGATCGCAAGAGCTTCGCCGCGACGGCGATGCAGATGCGCTTCCTGGAGGGCCAGCCGCTGACCGGCCGCCTCCCCGAGCTGGACGCCACCGCGCACACCCCGAGCGGCCGCGCCGCGGTGTGGATGCGCCTGCGCCTCCCGC
>JBIOES010000138.1:0-4704 GCA_044446265.1 Solirubrobacterales bacterium
AACCAGGACACCGTCGTCAACCTCGCCTCGCAGGCCATGAGCCTGTCTCTGAAGGTCGCCGGTCCGCTGCTGCTGGTGGGGCTCGTGCTGGGGCTGCTCGTGAGCGTCTTCCAGGCGGTGACCCAGATCCAGGAGCAGAGCCTCACGCTGATCCCCAAGATCGTGGGGGTCGCAGTCGTGGTGGTCGTGCTCGGTCCCTGGATGCTGGGGCAGCTGGTGTCCTACACCACCAACCTCTACACCGCGATCCCCTCGCTGGTGGGCTCGTGAACCAGCTGCTCGCACAGCTCGCAGGCAACCAGCTGGCTGGCTTCATCCTCGTGCTCGCGCGCGTGACGCCGCTGTTCTTCCTGGCGCCGCTGTTCTCCTCGAAGATGATCCCCCCGCGCGTGCGCGGGATCATCGCGGTGGCGCTCTCGATGGGGCTCGCGCCCGTGGCACTGCATGGCCAGCACATCCCCAGCGACGCCCTCAGCCTCGCGGGCCTGGTGGTCGAGGGCATGCTCGTGGGCTTCGGCTTCGCCTTCGGTCTGGCCGCGCTGATGGCGGCGGTGGAGTCCGCGGGATCGCTCGCGGACGTGCTCGCGGGCTTCTCCTTCGGCGCGCTGGTCGATCCGGTCAACGGCAACCCGGGCGGCGCGCTGTCGCAGTTCTACTCGCTGGTGGGCACGCTGATCTTCCTGATCATCGGCGGCGACGCGTGGGTGCTGCGCGGCATGGCTCGCACCTTCCAGCTCGTGCCCCTCACCTCTGCCCCGCAGCTTTCCTCGCTGGTGGGAGGAGCCGAGCACGTGTTCGCCACCATCTTCATCGCAACCCTGGAGATCGCGGCGCCGGTGGTGATCGCGCTGCTGATCACCGACGTCGCCTTCGGCGTGGTCTCGCGCGTGGTGCCGCAGATCAGCGTGTTCGCCGTCGGCTTCCCCGCGAAGGTGGCCGTGGCGATGCTCGTCGTGGGCGCCTCGCTGCCGTTCGTCGCGGGGTGGCTCTCGAATGAAATCTCGACCAGCGTGGCGGCTGCCCTCGGCGCGCTGCGGGTGGCTTAGGAACAGGACCCACCCATGGCGCAACACGACCGCACAGAGAAGGCAACCCCCAAGCACCGCGAGCGCGCGCGCGAGAAGGGGCAGGTGGCGCGCTCGGCCGACGCCGGCGGCTCGCTGGTGCTGATGGCCGGCATCTTCGGCCTGAGCCTGCTGGGGCCTGGAATCGTCGATGCCGGAGCCGAATCCTTCCGGCGGATCCTGCGCGAGATCGCACACCCCGCGCAGGCCACCTCCGCGGCGGGACTGCAAGAGCTGATGCACGGAATGCTCGAAACAATGGCCATCACGGTCGCTCCGATCGCCGCGATCTGCATGACCACGGGGGTGCTCGCGGGCGTCGCGCAGGTCGGCTTTCACCCCTCGCCCAAGGCGCTCACACCCGACTTCCGCAGGATCAACCCGATCTCGGGGCTGCGCAACCTGCTCAGCCCCAATCTTGCCTTCGAAGCGCTCAAGGCAATCGTGAAGGTGGGCGCCGTTGGAGCCGTGGCGGCGCTGGCGGTGGTTCCCGCGGTCGGTGGATTGGTCTCGCTCGTGGGCATCCCCCCGGGCGCGCTCGGCGTCGTGATGGGTCAGCGGGCGATGGGCGTCGCCCAGCACGCCGCGTTCGCGTACCTGGCGATCGGCCTGATCGACTACCTGTGGCAGCGCCGGCGCAACGCCCAGAAGCTGCGCATGACCAAGCAGGAGGTGAGGGACGAGTTGCGCCAGTACAGCATCTCCGCGGAGGTGCGCTCCGCGCTGCGCCGCCGCCAGATGCAGGCCGCGCGGGCGCGCATGATGGCGGCCGTTCCACAGGCCGACGCGGTCGTCACGAACCCCACCCACTACGCAGTGGCGCTGCGCTACGACGGCTCGCGCGCCGCGCCGGAGGTGGTGGCCAAGGGCAAGGACCTGATCGCCGCGCAGATCCGCAAGGTCGCCGAAGAGAACGACGTGCCGGTGATCCCAGACCCGCCGCTCGCGCGCGCGCTGCACAGCTCGACGGAGATCGGGCAGACGATCCCCGAGGAGCTGTATGCGGCAGTGGCGCAGGTGCTGGCCTTCGTCTACCGCTTGGCCGCGCAACGGAGATTGGCGGTATGACCAAACGACGCGGCAGATTGATCGGATTGGTCGAGGGGCCCGGCGAGCCGGCCTACGGCCGGCTGCGCCACCCTCTTGGCCGCCTCGCGGCGCGTAGGAGGCGGGCGGTATGAGCTTCGCGCGCAGGATGCTGCGCCACACCGATCTGCTCGCGGCGGTGGCTGTGGTGATGGTGGTGACGATGCTCGTCGTGCCGCTGCCCTCGATGCTGCTGGATCTGTTGATCACGCTCAACATCTCCGCGGCGCTGACCATCGTGGTGGCGACGATGTACCTCAACAAGGCGCTCGACTTCGCCTCCTTCCCCTCGCTGCTCTTGCTGACGACGATGTTCCGCCTGGCGATCAACGTGTCGGTTACGCGCCTGATCCTCACCACCGGCGACGCGGGCAGCGTCGTGAAGTCCTTCGGGCAGTTCGTGGTGGGCGGCAACGTCGTGGTGGGCCTCGTGATCTTCCTGATCCTGGTGGTGATCCAGTTCGTGGTGGTCACCAACGGCGCGGGGCGCGTGGCGGAGGTGGGCGCGCGCTTCACGCTCGACGCGATGCCCGGCAAGCAGATGGCGATCGACGCCGATCTGAACGCCGGCCTGATCACCGACGACGAGGCGCGCAGGCGCCGCTCGGAGATCGCCCGCGAAGCGGACTTCTACGGCGCGATGGACGGTGCCTCGAAGTTCGTGAAGGGCGATGCGATGGCGGCGGTGATCATCACCGCGATCAACCTCGTGGGCGGGATCGTGATCGGCGTCGCCCAGCACCACCTGGGCTTCAGCGAAGCCACGCACCAGTTCTCGCTGCTGACCGTCGGCGACGGCCTCGCCGCGCAGATTCCCGCGCTCTTGATCTCCGTGGCGACCGGCATCATCGTGACCCGCTCGGCTTCGGAACGCGACCTCGGCTCGGACATCGCCGGGCAGATCCTCAGTCAGCGCAAGGCGCCGCTGGTGGCGGCCGCCGCGATCGGCCTGTTCGGGCTCGTGCCCGGGCTGCCCAAGCTGCCGTTTCTGTTCATCGCCGCGATCCTCGCGGCGCTCGGCTGGAGCGTGCGCAACGGGATGCCCGGCGAGGAGAACTCCACCGATCTGGCCCTCGCCACCGCAACGCCCCCCGGCCTGCCCTCCGCGGGCGAGAGCGAGGGCGACGTGCAGCGCACGCCGCTGGATGCGCTGGAGCTGGCGATCGGCTTCGGGCTGGTGCCCCTGGTCGACGGAGGATCCGGCCCAACCCACCCCGGGGCACTGCTGCGCCGCGTGAGCATGATCCGCCGCCAGATCGCGGGCGAGCTCGGCGTGGTGATCCCGGCGGTGCGCATCCACGACGAGCTCGGCATGGAGTCCCACGAGTACGTGCTCAAGGTGCGCGGCTCGGAGGTTACGCGCGGGCGCATCATGCCCGGACACCTCCTTGCGATGGACCCCGGCGACGCGGCGGGCGGACTGCAGGGCATCCCCACCACCGAGCCCGCCTTCGGGCTGCCCGCCACCTGGGTGCACGAGTCCGCGCGCGCGGAGGCCGAGACGCTCGGCTACACCGTCGTGGACGCGGAGTCGGTGATCGTGACCCATTTGACGGAGACGATCCGCGCGCACGCCGCGGAGCTGTTGACCCGCCAGGACGTCAAGGCGCTGCTGGAGCAGCTCAAGGAGACCAACGCGGCGGTCGTCGAGGAGGTCGTACCGGAGCTGCTCTCGCTCGGGGAGATCCAGCGCGTGCTGCAGTCGCTGCTCTCCGAAGGCATCGCGATCCGCGACCTCGGCACGATCGTGGAGGCGATCGGCGACAAGGCGCGAATAACACGGGATACGAGCCTGCTCTCGGAGTACGCCCGCCAGGCGCTGGGCCGCGCGATCACGGCCCCCCACCTGGACGAGCAGCTGCGCCTGCAGGCGATCACCCTCGATCCTGCGATCGAGCAGGAGGTGGCCACCTCGATCACCCAGACCACAGACGGCGAGTACCTCGCGATGGACCCGCCCCGCGCGCACGCCATCGTCAACGCCCTGCGCGCTCAGGTCGAGCACGCCAGCGCTGGGATGGGATCCACCCCCGGCCATGCGCGGGGACCGGTCCTCCTGTGCTCGGCGCGCGTGCGCCGCCATCTGCGCAGGTTGATCGCCCAGGCCCAGCCCCACCTCCCGGTGTGCTCATACAACGAGATCGCACCGGGCGTCAACGTCGAGACGATTGGAGTCATCCACGCATGAGCACCTTCAGCGCCCTGCTGAGCACGCCGCGCCCCACCGAGAAGCGGATCGGCGAGGAGCAGGCGCTCGGCCTGCCCGAAGCAGACGGCGACACGCGCCTCTACCGCGGGCGCTCGATCGACGAGCTGATCCCCAGGATCGAGGCCGAGCTTGGGGTCGACGCGATCGTCGTGCGCCGCCGGCGTGGCCTGGAGGGCGGCATCGGCGGCTTCTTCCGGCGGCCCTTCGTGGAGGTCGAGGCGCGTCCGGGCGGCCCCAGCATCGACATCTACGACGAAGATCCGGAACCCATCCGCGTCCCCGCGCCGGCGCCCCAGCGCCAGCCGTACTCCGCGGCGTCGCAGCACCCCGCGGAGGATCCGGAAC
>JBIOES010000139.1:0-4649 GCA_044446265.1 Solirubrobacterales bacterium
CTCGACGAGCACGACGACTGGCTGAGCCCCGCGCCACCGCAGAGCCCCGCGCCGCCGCGGAGCGCAGGGCCCCAGGGCGCGGAGCGCGAGAGCGCCGAGCCTCCCCAGCAGCACGGCGAGACGTTGATCTATTCCAGCTCGCAGCGGGTGGGGGGGCCGGTACGCGAGGCGCGCGAGCGGCGCCCCTCGCGCGCGATGCTGTTGGTGGGCGAACGACGGGTGCTGGTGCCCCCGCCCGGGGCGGTGGTGGGACGCAGCCGCGAGTGCGACATCGTGCTGGATGATGTGGGCGTGTCGCGTCGCCATGCCGAGATCCGCCCCACGCCGGATGGCTGGACGGTGGCCGATCTGGGCTCCACCAACGGGGTGCGCCTCAACGATCGCAAGCTCCGCGGCGCGCACGTTCTGCAACTTGGGGACCGCATCGAGCTCGGCACCACGGAGATCGTGTTCGAGGTGCGATGACCAACCTGCAGCCCGTGTCGGTGGCGCTGAAGTTCGGCTTCGTGGCCGTTCTGTACCTGTTCCTGCTGTGGGTCTCGCGCAGCGCGCTGCGCGATCTGCGGGGGGGGTATGGATCCAATTCGCACGCGGGCTTCGGCGGTGCCTCGGGCGCGGCGATCGCGCCCGACGCCACCGGGTTGCACTCGGCGTCCTCGCTCGGCCCGGTGGATTTCGCGAGCCGGACCCCGCGGCTGGTGGTGGAGCGCGCGCCCGGCCACGAGCCCGGCATGATCTATGACCTGGATGGCGACGTGGTGCTGGGTCGCGGCGAGCGTGCGGAGATCCGCCTGGAGGATCCCTTCGCCTCCTCCGGGCACGCCCGCATCTACGAGCAGGGGGGAGCTGTGGTGATCGAGGACATGGGGTCCACCAACGGGACGTACCTCAACGAGGAGCTGCTGGAGACCGCGCGCCCGCTGCACCCCGAGGACCGCGTGCGCATCGGCGACAGCGAATTCGCCTTCGAGGTGGACTGATGCTGAGAGTTGCCGAGCACTACGCGGGGAGCGACACCGGGCGCCAGCGGCGCGCCAACGAGGACTCGCTGCTGGCGCGCTCGCCGCTGTTCGTGGTGGCCGACGGGATGGGCGGGGCGCAGGCCGGCGAGGTGGCCTCGCGGATCGCGGTGGAGTCCTTCGGCGAGGGACTCGGCAACTCGAGGAGTCCCGCGGAGACGCTTGCCGAGTACGCGCGCGCGGCGAACGCGCGCATCTACGAGCTCTCGCGCAGCAACGCCGAGCAGGCCGGCATGGGCACCACGCTGACGGCGCTCTACGTGGGCGAGCTGGAGGTGGCGATCGCGCACGTGGGCGACAGCCGCGCCTACTGCCTGCGCGAGGGGGAGCTGCTGCGCCTGACCGACGACCACTCGCTGGTGGACGAGCTGATCCGCCAGGGCCGCTTGACCCCCGAGGAAGCCGAGGACCATCCGCAGCGCTCGATCATCACCCGCGCGCTCGGCCCCGAAGAGATGGTGGAGGTCGACACGCGCTCCTACCGCGCGCGCGCGGGCGACGTGTATCTGCTGTGCAGCGATGGGCTGACGACGATGCTGGGCGAGGCGCAGCTGGCGGAGGTGCTGCGCGCCCATCCCGTTCTGCACGACGCCGGCGAGGCGTTGATCGCACAGGCCAACGAGGCGGGCGGCCGGGACAACATCACGGTGATCCTGCTGCGCGTCGAGGAGGTGGGGATCGGCACGGAGGATGGCGCGGACGGCGCGGGGGCAACGGCGCAGCAGACCAGGATCAGCGCGCCGGCCAAGACCGCCGTGGCGGAGCAGCGCACGAAGATCAGCGCGCCGGCCGTTACGAGCACCCCGGAGCAGCACGGTGCGAGGGGCTCCCCGTCGATGGCCGGCAGCTCAACCGCGACGCGTGGCCCAGCGACGGTGGTGCCACGCCGCCCGCGCCAACCGCCCCCGGCGGCGGCGAGCCTGCGGAGGCGCTCGCGCGCGCGCCGCGCGGTGGCACCCCTGCTGACGCTGGCGGTGCTGGGGCTGCTGCTGGCGGGCGCGTGGTTGGCCTCGCAGTCGGTGTATTTCATCGGCACGAACGCGCGCGGGCTGGTGACCCTCTACAGGGGCGTCCCCTACGAACTGCCCGGCGGGGTGAAGCTCTACAGCAGCGACTTCGTCTCGGGCGTGAGCGCGGCGACGCTGAGCGCGGTGCGCAGGCGCACGCTGCTGGATCACTCGCTGCGCTCGGAAGGCGACGCCGGCGCGTTGATGCACAGTCTCGAATTGGGCCAGCTGAGCGAGGGATGAACCGCCCGATCGTGCGCCTGTACGGCCTGGTGGTGGTGCTGTTCGCGCTGCTGGTGGGGTTCACCTCGCGCTGGACGATCTTCGAAGCGGCGTCGCTGCGCGCGAACACGCTCAACAAGCGCGGGACGCTCGAGCAGGAACGCATCGCGCGCGGGCCGATCGTGGCGGACGATGGCACCGTGCTGGCGCGCAGCGTGCGCGAAGCGGAAGGCACCTACACGCGCACGTACCCGACCGGCGAAGAGTTCGCGCAGGCGATCGGGTACTCCTACACCGACCCGGGGCAGACCGGGCTGGAGCGCTTTCGCAACGCGCCGCTGAGCGGCACGGCGGGCAGCGAACTGCAGGGGATCCTCAACCAGCTCCAGGGGACGCGGCCGAAGGGGGACGAAGTGCAGACCACGCTCGACCCCGCCGCGCAGCGGGTGGCGCTCGCGGCGCTGGGCGAACACAGCGGGGCGGTGGTGGCGCTCGATCCACGCACGGGCGCGGTGCGGGTGATGGCCTCGACGCCCGGCTACGATCCCAACGCGCTGCGCTCGCGCGCGGGCTACGCGAGGCTGCTGGGCGAAACCCGGGGCACGCCGCCCGCCCGCTCGCTGGTCAACCGCGCGACTCAGTTCGGCTACGCGCCGGGCTCCACCTTCAAGGTGGTGACGGCGACGGCGGCGATCGACTCCGGCGCCTTCACCCCCAGCTCGACGGTGAGCGGGCGCAACAACGTGATCGTCTCTGGGGTGCCGCTGCAGAACGACAACGGCGAGAGCTTCGGGCCGCTGACGCTCACGCAGGCGCTGGCGAAGTCCGTGAACACGGTGTGGGCGCAGGTCGCCGAAAAGGTGGGCAAGCCCACGATGGCGCGCTACATGAGGCGCTTTGGCTTCGATCGCAAGCCCCAGCTGGATTACCCCGCCGGGGAGATGTCCACCAGCGGCGAGTACCTGGGCTCGCGCCTGCTGTCCCCCACGAGCCCGCGGGTGGATGTGGGGCGCATGGGGATCGGCCAGGACAAGCTGCGGGTCGTGCCCCTGCAGATGGCCGAGGTCGCGGCGGCGGTGGCGAACGGCGGCAGGCTGATGACCCCCCACATGACCGCGCGCATCGTGGACCCCGATGGGCGCACCGTCTCGACAGTGGCCCCGCGGGTGCAGTCGGTTGTGATGGTGCCCTCCACGGCGAGCACGGTGAGATCAATGATGGAAGCTGTTGTCAACGAAGGCACGGGCACCTCCGCGCAGATCCCCGGGGTGCAGGTGGCGGGCAAGACCGGCACCGCGGAGACCCAGCAGGGCGCGGCGATCAACAACGTGTGGTTCATCGCCTTCGCGCCCGCGGCGCACCCCAGGGTGGCGATCGCGGTGACGCTGAAGGGCGTGCCCGGCCAGGGCGCGGCGTTCGCGGCGCCGGTGGCGCGGCAGGTGATGGAAGCGCTCTTGCATGGTTGATAGCGCGTATCCCGCAGCAGCGACAGGGGCCGTGGGGGCGTGCCTTGGAGCACGCCCGCAGGCGGGTGAGCGATGATCGAGCCGGAGACGACCGTCGATGGCCGCTACAAGGTGATCTCGCGCATCGGCTCGGGCGGGATGGCCGACGTGTACCTGGCCGAGGACCAGCTGCTGGGACGCCAGGTGGCAGTGAAGGTGCTCCAGCACCGCTTCGCCGAGGACCAGGAATTCGTGGAGCGCTTCCGCCGCGAGGCGTCGAGCGCCGCCGGGCTCTCCCACCCGAACGTCGTGGCGATCTTCGACCGCGGCGAGTGGGACGGCACCTACTACATCGCGATGGAGTACTTGCCGGGGCGCTCGCTGAAGGCGATCGTGCGCGAAGGCGGGCCGATGGACCCGGCGAGCGCGATCGAGATCGTGATCCAGATCCTGCGCGCCGCGAAGTTCGCGCACCGCCGCGGGATCATCCACCGCGATCTGAAGCCCCACAACGTGATCCTCGACGAGGAGGGCCGCGCGAAGGTGACCGACTTCGGGATCGCGCGCGCCGGCGCCTCGGATATGACGCTGACGGGCTCGATCATGGGCACCGCGCAGTACCTCTCGCCCGAGCAGGCTCAGGGGAAGACGGTGAGCGAGACCTCCGATCTGTATGCGGTGGGGATCGTGCTGTACGAGCTGCTCACCGGCAGGGTTCCCTTCGATGGCGATACGGCGGTGAGCATCGCGCTGATGCAGGTCTCCGCGCAGGCTCCCCGCCCGAGCGCGCTGAACCCGGCGGTGGGTCCGGCGCTGGATGCGGTGGTGGTGCGGGCGCTCGCCAAGAACCCGGCCGATCGCTACGGAGACGCGGATGAGTTCATCGCGGCGCTCGAGCAGGCGCGCGCGGGCACGTCGCCGCTGAGCGCGCTCGCCGATGGGAGATCGTCGGACCC
>JBIOES010000140.1:0-4525 GCA_044446265.1 Solirubrobacterales bacterium
CCCCGCGCCCCCTCTCCCCGCCCCGATACACGCGGACATGCGAAGAACGGGCGGCCACGAGGCTGTCCCGCGCGGGCGCCGCATCGGGTGGCGTCTCGGGCGTGGCGTCGGTCAGCGAGAGCATCACCTGCGCCAGCGCGATCCCGTCGACGATGCAGTGGTGGATGCGCACGACCAGCGCGCAGCCCTCGCCGGCGCGGTCGAGCAGGTACATGTCCCACAGCGGCTTGGAGCGCTCCAGCGGGGTGGCGATCAGCTCGCCCACGAGCTCCCGCAGGGCGTCGTCGGCGCCGGCGCGCAATGCGTCCTCACTGCCGGACTCCCCCGGTGGGAGGGGGCCGGCGGGCAGCGCGCGGCGGTGGATATGGCGATCCAGATCGAAGTGGGGGTCCTCGGTGAAGAAAGCCCCACCCGCCCCGCGGGGGCCCTCCACGACGAGCTCGGAAAAGCGCGGGTAGCGCTCCACGAGGCGCGCGCGAATCACAGCGCGCAGCCGTTCCTCGTCGAGAAGCTCGTCGAAGAGCATCACGAAATTGATGACCATCAGGTTGGTTGGCCTGTCCATGCGCAGGAAGGCCGCGTCGGCGCTCGGCAGGCGATAGCGCTTGCAATCGGTCCCCATGACCAGTCCCATGACCCTCCATTCCCCTGGGCGGCCACACCGGCACGCGCCGCGCGGCCACCACCCTTTGCGCTACCCCTTTCGCACACACTACCATCGGCTCATGGCTGTCATCGACGGCTCCGCGCGGGAGGTCATGGCGGCGCGCGCGCTGGAGCGCTACCGCGCGGGTCGCGGTGGTTCGCAGCGCATGTGGGAACGGGCCCGCGGGGTGCTCCCGGGAGGGGTGAGCGGGGCGGCGAAGCACTACGCGCCGTTCCCGTTGTTCATCGCCTCGGCGCACGGCGCGCGCGCCACCGATGTGGATGGCAACGAGTACATCGATCTGCTGATGGGGGCGGGGCCGATGCTGCTCGGCCACGGGCACCCGCGCGTGCTGGAGGCGGTGCGGCTCCAGCTGGAGAGGATGACCAACCCGATGCTGCCCACGGAGCTCTCGGTCGAGCTGGCGGAGCGGATGCGCGGGCACATGCCCTACCTGGAGCGCCTGCGCTTCGCGAACACCGGCTCGGAGGCGACGCGCTCGGCGGTGCGCGTGGCCCGTGCGATTGCGGGGCCCGCCCGCCCGCTGATCGCCAAGTGCGAGGGCGCGTTCCACGGCAGCGACGATATGTTCCTCGTCTCCGGCCATACCCGAGACGTGGCCGGCAGCGAGGCGCGCCCCGAGCCGGTGGTGGACTACCCGGGCCTCGTGCCGCGAGTCGAGGAGGGGGTGGTGGTGCTCCCTTACAACAACCCGAGGGCTGCAGCGGAGCTGATCGCGGAGCACGCGGGGGAGCTGGCGTGCGTGATCGTGGAGCCGCTGGCATTCTCCAGCGGCGGGGGGATGCCCGCGACGCGCGAGTTCGCACGGGCGCTGCGCGAGGCCACCGCGCGCCACGATGTGCCCCTGATCTTCGACGAAGTCCTGTGCGCGTACCGCATGGGTCTCGCGGGGGCTCCGGCATGGCTCGGCGTGACCCCCGACCTCGCGGCGATCGGCAAGGCGATCGGCGGGGGGACGGCGCTGGCGGCGTTCGGCGGGCGCGCGGATCTGATGGAGGAGGCCCTGCCCGATGCGATCTTCCAGTCGGGGACGTTCACCGAGAACCCCGTGGCGATGGCGGCGGGGCTGGCGGTGCTCGATGTGCTGGAGAGCGAGCCGGCGCTGGAGCGCGCGGATCGCACGGGCGAGCTGCTGCGCGCGGGCCTCACCGATCTGCTCGCGGCGCACGGCGTAACCGCGGCCGTGACCGGCGCGGCCTCGGTCGCGCAGGTGCACTTCGGCGTGGAGCGGGTGCAGAACCGCCGCGATGTGCTGCGCGCGGATACGCAGGCCACGCACGCCTTCCAGCTGGGGATGGTGGCGGAGGGCGTGCTGTGGCCGCCGGGGCACCCGGCGCTGACCTCGGGGGCGCACACCGAGGCGGACGTCGAGCGTGTTCTGGAGGCCGCCGAGATGGCGCTGTTCCGGTGATCGCGGGCACGCCCCGCCTCCGCCTGCCGGGCTGCGGTGGAGGTGGGTCGAGCAGCACGGGCAGCACGACGCACTGGAACAGGTTCTTACTCCTCCGGCACGGTGAGCGCCTCCAGCCGTTCATCGACGAGGCGTGCGAGGAGCGTCTGCTCGGCGTCGAGGCCCTGCCGGCGGACTTGCTGGGCGAAGGCGCTGGCGTCGGCGACCTCGCCCGGGGGATGCCTGTTGCCCAACCACAGCCGAAAAGGGGCCTCGGGAACAGCCCCGCCAGCCGCGCCCCCGCGGGGGTGGGAGTGGGCGTCGCGGCGCGCATGCGCCTACCCTACTGCCAGATGCATTTCGACCAACTGGAAGCGGTGTTCGGATGAGACGTATCGGGGTCGACGTGGGGGGCACGTTCACCGATGTGGTGGTGCTGGATGAGGCGAGCGGGTCGACGTCGTGGCTGAAGGTGCCGACCAACGAGCTGGAGCCCGCGGCGGGCGTGCTCGACGCGTTGGCGGCGGCGGAGGCGCCGCTGGAGGAGGTCTCGCATGTGAAGGTGGGGACCACGCTCGGCGTCAACGCGGTGCTGACGCGCATGGGGGCGTGCACGGGGCTGATCACCACGCGCGGGTTTCGCGATGTGCTGGAGATTCGCCGCACGCACCGCGCGCGCCTGTTCGACCTGGATGAGCGGATCCCCGAGCCGCTCGTGCCCCGCGATCGCCGCCTGGAGGTGCGCGAGCGGATCGACGCGGATGGCGCCGTGGTGGAGCCCCTCGACGAGGAGGGCGTGCGCGTCGCGTGGCGCCGGCTGCGCGAGCAGGGCGTGAGCTCGCTGGCGATCGTGTTCCTGTTCGCCTACGAAAATCCCGCGCACGAGCTGCGCGCGCGCGAGATCGTGCTGGGCGAGGGGGGCGCGGAGGCAGTGTTCGTCTCCTCGGAGGTGCTGCCGGTGCACCGCGAGTACGAGCGCACCTCGACCACCGCGATGGCGGCGTACGTGGCGCCGGCGATGCGCGCGCACATGGCCGAGCTCGACGAGCGCCTGCAGGCGAAGGGCCTGGCGCCGGGGCGACTGTCGGTGATGACGAGCTCCGGCGGCGTGCTGGGCTCAGAGGCGGTGGCGGCGACCCCCGTCCCCAGCCTGCTCTCGGGTCCCGCGGGGGGCGTCGCGGGAGCACAGCGCCTCGCGCAGGAGGCGGGGATCGAGGACGTGCTGACGCTCGACATGGGCGGCACCAGCTGCGATGTCTCGGGGATCGTGGGGGGCCAGCCCGACGAAAAACTCGACATCTCGATCGCTGGGCTGGCGGTGAGCTACCCGACGTTCGACATCCAAACGATCGGCGCGGGCGGCGGCAGCATCGCCTGGATCGATCCGGGCGGAGCGCTGCGCGTGGGTCCGGACTCCGCGGGGGCGCACCCCGGACCGGCGTGTTATGGGCTGGGCGGGAGTCAGCCGACGGTTACCGACGCGAACCTGATCCTCGGGCGCTATGACCCCGGCGCGCCGCTGGGGGGCGTGCTGGCGCTCGACCCCGCGCTCGCGCGCGAGGCGGTGGAGCGCAGCGTGGCGCATCCGCTGGGGATGAGCGTGGAGCAGGCGGCGGCGGGGATCGTGCGGATCGTCAACGCGCACATGGAGGGGGCGGTGCGCACGATCTCATTGGAGCGCGGGCGCGACGTGCGCGACTTCACGCTGGTGGCGTTCGGCGGCGCCGGTCCGGTGCACGGCGCCGATGTGGCGCGCGAGCTGGGGATCGAGCGCATCCTCGTGCCGCCCTGCCCCGGCTGCACCTCGGCGCTCGGCGCGGTCGCCGCCGACGCGCGCCATGCCTTCGTGCGCACGATCGCCCGCCAGGGGCGCGACGTGCGCGCCGAAGCGCTGCGCGAGACGGTGGAGAGCATGGGCACCCAGGCGCAGGCGGCGCTCGCGCGCGAAGGGTTCCGCGCGGCGGAGACGGTGCTGGAGCTGTGGCTCGATCTGCGCTACGAGGGCCAGGCGCACGAGCTCTCGGTGCGCTGCCCGGAGGCATTCCTCGCGGCGCCCGCGCAGGCGCCGGCGTTCGCGACCGTGCTGATGGAGGCGGTGGGCAGATTCCACCGCCTCCACGAGCAGCTCTACGGGCATTCCTTCCCGGATATGCGCGTGGAGCTGGTCAACGTGCGCGTCACCGGCCACGGGATCCTGCCGAGCCCGGCGATGTGGTGGGACTGGTCGCGGACGCGCGCGCCCGCGCTGCGCACCGACGCGCCGCGCGCGGTGTACTTCCACGAGGTGGGGGACTTCATGCAGACGCGCGTGCTGCGCCGCCGCGAAATCGAGCCCGAGCAGGAGATCGCGGGCCCCGCGGTGATCCACCAGGTGGATGCGACGGTGCTGGTGGGGCCGGGGATGGTGGCCGTGGCGCATCCGCTGGGGATGAGCGTGGAGCAGGCGGCGGCGGGGATCGTGCGGATCG
>JBIOES010000141.1:0-4513 GCA_044446265.1 Solirubrobacterales bacterium
AGCGAGAGCTCATCGTGCGCCGCGGCCTCCTGCACCCCCTCGGTCCCCGGACCCGCCAGCGCCGCGGCGGCCTCGTCGACGGTGATCGGGCCCCTCAGCGCCAGATCGGCCTCGTGGGGATGGCTCGTCGTACCCGGTGGCGCCGCAGGCCCGGCGGCCTCGCGCCGCTCCTCGCGCTGGCGCGCGAACGCAGCCGGCACCACCACCAGCGAGACCAGCGGCGCCGCCGCGATGCCCAGCGCCACGGCGGTCTGCCCGCTGGTGATGCCAAGCACGACCGCCAAGGCGAAGCAGATGCGCGCCAGCGCCTCCATCAGCACGAGGCCCCCGAACAGGGCGAAGTACTCGTGTCCAGCCAGCCAGCCCCGCGCGAAGTAGCTGGCGGCGTAGGCCAGCGTGCCCACCACCAGCACGTAATACAGCGCTTCGTAGCCGTCGAAGACCTGGTTCACGATCACGTCGTGCAGCGCCAGCGCCGCCACCAGGAACAGCAGCGCAAAGCCGGCCTGGATCGCGATCGGGACGCGCAGCGGGTGCTCTCCGTGCCCGAGCGCTCGGCGCTCGGCGATCGTGCGCGAGAGCAGCTGTTCGATCGGCCGGTAGATCACCGAGATGATCACGAACATCACCGACCACAGCAGCGCCACGCGCGACGCCGCCGCTTCGCTGAGAACGTGGCTCGAGATCGAGAAGAACGCGAACGTCAGCAGGCCGGTGGACGCGATCCCGATCGAGAGGATGCGTGCGCCGCGGCCATAGGAGCCCCTATCTTCAGAGGCGGACAAGCAGCATCGTCCACGGGAAGGGCGAGCGGACCTCGACCACCGTGCCGTGACGCTTCAGCAGCGTGACGAACGAGCGCTGCGACCAGTGGTTGAGATGCCCCGGGGTATTGCCCAGCGCGGGCCAGTAGGCGCCGCGCGCCATGTTGAGCATCCGCCACAGCGGCTCGCGCGGAACGGACACGAGCAGGTGGCGCTCGGCGCAGCGCGCCATCTCCGCCAGCGTGTGCTCGGGGTCGGGGACGTGCTCGAGCACCTCGATCGCGCTGGCGAGGTCGAACTCGTTGTCGGCGAAGGGCAGGTTCTCGGCACGCATCACCCGGTATTCGAGGTTGGGCGCCTGGCGCTCGGACCAACCGGCCTGCAGCGAGTCCTCCTCCAGATCGATCCCCACCACCCGCCGCTCGCCCAGGCGCTGGGCCCATTCGTGCACGAGCACCCCCTCGCCGCAGCCCACATCCAGCAGCGAGGCGGGGTTCGCGAGCGCGAACAGCTCGTCCAGAGCGCCCTCGAAGCCGGCCATCATGCGCTTCACCAGCGGGTTGGTGGACCCGTACTTGTCGTAGGTGTTGCCGGTGACGACCCCCTCTGAGGAGACCGTCACGCCGCCGCCGCTCAAGCTCGCACCGCCTCTTCGGGGAGCGGCCGCTCATCCGGACCGGGCTCCGCCGGCGCGTCGGAGCCGACCTGGGCTCCGATGGTGGAGGAGGCCTTCGGCGGCGCGGAGTGGGCGTCGGGGTTCGCTTCGTAGTGCGACGGCGCGACACCCAGTTGCAGTTCGATGCGCCTGACCCGCTCGAAGGTCTTCTGGGTCATCACGCGCTGCGCGGCGAGCAGATCGCCGATTACGCCCAGCGCCCACAGCACGACCGCGGCGATGAACAGCACGGCGCCCAGGATCAGCGACTGCACGTGACCCTTGCCCGAGCCTTCGGCATAGGCGACGGCGAACCGGATCCACACCGCCAGCGCGCCAACGCCGAT
The DNA here is from genome assembly GCA_044446265.1 of Solirubrobacterales bacterium. GTDB lineage: Bacteria > Actinomycetota > Thermoleophilia > Solirubrobacterales > Solirubrobacteraceae > Palsa-744. The sequence goes on from JBIOES010000141.1 coordinate 1,767, forward strand.
CACGGCGGAGAGGCTCCAGAAGACCCGCAGCGGCTCGTACTGCGCGTAGATGCGGAAGATCGAGATGGCGTTGCGGCGCACGTAGGACCACATCGAGGGGAACAGCCGCGACTCGCGCGTGGCCTCGTTGGTGCGCACCGGCACGTGGTCGGTGGCCACGAGCATCTTGCCGGCCTGGATGATGGTCTCGAGCGTGTAGGTGAACTTCGAGACCACCAGGATCTGGATCGCGGCCTCGCGGTTGTAGGCGCGAAAGCCGGAGGTGGTGTCGGGCAGCGAGGTGGAGGAGGCCTGGCGCACCACCCACGAGCCCAGCCGCTGCAGGGCCTTCTTCAGCGGCGAGAAGTGCGCGATCGCGTGGACCTCGCGGTCGCCCACCACCATGTCCGCGCGGCCCTCGAGGATCGGCGCCACGAGGCGGGCGACGTCGGGCCCGTAGTACTGGTTGTCGGCGTCGGTGTTGACGATCACGTCGGCGCCCAGCTTCAGGGCGGCGTCGAGCCCGGCCTGGAAGCCCGCTGCGAGGCCCTTGTTGTTGGTGAGGCGCACGATGTGGTGCACGCCCTCGCGGCGCGCCACCGCCACCGTGTCATCGCTCGAGCCGTCGTCGATCACGAGCCACTCCACGACGTCGAAGCCCTCCAGCGCGCGCGGCAGCTCGGCGAGCGTCAAGGGCAGCGTCTGCGCCTCGTTCCAGCAGGGGATCTGGATGATGAGCTTTATGAGTGGAGGATAGGCTCTGCGCGCAATGCACGACGCAACGCTCCCCCGGCCCCGGTCGGTATCGACCCGGCTGAGCAGGCTGCGCGAGGTGCCCGCCTCCACCTGGGCCAAGATCGCCTTCGCGGGGCTCTGCGCGGGCGCTCTCGTGGGGTTCTTCGCCTTCCCCACCTACCCCACCTACGACTCCTACTACGCGCTGATCTGGGGGCGCGACGTGCTGCACCTGCAGCTGCCGCTCTTCCAGGTCTATCGCGCTCCCACCGAGCACCCGCTGGCGATCGCCTTTGGGGTGCTCGCGTCGATCTTCGGCCAAGCCGGCGATCGGCTGATGATCCTCGGCTCGATTGCGTCGTTCGTTGCGCTGGTGGCCGGCCTGTACCGGCTGGGGCGCCTCACGTTCGGCCCGGTGGTGGGGGCGATCGCCGCCGCGGTGCTGTGCACGCGCTTCGATTACGAGTACTACGCCGCGCAGGGGTACCTCGACTTCACCTACATGGCGTTGGTGGTGTGGGCGGGGACGCTCGAGGTGCAGCGCCCGCGCCGGGGCACGGCGGTGTTCGCGCTGCTGGCGGCGGCGGGCCTCTTGCGCCCGGACGCATGGGTGCTCGCCGGCGTGTACCTGCTGTGGTGCGCGTGGCCGCCGCTTGCCGGTTGGGCGCGCGGGACCCGAATCGAGGCCGCGCAGTGGCGGCAGCTGGCGGGGTACGTGGCGCTGACGCTCGCCGCGCCGCTGCTGTGGGCGGGCGTCGACGCGGCGGTGACGGGCAATCCGGCGTACTCGCTGCACTCGACCACCGGCCTCGCCGAAGCACTGGGGCGCACCAAGGGCATCTCCAACATCCCCGGCTCCACGTGGGAATTCCTCGTGCGCCTGGACAAGCTGCCGCTCGTGCTCGCGGCGATCGCGGGGGTGGTCATCGGCATGGTGCTGGTGCCCCGGCGCGTGCGCGTGCCGCTCGTGCTGCTCGCCTCGGGCCTCTTCACGTTCGCGCTGCTGGGCGCCGCGGGGACCTCGGTGATCGACCGCTACCTGCTCACGCCGGCGGTGCTGATGATGCTGTTCGGGGCGCTCGCGATCGGGGGGTGGTCGCTGCTCGAGCGCGGCAGCCTGCTGCGCCGCGTGTGGATGGGGGCGGCGGCGCTGGTGGTGGCCTACGGCGTGGCGCAGGCGCTCGCGACGGTGAGCATCCACAGCATCAAGACCGAATTGGCGTTTCGCGACGACTCGCACCGGGCGCTCGCGCAGGTGCTCGACGATCCGCGCGTGCGCGCCGATCTGAAGCGCTGCGGCCCGCTCTCGCTGCCCAACCACAAGCTGATGCCCGATGCGCGCTGGATCCTCGACGAAGTGCCCACCGAGACGAGTGGCATCGTCGCGCGCAGCGAGGCGCGGGTGCTGGCGCGCGCGGGGCAGCCGGCGCTGCGCCGGAGCATCTCGCGGGGCGTGGCGATCTACCCGACCGGCGAAGCGGTGTTCCGCCAGGCGATCGTGGACGCCAACGACGATCCGCTGGACCAGGTGCCCCCGGTTGGCTGGAAGCCGATCCTCGCCAGTCAGTACTACGCGGTGTATGTCCGCTGCTCCTAGCCCCACCGGCTCGGCTCACGCGCCGGCGCAGGCACGAGCCGCTCGCGCGCCTGGGGCACACACGGGCGGGTGGGCTGAGAGGTGGGCGAGGCACCCTCGCGCGCACTGGCCGGCGCTGGCGGGCATCCTCGTGGGCGCCCTGGCGCTGCGGCTATGGGGAATCGCGCAGGGGCTCCCCTACGCGTACAACTCCGATGAGAACGCGCACTTCGCGCCGCGCGCGGTGAGGATGTTCGAACATGGACTCAATCCGGAATACTTCGCCAACCCGCCCGCGTTCACGTACCTGCTGCACGCGCTCTACGCGGTGTGGTTCGGCGGCGGCGCGGGGGCGAGGCAAGCGTTCGCACTGCATCCCACGGAGGTGTTCGTGCTGGGGCGCGTCGCGGCGGCGCTGCTGGGCACGGCGGCGGTGTGGCTGCTCTACCTGGTGGGC
>JBIOES010000142.1:0-4491 GCA_044446265.1 Solirubrobacterales bacterium
GCTCTGGGGCGGGCGCCGGCTCGGTTGAGCGAGAGGCGGCGTAGGCGATGTCCGGCGCGCGCGGTCGCGGAGGCAGACGCAGGGGACACGGCGCCGGCCACGAGGATGGCGAGCGCTGGCTGTTGACCTACGCCGACATGATCACGCTGCTGATGGCGCTCTTCATGGTGCTGTTCTCGATCTCCTCGGTGAACATCTCCAAGTACGAGGTCCTGCAGAAGTCGCTGCAGGCGGCCTTCTCCGGCGATCCCCTGCCCGGCGGCAAGTCGATCGCCCAGCCGGGCGCGAGCGCCAACTCCAGCCGCGCGCCGACCGCCGCCGACGTGGAGGCGGTCGTGCCGGTGACGCAGAGCCTCTCCAGCTCGCAGAGCGGCCCCGCCCAGGCGAGCGCCAGCGCGAGCACGAGCGCGGCCGCGGCGCAGGAGCAGAGCGAATTGGTGCGCCTGCAGCACCAGATCCAAGCCTACGCCACGAGCCACGGGTTCGGCAAGGATGTGAGCACCAGCGTGCAGGCGCGCGGGCTGGTGATCCGCGTGCTCACCGATCGCCTGCTGTTCGGATCCGGCAGCGCCACGCTGATCCCGCAGGGGTACCCCCTGCTGGGAGAGATCGCGACGCTGGTGAACCTCGATCAGAAGCACCAGGTGGCGGTGGAAGGCAACACCGACAACGTGCCGATCCAGGGCGGTGCGTTCCCCAGCAACTGGGAGCTCTCCACCGCGCGCGCCAGCACGGTGGTGCGCTTCCTGATCGGCCGCAACGTCTTCCCGTCGCGGCTGAGCGCCTCCGGGTACGCCGATCTGCGGCCGATCGCCAGCAACGCCACCGCACGGGGGCGCGCTGAGAACAGGCGCGTGGAAATCGTCCTGCGGCGCCGCTACGGCTCCTCGACCGCGCCCCCCGAAGGCGCAGAAGGACCATGAGATGCTGAAGAACAAGAAGGTGTTGATCCCCCTCGTCGTCCTCATCCTGGGCCTCGGCGCGGCCTACTCGATGGCCAAGCCCAAGGTTGTGATCAAGGAGAAGGTGCAGGGCACCATCTACCTGCTGCCCAAGCCCTTCCTGCTGAACCTCGGCGAAGGCCACTTCGCCAAGCTCAGCCTTGGGCTGCTGCTGGCGCCGGGGCAGAGCGACGGCGCGAGCGCCACCGCGGGCGCCTCCGCGAGCGGCGAAGCCGTCGGCACGCTGCCCGAGGAAGCGGTGATCCGCGACATCGTGACGAACCTGATCACCAACGACAACGGCAGCACCCTGATCAGCGCGGGCGGCAGGCGCGAGGCCAAGCACCAGATCCTTCAGGCGATCGAGCAGCAAACCGATGTAAAGGTCCAAGAGGTCCTTTTCCCCGATCTCACAGTGCAATAGGAGAGACGAGAAACCCGTGAGCGACCCCACCACCACCCCAGTGCTCGATGAGCAGTTCGACCAGGGCGCCCCGCCTGAGAGCGGGTCCCCCTCCGGCGAGGGCGCGGCGGGCGCGAACGGGACGGCCGGAATGGCCGGCGGCGGGACCGACGGAGACCTGCGCCGCCTCGCGGAGGTTCCGATGGAGCTGAGCGTCGAGATCGGACGCACCCAGATCACCGTTGGGGAGACCCTCGCACTGCGCGCGGGCTCGGTGGTGACGCTCGATCGCCTCGCCGGCGAACCGGTGGATCTGCTCGTCAACGGCACCCCGATCGCGCGGGGGGAAGTGGTGGTGGTGGATGAGCAGTTCGGCCTGCGCATCACGCAGGTCGTGAACGGCGACCCCACCGCGCCCACGCCAACGCAGGCGCCGGAGCAGGACGCCCCAGACAGCGACGAGACGCCGGAGGCCTGAGGTGGAGAAGGCCATCCGCACGATCGACTTCTCCCAGCCGACGAAGTTCACGGCGGACTTCCGCCGGCGCGTGGGGCGCCTGCTGGGACCCTTCTGCGAGGCTGTCGCCAACCGCCTCTCCGCCGAGCTGCGCGCGCCGGTGGAGCTGCGCGTGGGCGACTCCAGCCAGCTGACGTGGTCGGCCGCGCGCGCGCAGCTGCCCGCGCCCTCGGTGTCGGTGGCGCTGAACGTGCGCCCGATCGAACGCCAGATGCTGCTCGAGATCGAGCTGCCGATGGTGCTGCAGTCGCTCGAATGCCTGCTCGGCGGCAGCGCCTCCCAGGCGCCCCGCGAGCGGCGCCTGAGCGAGATCGACTGGGGGCTCACGCGCGGCCTGCTGGAGGCGATCGTGAGCCAGCTCGCGCTTGCGTGGCGCGATCTGGGCGGGCTGGAGCTGAGCTTCGGACAGGTCGATCTGGAGGGCGACGCGGGAGTGTTCGTGCCGATCGGCGAGCCAACCTTCTCGCTCACGCTGGAGTGCCGCATCGACGATCAGCCCTCGAGCATCTCGCTGCTGCTGCCGTGGTCGGCGATCGAGCCGGTGGCGGCGGAGCTGCTCGGCGCCGAGCACGCCTGCACCGATGAGGACCCGCAGGAGCAGCAGGCCGTGGAGCGCGGGCTGGCGAGCGCCGAGGTGCAGCTGCGCGCCGAGGTCGGCTCGGTGCGGATGCCGATCGAGCAGATGATCGCGCTCACCCCCGGCAGCCTGCTGGCGCTGGAGGACCGCGCGGAGGACGGCGTGGCGCTGTTCGCCGAGGGCGTCCCCCTCGGACGCGGCCGGCCGGGCCTCAGCGGCGCGCGGCGAGCGGTGAAGGTCACCTCGACGAGCGCCCCGAGCACGGCCAAGCGCCCGCGCGCTTCGGTTGTGGCCGCGGCGGCGAGCACAGACGGCGCGCAGGTGCTCCCCCGGGCAGAAGGGGAGGGAGAGGGCCGCCCGGAGGCGGCCCGCATGGGCCGCGCGAGCGAGCTAGGGCCCACTTTGGAGGGCCTGGAGCGGATGGTGGGGGTGCCGGTGCGGGTGTGGGCCGAGCTGGGACGCACGCACATGCCGCTGGGACACGCCCTCGAACTGCCCCCGGGGGCAGTGGTGGAGCTCGATCAGGGCGCGCAGGCGCCGATCGAACTGTTCGCCGGCGGGCTCCCCTTCGCGCACGGCAGCCTGCAGGTGGGCGCCGAGGGCGAGTGGGCCGTGCAGGTCCAAGCGCTCGTCTGAGAACGGGCTCGGGGACACGGTCGCCGAGCCGCGCTCGCCACGGGTGCAGCAGCGGCCCTGTGCAAGCCGGCGGGCCTGCCTAAAGGCGATTTGGCGGGCGTCGATAACCCGGGCGACTCTCCTCGGAGTCGTCCCTCGATGATCAAGTCGATCCTGCTTCCCCGCGCGGCCGTACGGGCCGCAACCCTCGTGCTTGGCGCGCTGGCGCTGGCCCCTGCCGGCGCGCGGGCGTTCACCCCTGTACCCGCCGGCCACAAGCCGAGCGCCGAAAACACGCCGCTCAACCTCACTCCCTCGCAGGTCGGCGCTCACACCACCTCCAGCGGGGCGGGCGGGCCTTCGATCGGGCGCACGATCGTGGGGCTGCTGGTGGTGATCGCCGTGATCTGGGGGCTCAGCTGGATCCTGCGCCAGGTGAAGTCCGGGCGCGAGACGCGCTCCGCGGGCGAGGGTCTGCGCAGCGTCGCGACGCTGCCGCTGGGCTCGAACCGCTCGCTGCACCTGGTGCGCGCGGGCGCGGACTACCTGCTCGTGGGCAGCGCGGAGCACGGCGTGGCGCCGATCCACCGCTACACCGAGCAGCAGGCGCGCGAAGCGGGGCTGGTCGAGGAGAACCCCGCCGATGACGAATCGCTGCCGGGAGGCGGCGCCGGGCCAAGCGGCCCCCTGCGCCGACGGGGCACGGAATCGGGCTCTCGCGGCCCCCTCCAGATGCCCGGCCAGGGTGGCGGCCTGCTGGAGCGCCTGCGCGAATGGACGGTGCGCAGGTGAACGGCGTGAGCTCCTCCACGGCCGTGCAGATCCTGCTCTTGATGGGCGGGCTGACGCTGGTTCCCGCGCTGCTGTTCACCGTCACCGGCTTCAGCCGCATCCTGATCGTGCTGGGGTTCATCCGCACCGCGGTGGGGACCGCCAACGCGCCCCCCAACCAGGTGCTGGTGGGCATCGCGCTGTTCCTGACGGTGTTCGTGATGGCCCCCACCGTGAGCCAGATCAAGCGCGATGCGATCGAACCGCTCACCGCGCACCACATCAGCACCGCCACGGCGATCGCGCGCGCCGAGGAACCGCTGCGCGAGTTCATGTTCCGCCAGACGCGCGTGCAGGACATCTCGCTGTTCATCGGCCTCGCGCACGCAAAGCCCCCCAGGACGCGCGCGGATGTGCCCACCGAGGTGCTGATCCCGGCGTTCATCGTCTCCGAGCTCAAGAGCGCGTTTCAGATCGGCTTCTTGATCTTCCTGCCGTTCCTGATCATCGATCTGATCGTCTCCTCGACGCTGATGAGCATGGGGATGATCATGCTGCCGCCGACCTTCATCTCGCTGCCCTTCAAGGTGCTGCTGTTCGTGCTGGTGGACGGCTGGGACCTCGTCATCAAAGCGCTCATCCAGAGCTTCCACTAATGACCAAGACC
>JBIOES010000143.1:0-4467 GCA_044446265.1 Solirubrobacterales bacterium
ACGGGCATGAGCTGGCTGCGCAGCTCGTCGGTGGTGGCGTGCAGCGACACCGCGAGACCGAGCTGCAGTCCCATCGCCGCGAGCTCGCCGATCTGCGGCACCAGTCCGGACGTGCTCACGGTGATGCGGCGCGCGCCGATGCTAAGGCCGCGCTCGTCGTGCAGGATGCGGATGGCCTCGCTCACGGCCGGCAGGTTCGCCAGTGGTTCGCCCATGCCCATGAAGACGATGTTGAAGCGATCGTCCTCCCAGCCGAGCGCGTCCCCCATGACCACGACCTGCGCCACGATCTCGTCCGCGCGCAGGTTGCGCTGCAGGCCCATCAGGCCGGTGGCGCAGAAGCCGCACTTGAGTGCGCAGCCGACCTGGCTGGATACGCACAGGGTCGTCCGCTTCTCCGTGCTCATCGAAACGCTTTCGACGCGCGCCCCGTCGGACAGCCTGAGCACGAACTTGTGTGTCGAGCCGTCCGCGCTGCGGTGGACCGAGGTCGCGGGGAGCGCGAGGTCGCACACCGCACCCAGTTCGCGGCGCAGCGGTGCGGGCAGGTTGGACATGTTGTGCGCGTGGCGCTCGTGCTTGCGGTAGACCCAGGTGTAGAGCTGGTCGGAACGATATCCGGGCACGCCCAAGGCCTCCAGCCGCCCGGCGAGCCGCGTGCGGCTCAAGCCGAAGAAGCTGGGAACACGTGCTTCCGGGATGGGAACGAGAGCGTGGCTCATGAGCGCTCGGGAGGAGGGAGAATCGCACGGGGACACTAACAAGGCGCGGGAGTTGAGGTCAATGAACACAATATGGTATGCATACTCATGCAATGGATTCCGTACCGAAGCGCCTGCAGCAGCTCCTCGCCGCCGTCGGCGAGCCATCGCGGTTCCGGATCGTGCTCGAACTCGCCCGGCGCGAGCGTCACGTCAGCGATCTCGCGGAGGCCATCGGGCTGTCGCAGTCGTGCACCACGCGGCACCTCCAGGCGCTGGAACGCGCCGGCGCGGTGCAGACCCGGCGCTTCGGCAAGCGCGTCGTGGCCTCGCTGGCGCTGCAGTCGGTCGAGGTCTCGCGACTGCTGCAGTGGTTGGGTGTGGGAACGGAGCTGGATGTCGATGCACGGCCGGGGAGGACTGGCGGCACGGAAGCCCGCTCGAAGCTCCCGCAGGAGGCGCCTCCCCGGCTAGTGCGTCGTTCCCCGCGATCCGCGAGATCCGCGAACCGCGTGGGCCCGTCCGTCCTGCAGGCGCCGTCCACGGCGAGCCGGGCGGAGCCGGGTACGGCTCGCGAGGCCGGCCACGAAGATCGTCCTCACGCTGGACCCGGCGCTTCTGATACACCTCCGGTCGCCGATCCGGAACAACCCAGGTCCCCGCGGCCGCGCCGGCCCGATCTCGAGGACTTCCTCCTCTGACCGCCCCATGGATATCGAACTATGCGTGTAGCTGCAATTGATATCGGCTCCAACTCGGTGCGGCTACTGGTGGCCGAGGTGCCGGTGGGCCAGAGCTGGGGCGGCTCCATCGAGACGATCGCCAGGGCGGGCGAGGTCTGCCGGCTGGGGCGCGGGCTGCACGAGACCGGACGCATCGCCGAGGAGCTGATCGAACGCGCCTGCGAGATCACGCACGAGTTCTCCCGCCGCGCCCGGTCCCTGGGCGCGGTCAACGTGCTGGCCGCCGCCACCGCGGCGCTGCGCAGCGCGGGCAACGGGGCCGAGGCCGCCGATCGCCTTGCCGCGAGCGCCGGCGTCTCAGTCCGCATCCTCAGCGGCGAGGACGAGGCGCGCATCGTCTACCGCGCGGTCGTCCTGGGGCTCGGCCAGCGCGCGCGGGAAAGCCAGTGCGTCGTGTTCGACCTCGGGGGCGGCAGCACCGAGGTCGTGAGCGGCGTGGGGCACCAGCCGGGCCGCTGGAACAGCATCGGGTTCGGCGTGGTCAGCCTGACCGAACGGCTGCTCCCCGGCGACCCTCCCACCGCGCAGGCCCTGGTCGCGGCCCGGGCCAGGATCCGCGAAGAACTTATGCATGGATGTGCATTAATGCCGGATCGCGCCACGCTGCTTGCCGGCGTGGGCGGCACGGTGACCGTGCTGGCCTCCATCGACCGCGGCCTCGCGGAATACGATCCTGCCGCGCTCGAGGGGTGGTACATCGAGCGCGCCAAGGTGATCGCCATGGTGGAACGCCTGTCGCGCATGAGCTATGCCGAGCGCCGAAGTCTCCCCATCATGGGCGAGGGGCGCGCGGACATCATCGGGGCGGGTGCACTGGTGGTGGAGGCGCTCATGGAGCGCTTCCAGGCCCCGGGACTGGTGTGCTCCACGCAGGGGCTTCGCTACGGGCTGGCCCGGCTCGCCGCCGAGGAGTGGCAGCGGGGGAAGGCACCGAATAGCCGTTGACGTTGCCTTTGCACGGGGCGGATACTTCCGCTGGCACAAGGCAGGTCCCCACTCAAATTAGTTGCAGGTTCAAAGCGGCTTCCTCCGGCCGTGCGCAACGGTTTCTCAGCTCACCCAGTGCAGGAGGGTCAGAACCGCGATGAACAGATTTCGCGCAAGACTCCTGACATCACTGGTCCTGGTAGCGCTCGTCTCCGCGTCGCTGGGAGTCGGTGCGAGTTGGGCTGGCGGACCTCGCGATTCGCGGGGTGTGCCGGTCACCCTCGGGCTGCCTCATCGCGGCACGGGACCGATGTCGGGAGAGCCGGATTCAGGCGGTCAGGGCAAGCCGAATACAGGCCTCCACGCGGCGTCGTCGGTGGTCGGGGTCAATCCCTGGCTGCTGCAGCTCTGGTACCAGTGGTGGACGGTGTGGCAGACGACGAGGGCCGACAGGCATCGCTAGTCGCGCGTGCCCTTGGGAGCAGAAAAATTAAGTACTCGATGATCAGGAGCAAGCTGGTCGCACTTGGCTTGGCCAGCCGTACCGGGTCTGTGAATCGTCGAGGGTCCGAACGTGCAGAAATCGATACCCCCGGAACCACCGTCGCGAATGCTCGCCTTCGATCGGGAGGTGAGCCCCACCGAGTCGGTTGGTGACCTCAATCTAGCCGCCGACAACTTCGCGGGCGCCGTCGAGTCCTACGGACAGGCGCTGCGGGAGCTGAAGGCGGGCGAAGTCCCCGCGCGCTTCCGGCTCAGCCTGAAGCTCGCGCAGGCCGAGTTCCACCGGGGTTCCTACGCGGCGGCGGTGGAGGCGGCGGCGCGGGCGCGCCTGGCTTCGCGCGTGCTCGGCGATCCGGGAGCCGCGGCGCGAGTCGCCCAGCGGATGGCGGCGATCCTGCAGGAGACCGGGGCGTACCGGCGCAGCCTGCGCTACGCGCGCTACGCGTACGCGGTGTTGCGCGACGGCGACGACCACCGGGCGGTGGGGTCGCTCGCGCTCACGATCGGCCTCGACCTCAGCCGCCTGGGCAATCCGCAGTCGGCGATCGAGTGGTTCCAGACAGCGGCTGCGACGTTCCGCCGCATCGACGACTCCGACGGGCTGGTGAACGCGCTCAACAACCTGGGGCTCGTCCACAAGAACCTGCGGGAGTGGCGCGAGGCCGTGCGCTTCCTCGAGCAGGCGCTCGGCATCGACGAGCGCAAGGGCCTGTACGCCCGCATGCGCACGCACCACCAGAACCTCGGGCTCATCCGCTACCGGCTCGGGCAGTGGGACATGGCCGAGGAGCACTTCCGCCATTCGCTGCGCATCGCCCGCGAGGTGAAGCACGCGGCGGGCGAGGCGCAGGCGCTGCTCGCGATGGGCCTGCTCGCGCGCCGCCGCCGCCAGCTCGAGCGCGCCGCCGACTTCGATCGCCAGGCGCTCCAGCTGGCCGAGAGCGCGGGCGCCCACCGCGAATCGCTGCTCGCCCGCGAGTTCCTCGCCGAGATCGAGCTCGATCGCGATCACGGCGCCGGTGCGTTGCAGCTGCTCGAGCCGGCGCTCGAGGAAGCGCAGTCACGCGCGCCGCAGGGCGACGTGGTGATGGAGCTCCAGATCCGCATGGCGCTCGCGCTGCAGCTGACCGGCCGCCCCGACGACGCGCAGGGGTTCGCGCTGAAGGGGCTGGCGCTGGCCGAGCGGCTGGGCGACCGGGTGGAGCACGCGATCGCGCTGCGCGTGCTGGCGCGCATCGACGCGGTTCGCGGCCACGCGTCGGCGATGGAATCGCGGCTGCGCGATGCCATGCAGTGCTTCGAGCAGCTGGGTGAGACCTACGAACTCGCGTACACGCTGGCGCACTGGGGCGAGTGCCTGCTGCTGCTGCCGGCGAGTGCCCGCATGCGCCTCCCGCTCGACCAGGTGGCCGACGCCGCGCGGCGCGCCGCCGCGCTGTACCGCCAGCTCGGGGTGGTGCCGCTCGCAGCGGAAACGCTGCTGACGCTGGCCCGGCTCGAGACCGAGCGCGAGCACTACGACCAGGCGCTGTCGCTGCTGGAGCAGGCCGAGCTGTGGCTCTCCGAGTGCGGCGACGCGGCCACAGGTGAAC
>JBIOES010000144.1:0-4458 GCA_044446265.1 Solirubrobacterales bacterium
CCGATATTCTCCCCTCGCCGCTGCAGGGAAACATGTGGAAGGTGCTGGTCAAGCAGGGCGACACCGTTCAGGAGGGCCAGCTGCTGTGCATCATCGAGGCGATGAAGATGGAGAACGAGATCACCGCCCACAAGGCTGGCACGATCGCCGAGCTGCCGATCGAGGAGGGCGCCCCGATCGCCGCGGGCGCGCCGATCGCCACCATCGAGAGCGAGAACTCGAGCAGTAGCAAGTAGGGGCCGCAAAGGCCCCAAACAGAGCCGGGTGAGCGCCCGGATCTGTTTCCCACTCCTCGCCGGTCCGACAACTGTCGGCGGCAGTCAGACACGTTTGTTTCCGTTTCCTTGACGGCTCGCGGGTCATCGGCCACAGTGTCAGGCGGTTCTGCTATTTGGACGAATCGCCCTCGAGGAAGGGCTCCAAAACCCCTGCACAGAAGCGTCTGGAACGAATGAGCACAAGCACACAGAGCACGGTGGCCGCCGCGGATCGGGGCGACCCCACGTACCTGATCTCGGTGGTGATCCCGTGCCTGAACGAGGCCGAGAACATCGAGCAGTGCGTCGCGACCGCACTGCACGCGATGGAGCTGGCGGGGATCGCCGGGGAGGTGGTCGTCGCCGACAACGACTCGGAGGACGCGAGCGCCGCGCTGGCGAAACGGGCGGGGGCGCGCGTCGTACACGAGCCCCAGCGCGGCTACGGCAGCGCCTACCTGGCCGGGTTCGCGGCCGCGCGGGGGGAGTACATCGTGATGGCCGACGCCGATTTGACGTACGACTTCAACGAGATCCCTCGCTTTCTCGCGGCGCTGGAAGACGGCGGAGACATGGTGATCGGCGACCGCATGAGCAACATCCACCCGGGCGCGATGCCGTGGCATCACCGCTACATCGGCAACCCGCTGCTCTCCAACTTCCTCAACCTGCTGTTCCACACCGGCGTCAGCGATGCCCACTGCGGCATGCGGGCGTTCCGCCGCGAACACCTGGAGCGCCTGGATCTGCGCACGACCGGGATGGAGTTCGCCTCGGAGATGGTGGTGCGCGCGGCCAAGGCCAAGCTCGACATCCGCCAGCTGCCGATCGAGTACCACCCGCGCGGCGGCGAGTCCAAGCTGTCGAGCTTCCGCGACGGCTGGCGGCACCTGCGGTTCCTGATCCTGCACTCCCCCAAACACCTGTTCATCATCCCCGGCGCCGCGATCTTCGCGCTGGGGGCGCTGATCTGCGTGATGGTGGCGGCTCACGTGGACGTGCTCGGTCGCCAGTGGGCCGTGCACACGTTGATCGCGGGCTCGCTGCTAACGATCGTCGGCGCGCAGATCGTGAGCCTCGGGCTCTGCGCGCTGGCCTACGCGACGTACTTCATGGGCGAGCAGGATCCCTGGTTCGAGCGCATGCGGGTGCGCTTCCGGCTCGAGCACGGGCTGATGCTCGGCGGGGCCGTCGCACTGCTGGGATTGGCGATGGTGGCGGTGGTCGTGCTGGAGTGGATCCACGCTGGCCTCGGCAGTCTCTCCCAGGAGCGGGTCGCGATCGCCGCCGCCACGCTGGTGGTGCTGGGCATCCAAATCGCCTTCTCCTCGTTCCTGCTCAGCATCCTCGGACTGAGGCGGACGCAGTGAGGGTTCGGATCGCGCTCACCGTCTGCTTCGCGCTCATGGCGATCGCCATCGCGGTGAGCCTGGAGCGCAGCCCGCCCGTGCGCGCGGGCAGCGACTGGACCCCGCTTCCCACCGAAGTGGGCGCGACGTTCGCGCCCGACACCGTCTGCCAGAGCGAAGAGACACTGCCGAAGGGCACCACGATCATCCGCATGACGCTGCTTTCGCTGCTTGGCCCCAGGGTCAAAGTGCGTGTGATGGTCAGAGGACAGGTCGTGACCACCGGCGAAAAGGGCTCCGGCTGGACCGGAACAGTCGTAGCGGTCCCCGTCACGCCGGTGGCCCGGACCTACACCCACGCGACCGTCTGCTTCACGCTCTCCAAGCGCCAGCAATTGGTGAACTACAGAGGCGCGAACACCACTCACGCGCCGGCCGTGAGCAACGGCACGCAGGTTCTGCCCGGGCGGATCAGGATCGAATACCTGAAGCCGGGGAAAGAATCGTGGCTGTCCCTTGCGCTGCCGACCGCCCGGCGCATCGGCCTCACGATCGGTGGGGGCGGGGGGATCGTGCTGGTGCCCTTCGTGCTCCTGCTCACAGCCGCCGGCCTCTCCTCGTGGCTCCTTGTGCGGGAGCTGGAATGAGAGCAAGGGGCCTATCTCGGAAGGGGTGTGCGGCTGGGGTGGTCGAGGGTCGAGCGAGGCACGGACGCAAGGGCGAAGGCTTGGTGGTGCCAAGTCGAGCCCGAGGACAAAGCCTCGTGAAGGCCATCGGCCGCATCCAGACGTGCGGCCCTTCCGAGATAGGCCCTAACCCCGACACCGCTCACATGCCGGAGGTTGCCCCATGAGCAAGCGCGCCTCGACGAAGACGCCCAGAGACGCACCCGCTCCCGGCGGCCGCAAGGCCAACGGCAAGGCCGCGGGCGCCCAGCCCAAGCCAGCCGGCAAGACACAGCCCAAGCCAGCCGGCAGGACCCAGCCCAAGCCGGCGCGCAAGCCGCAGCTCAAGCCTGCGCGCCGGCGAGCCGCTCAGGCACGGTCGGCGCAGCAGCTCCATCCGATCCAGGCGCTTCGTCGCGTCCCCACCGCCGCCTGGGTGTGCGCGCTCGTCGCGATTCTCAATGCCGTGTGCTGGTCGATCCTGATTCCCCCTCTGCAGGGACCCGACGAGCAGGCGCACTTCGCCTACGTGCAGCAGCTTGCGGAGAACGGGTTGCCGAGCGGATCGGGCGAAGAAAACTTCTCACCCGAGGAGCTCGCGGCGATGCGCGACCTGGAATTCGGGGAAACGATCCTCAATCCGGCCACCCCCTCGGTTCCCTCCCGAGCCGAGCGCCAGCGGCTCGTGCACGACCTGTCGCAGCCGCAGTCCCGCAAAGGGGACGGCAGCGTGGGGGTGGCGGCCTCCGAGCCGCCCCTCTACTACGCACTGCAGACGATCCCCTACGAGCTCGGCTCGGGGAGCACGCTGCTGACCCGTCTAGAGCTGATGCGACTGCTCTCGGCGCTGCTCGCGGGCGTGACTGTGCTGTTCGTCTTCATGTTCCTGCGCGAGGCGCTGCCCGCGGCTCCATGGGCTTGGACGGTTGGCGGGCTGTGCGCCGCGCTGTCGCCGCTGTTCGGCTTCGTCGGTGGCTCGGTGGACCCCGATGCGCTGCTGTTCGTCGTGTGCGCGGCGCTGTTCTACTGCTTCGCGCGCGCTTTCCGGCGCGGACTGACGCCGTGGCTGGCGAGCGCGCTTGGCGCGATCGTCGCCACTGGCTTCGTGACGAAGGTCAACTTCGTGGGGCTGGTGCCCTGTGTCGTCGTCGGCCTGACCCTCCTCACGATCCGCGAAGTGCGCGTATCCCCGCGCCACGCCTACCGCTGCCTGGCGCTCGCGGCTGGGATCGGCGGCGGCCCGGTCCTTCTGTACGCGCTGCGCAACCTCGCCTCGCACAAGCCCCTGCTGGGCTTCGTCTCGAGCGCGACCGAAAGCCTGCAGGGCCACTCCCTGTCCTCCGAGCTCACCTACGCGTGGCAGCTCTATCTCCCCAGATTGCCCGGGATGGTCAACGACTTCCCGGGGATCTTCCCTCCCGTGCAGGTCTGGTTCAAAGGCGTGGTGGGGCGCTACAACTGGCTCGAGACCGTGTTCCCCGGCTGGGTGTACAGCGTCGCGCTGATCCCAGCCGTGCTGATCGCCGGGCTGTGCGCCCGCGAGCTCTACGCCAAGCGAGACGCGCTGAGAAGCCGCGCGGCCGAGTTCGCGGTGTATCTCGCCGCGTGCCTCGGGATGATGGCGCTGCTCGCGGGCGCCTCCTTCCACTCCTTCCCAACGCTCGCCGCGGGGGACACCGAGCCGCGCTACTTCCTGCCCGTGCTGGCTCTGGGCTGCGCCCTCCTGGCGCTGGCGGCGCGGGGGGCGGGACGGCGCTGGGGACCGGTCGCGGGCGTCGCGATCGTCATGTTGATCCTCACCCACAACGTCCTCAGTCAGCTGCTCGAGATCTCGCGCTACTACCACCCATAGCCACGTTCTGCGAATGCAGCTGCCGCTGCGCCTTGGTGCGCCGCGCGGGGGGCAGCTGTGCGTGGGCACCCCGCTCCCGCACGGCCTCCAGGTAGGCAAGATCCTCCTCCAGAACCCTCATGGCGGCAGACGAGTCCAGCACGTGGCCGTGGCCGGGCACGACGTACTCCGCGGCGGCCACCAGCGGACGTAGCCGCTCCAGGGTGGCGCGGCAGCCCTCGGGCGTGCCGCCGCCTTCGGCGAAGCAGGGGATCTCCACGTCGGAGAGGTAGTCGCCGGCCACAAGCACGCGTGCCCATGGAATCCATATGGCCATGCCATCCACTGTGTGGCCC
>JBIOES010000145.1:0-4452 GCA_044446265.1 Solirubrobacterales bacterium
CTCGTGGAAAGTCCCAGCACGAGGATGAGGCCCACGGCAAGGACCAGGGCTGCTCGTTGCGGTCTCATATGGGCTTTGAACACAAGGAGGAGGGCCAGGTAGCGGTCGGACGTCCAATGCTTCGACGTCGCCTGCGCGATTCCCCCTTGGGCGTGCGTCATTTTCGATGGGCGCGGACGGGCGCGCGGGGCAATCTTCCGAGCCGGCCTTCGACGGACGCCCGCTATTTCGAGCTGAGCCGCGCCGCTGCCGCGGCGATCTCCTCGGGGTCCCCGGGCGCGGGGGTCCAGGGCAGGCGCAGCGGGTCCGTCGCGTAGCGCGGGATCACGTGCACGTGGAAGTGGAAGACCGTCTGCCACGCTACCGAGCCGCAGGAGTTGATCGCGTTGACCCCCTCGGCCTCCAGCTTCTCGGTCATGCGCCGCGCCAGCCGCTGGACGGACATGGCCACCGCCTTCAGATCCTCCGCCTCCACACTCAGCAGGTCGCGGAAGTGCGCGCGCGGGATCACCAGCGCGTGCCCGCGCGTGGCGGGGTTGATGTCCATGAAGGCCACCGTGCGCTCGTCCTCGTCCACAATCGTGGCGGGCAGCTCGCCGGCGAGGATCTTGCAGAAGATGCAGTCGGGGTCGTTGCTCACGGGCGCATCCTAGTGTCCAAGAGGGCTCGCGCAAAATCGAGCGCCTGAGTCCGTGTTTGCAGCTCGCCGGCGTATTGCGCGCGCGCGAGCTCCTCCAGCAGCTCCCCCACGCGCGGGCCGAGGGGGATATCCAACTCGCGCGCCAGCTCGTCTCCACGCCACAGTGCTCGGGGCGCTCCTCCCTGCGCGCGCCAGCGCAGGGCGTCTGCGAGCATCCCCCGCGCGAGGCGCATGTGGACGTCGATCGCCTCCCTTGCCCTGTCTCCGCGGGTGGCCAGGCGATCGGCCACCGAGAGCAACGTGACATCGACCTCCACGGGCTCGCAGGCGCGCATGTACGCGAACACCGTCTTGCGCGCCAGGGGCTGGGGGTCGTGAACCAGGAACCCCAGGCGCAGATGGTTGCGCACGAGCGCCGCGACGTGGGCCTGCAGACGCTCGCTCGCTCGCAGCCTGCCCAGCACCGCGCGCGCCAGGTCGGCGCCCAGGGCGTCGTGGCCGATGAAGGTCACGCGTCCGTCCTCGCGCACCGCTCGCGTGGCGGGCTT
This sequence comes from Solirubrobacterales bacterium, assembly GCA_044446265.1. GTDB lineage: Bacteria > Actinomycetota > Thermoleophilia > Solirubrobacterales > Solirubrobacteraceae > Palsa-744. Next base: position 1,189 of record JBIOES010000145.1, read on the forward strand.
GGCGGCGTCGTGCAGGAGCGCCCCCCAGCGCAGCGCCCCACCGCGCGAGAGCCCGTCGGCGAGGGGCTCGGCGAGCAGCGCGCGGATCTCCTCCTCGACAGGCTGCCGGCCGCGGTTGAGCCCCTCCGCACCGCCGAGCTTTCCCGGCTCCCTGTGCCACTCTCCCCCGGCCTCGCCGCCAAGCAGCGCCAGCGGGTCCTCCTGGAGCGCAATCACACGGTCGAGCGCCTCCAGCGTGTGGTCGTAGACGTCGCGGTGGTGATAGCGACTCTGCTGCACTCCGCGCAGCGCCTCCAGCTCGGGGAGCACTGCCGCGGTGGCGCCCACCTCACTCATCAGCTCCAGTCCGCGCAGCGCCTGGCGCGCGTCGAGGATGCGGCGCAGCTCCATGAACACACGCTCCGCGGAGACCGAGCGCAGCATGTGCGCCGCTTCGCGCGCGCAGCACAGCGTCAGCGGGTCGGGCTCGAGGCCCAGCTCGACGGCGATGCGCACCAGGCGCAGCACCCGCAGCGGGTCTGCGGCGAACGCCTGGGGAGCAACCACGCGCAGACGCCGCTCCTCGATATCCGCAAGCCCACCCAGCGGGTCGATCGGCGAGCCCCCCTGCAACGGCTCGGCGACCGCGTTGACGGTGAAGTCGCGCAGCACGAGGTCGTCCTCGAGCGACTCCCCCCGCAGGCGCTCAACGTCGATCTGCCAGGAGCCGTCGCGGGCGACCACGCGCCAGGCGCCGAACTCCTCGGACAGGGCGAAGCAGGCCGCGGGCCCGCACACCCGGGCGAGAACGCGTGCGGCGTCGGCGGGATCGCCATCGATCACGACATCGAGATCCGCGGTGGGGCGCCCCAGCAGGCGGTCTCGCAGCGCCCCCCCCACGAGCCACGCGGTGCGACCGGCGAGCGCCGTGCGAGCCGCCTGCAACACGGCTGCCTGCGGCGCATCGGCCCGCAGCGCATCGGCGCGCGGCGCGTCGCTCATCTCAGCGCTCGCCGTCGTGGTGGTACCAGCGCTGCACGCGGCTCGTGAGGCCGCAGGTGACCTCGTAGTTGATCGTGTTCAGCCGCGCCGCCACCTCCTCGGCCGTGATCCGCTCGGAGCCCTGAGATCCGATCAGCACGGCCTCCTCCCGCAGCAGCTGCCCGGCGGAGGGGTCTGAGCCGAGGTCCACGGCGACGCTGTCCATGCTCACCGTACCCACGAGCGGGCATCTGCGACCGCCGATCAGCACCTCGCCGTTGTTGGAGAGGCCACGGCGCCAGCCATCGCCGTAGCCGGTTGGGAGCACCGCCAGGTGCGTGTCTGCCTCGGCGATGAAGCAGCGACCGTAGCCGGTGCTCTCTCCCGCCTCGCAACGCTTGACCTCGGCCACGTATGAGCCCAGCTCGAGCGCCGGCTCGAGCTTGCGGGCGAGCGGATCCTCGCCGAACGGATCCATGCCGTAGAGCGCGATCCCGCAGCGCACCATGTCGAAATGCGCGCGGCGGTCGCGCAGCGTGGCGGCGCTGTTGGCGGCGTGCAACAGCACCTCGGGGTGCTCGCGCTTGATCGGAAGGGCCCAGCGCTCGAAGCGGTCGAGCTGCTCGTCGAAGAAGCTGTCCCCCTCCTCGTCGGCGGTCGCGAAGTGGGTCATCACCCCCACCAGGTCCACGTTCGGGGCGGCCATCGCGGCCGCGACCACGCGCGATGCCTCCACGTGCTCGCGCGTGCCGAAGCGGCCCATGCCGGTGTCGAGCTTGACGTGTACGCGCCCGCGCGTGCCGATCTCGGCGGCGAGCCCCTCGATCCAGCCCACGAGCTCCTCGCGCCAGATCACCATGTCGACGCCGAGGACCACGGCCTCCTCGAGGTCTCCCACGGGGATCGGACCCATCACGAGCAGGTGGTCGTATACCTCGTCGCTCAGCTCGCGTGCCTCGTCGAGGCTGGCCACGGCGAGGCAGGTGGCGCCCGCGGCCAGCGCCGCGCGGGCGCTGTGCACGACGCCATGGCCGTAGCCGTCGGCCTTGACCACGGCGCACAGCCCCGCCTGGCCTTGCAGCTCGCTGAGCATGCGCGCGCAGTTGCGTTCGATCGCCGCGAGGTTGACGAGCGCTTTGGTCAAGATGGGCCCTCCACCGCCCTCGCACCCGCCAGCGCGGCGATCACGTCGGAGGCGATCACACCCTCCGCGGAACCCTGTCTGCGCGCCGCCAGGCGCCCGGCCTCCGCGTGCAGCCAGACCCCGGCGCAGGCCGCGAGGAACGCATCGAGCCCCTGGGCGAGCAGCGCCGCGATGACCCCCGTGAGCACGTCGCCGGTGCCGGCGCTCGCCAGCGCGGGACTGTCCCCCGGGCTGACGGCCACCCTCCCGGAGGGCTCGGCAATCAGCGTGTCGTCGCCCTTGAGCACGACCACCGCCCGCGCCTGCGCGCCGGCGGCGCGGGCGCACGCGAGACGGTTGCGCGAGACCTCCGCGCTGTCGCAGCCAAGCAGCCGCGCCAGCTCTCCCGCGTGCGGCGTGAGCACCGTTGGGGCCTCCCTGCTCGCGAGCTCGCCCAGCCGGCCCGCGTGGGCGTTGAGGCCGTCCGCGTCGAGCACCATCGCGACGGGCGCCGCGCTCGCGAGCTCGCGGGCGAAGGCGGCCGCGCCCGGACTGCGCCCGAGACCGGGGCCGAGCGCGAGGGCCCCGCCGCGTTGGAGCAATCCCAGCACCTCGGGGACGCCCTGCGCTGTCAACTCACCGTCCTCCTCAGGCAGCGCGCGCGTCATCACCTCCAGCAGGGTGGCGGCGAGCAGCGGCTGCAGCGAGGCCGGCAGGCAGGCCGTGACGTAGCCGGCGCCGGTGCGGGCGCCGGCGAGCGCCGCCATCCGCGGAGCGCCTGTCAGCTCGCGCGAGCCGCCGGCCACGACGACGTGACCGCTCGAGAACTTCGTGGAGGCAGCGCCCCGCGTGGGCAGCTCGCGCAGGACAGAGCGCTCCAGCAGGCCGGCCGCCGAGTGTTCCCGGACCCTCCGGGGGGTGGGGACCCTCCGGGGGGTGGGCGCCCCGCGCGGGATGCCGATGTCGATCGTGAGGACCCGCCCCGCGTGGGCCTTGCCCGGATGGATCCACAGGCCGGGCTTCGCGGCGTGGAACGTGACGGTGAGCTCTGCGCTCACAGCCGCGCCGGACACCACGCCCGTGGAGGCGTCCACGCCGCTTGGCACATCGACGCTCCCCACGGGCGCGCGCGCGGCGCCGATCGCCTCGAACGCTTCCGCCACTGTGCCGCGCGGCACGCC
>JBIOES010000146.1:0-4436 GCA_044446265.1 Solirubrobacterales bacterium
ACCGGAGTGGTTCGATCACCGCTACCGCTTCAAGCCCGAGGATTGGGGGCCGGCGGCGCTGGCGGGGCCGGTGCTGGCGGTGACGGGGGCATGCATGTATGTGCGGCGCGAGCTGATCGAGCGCGTGGGGCTGCTCGACGAGCGCTACCCGATGGCCTACGAGGACGTCGACTGGTGCCTGCGCGCGTGGGAGGCGGGGTTTCGCGTGTTCTACTTCCCCGCGGCCTCGCTCTACCACCATGAGTCGGTGACGCGCGGCACCGATGTGGGCGAGCGCGAGCGCGCCTCCCAGCGCGTCTTCTGGGAACGCTGGGGGGACTTCTTCGACGCGCGCGCGGTGCGCAGCGCGGAGGGGAGGCTGCGCGTGATCTACGTAACCGAGGGCACGGGCATCGGCGGCGGGCACCGCGACATCTTCGAGCACCTCAACGGCCTCGCCGAGCGCGGCCACGAGGTGGCGCTGTACACGCTCGGCGAGGAGCCCGACTGGTTTGACCTGCGTGCACCGGTGCGCACCTTCGAGTTCTACGAGGAACTGATCGAGGCGCTGGCCGGGCAGGAGGCGATCAAGGTGGCGACGTGGTGGAACACCGCCGCGCCGGTGTGGATGGCGAGTGTGCTGAAGGGCATCCCGGTGTACTTCGTGCAGGACATCGAGACCTCCTACTACCCCGACGACGAGGTGGTGCGCCACGCGGTGATCGACAGCTACCGCCCCGAGTTCCGCTACATGACGATCTCGGGTTGGAATCGCGAGCGCCTCGCCGAGCTGGGCCTCGAGGCCGAGCTGATCCCCCCCGGGATCGACCTGGGGAACTTCCGCGAGCGCCCGGAGCTGGAGCGCCGCGCGGATATGGTGCTCGCGCTGGGGCGCACCAACCCGCTGAAGAACCTCCCGCTAACGATCGCGGCGTGGCGCGCGCTGCCGCAGCCGCGCCCGGAGCTGTGCCTGTTCGGGATCGAGCCCGAGCTCGTGGGGGGCGAGCGGGGGATGCACGACGCGGGGGTGCGCTACGTGGACTCCCCCTCCGACGAGCAGGTGGCGGAGCTGCTCGCGCAGGCCACCGTCTTCGTGCAGACCTCCACGCACGAGGGCTTCTGCCTGCCGCCGCTGGAGTCGATGGCGACGGGCGGTGCGGTGGTGTGCACCGATGCGCACGGCAACCGCGACTTCTGCGTGGATGGCGAGAACTGCCTGATGCCCGCCCCCGAGCGCGAGGCTGTGAGCGGGGCGCTCGCACAGCTGCTGGGCGACCCCGAGCTGCGCGCGCGCCTGGGGCGCGCGGGGATGAAGACCGCGCGGGAGTACGCGTGGGAGCGGCGTATCGACGCGCTGGAGGCGTTCCTGGAGAGGGTCGCCGCGCCGCGGCGGGTGCCAGTCGAGTGAAAGCGGAGTTCGCCCGGAGCGGGGATGGTCAGCTCGCGGGGGAGGCGCCGGGTGGTAGGGGTGCGGTGCGTTTGTAGAGCAGCGGGTGGTGCGTCGGGCAGATGAAGGTGTAGTTCGCGAATGGGATGTAGGCGTATCCGAGGACCACGTAGACGCCGGTGCCGTCGTTCAGGCGCTGGCACGGCGGCGGGTCCCACGGCTGGAGGACGTGGCGGAGCACGAACGCATCGCGGGGACCGAGTCCGGCGGGGTTGTAGATCGCGGTGGACTGCAGGCCGGCCTCAGCCGCACGCACCTCCAAGCCCGTGATGTTGAAGTCGATGTAGTTCGTGCTGCCCGCGTCGAAGGTGACGGTGCGTACTCCCATGCGCTTGAGCCCGCGCAGCAGCGCCACCAGATCTCCGTCGTGTTCGGGCTTGCCGCGCAGCCACCCTTCCGGGGAGTAGAGCGTGATGTGGCGCTCGGCGAGAATCGAGTTGGTGGGCGCGCCGGGCAGCGCGAAGCGCACCGTTTCGCCGAGGCCGGTCGATATGCCCAGCAGGTTGATCGCGAGCACCGCCCCCAGCGCGGCCGTGAGGGGCACGCGCCAGCGCTTGGCGGTGGCGATCCAGCCGGTGCCGAGCACCGCCATGTAGACAAGCGCCGGCAGGGAGTAGCGCGGGTCCTTGAGCGTGATTACCGTCACTCCCAGCCAGGCCACCAACGCACCGCCGAGCAGCTCCGGCAGAAGGTTCTCGGGCGTAAAGCGCCGTACGGCGGAGCGCACCGCAAGAACGGAGCCGATCAGAACCGCGAGCATCAATGGCGCGAGCAGCTGGATGTTGAGCGCGCTCCAGAAGTACCACCCTAAGCTCTTGCGCGAGAAGTGTGGCGGCGTGACGCTGCCGGCCACCCGCGAACCGACTTCGGGTTGCCCGGTGCCCGTCGCCCCCGCGGTGAGCCCGCTGAGCTGGCTCCGATGATCGAGGTACCACAGGCCCGCGAAGATGAACAGAGCAAACGCGAAGGCGAACGCGCCGCGCCAGTTGCGCCAGCCGCCGCGCACCACCACGACGGCAAGCAGTCCGGCCACGAAGACCGCGCTCGTCTCCTTCGTAAGCATCGCCAAGCCTGTGAGAACCCCCGCCAGCAGCGCGATCCAGGGGCGCCGAAAGCGATCGGACGCGAGGATCGCCCACACGCTCACAGCCACCATCGCCGCCTGCTGGGGATCCAGTAAGAACTCGTGCATCTCCGAGATGATCATCGGCGTACCCAGAGCGAACAGAGCCGCCAGCAGACCGGCGCGCTCGGAGCGGTAGACGAGGCGGCCCACGCCGAAGCAACCCGCCGCGAGCAGCGGCACGAAGACGAAGTTCGACGCGAGGATCACCGACGCGGGGCTCTTGCCGCCCACGAATACGCCAAGGGCGCCAATCAAATGCCCGAATGGCGGGTAGTTGTTGAAGTCCGTGAACGGCGCGCTCAGATGGCCGCCGGCGAGCTCGTCGTGGATCGTGAAGGCGTCGATAGTGTGCAGGCCGTTGTCCCAGTCCTGCACGCGATCGTCCTGTGTCAGCCACCAGATCGTGATCCCGATGAACGAGACCACACCAAACGCGGCGAATTTCACCTCGCGCGAGAGCCCAACCAAGCGCCGATACGCGGACGCCGGAAGGCCGGCACTGCGCGAGGACCCCGGCGCGCGCGTCGAGGTCGCTGCATGAGCCGAACCCATCGCGGCGCGATCTTACACACCACCATGGACCCGAGACCTCGACCGGCGCCTGGTGGGCGTGCCGCGGGTCCCGCTCGAGGAGGCCTGAGCAGGTGAAGGAGGAGCTCGCCAGCGAGCTGCGCTGCCCCGCCTGCCGGCGCGAGGGCACACTCGCGCTGCACGCCGAGGCGCGCGACGAGCGCGAGGTGCGCGAGGGCTTCCTGCGCTGCCGCTCGTGCGCAACCGAGTTCCCTGTACGCCGCGGCGTACCCGAGCTGCTGTTCGAGCCCCCCGAGCACATCCTCAGGGAGGCGGCGGGGCTGGAGCGCTTCGCCGCGCAGATGCGCGCGGATGGCTGGGATCGCGAGCTGGTGCACCGGCTGCCGAACCTCGAGCACGGCTACTGGTATGTGCAGGCGCGCTCGATGCACCAGCTGCTGACGAGCATCCCGTTCGCGGCGGGCGAGTCGATCCTCGATGTGGGCTCGAATACGTGCTGGGCGAGCAACCACTTCGCCGAGCGGGGGCTGCGCGCGATCGCGCTGGATATCGCCACGGTGGAGCCGCAGGGGCTCTACACGGCGGATTGGTTCATCGAGGATGGGCACACCTACTTCGAGCGCATCCTGGGCTCGATGGACGCGATTCCGCTCGCCTCGCGAAGCCTCGATTACGTGTATTGCTGCCAGGTGCTCCACCACAACGACGTGGCGAGCCTGCGGCGGACGTTCGCGGAGGCGTTCAGGGTGCTGCGCCCCGGGGGACGGCTGCTGATGGTGAACGAGACGCTCAAGACGCTGCGCGACCCGCACGGGGTGCACGATGAGGGCGTGGAGCAGTACGAGGGCTACGAGCACGCCCACTGGGCGTGGCGCTACCGCTGGGAGGCGACGCGCGCGGGGTTCCTGACGGAGGTCACCGAGCCCCACTACCGCTCGTTCTTCGGCGACGCGACGCTCGAGATCCCAGCGGGGACGCCGCCGCTGCGGGCAAAGGCGTGGCGCTGGGCCTTCGCGCGGCGCCACACCCCACTGGCGCGCCGCGCGTACCTGGCGTGGCTGAACCACGCGTGGGGGGGAGTGTCGATGAACATGATCGCGAGCAAGCCCCTGCGCTATAGCGGGCGCAACGAGCAGCGCATGGGGGCCGCGCAGCGTCTCGCGCGCGTGGCGGCGGACGCGGCGCGCCTGCGCGGGGATCGTCGCGCAGGCCACGCGCCGCAGCGGCTGCCGCTGGGGCGGGTGCCCTGCGCGACTATCCCCGCGCTGGCGCGCCGCGTCCGCCGCCACGCGCGGGAGACGCTGCGCGGCCCCCATGCGCTGCTCGTTGCGCCCGCTATAGCGCAGGGGCTTG
>JBIOES010000147.1:0-4432 GCA_044446265.1 Solirubrobacterales bacterium
AGCGACGGCCACACCCTTTATTTCCTCTCCAGTCGCTCCGGCAGCTCGCAGGTCTGGCGCCTGAACCTGCCCGCGCTCGCGCCGCAGAAGGTGACCGACTACCCGCTGGACGTCGGTTCCTTCAAGGTCTCCCCGCGCGAAGATCAGCTGGCCGTGTCGATGGAGGTGTTCCCGGACTGCGCCACCTTGCAGTGCACGCGCGAGCGTCTGGACGGCCAGAGCAAGAACAAGGCCACCGGGCGCCTCTACGAGCGCCTCTTCATCCGCCACTGGGACACCCCGAGCGAGGGCACGCGCTCGCACCTGTTCACCACGGCGCTGAGCGCCGCCGGCACGGCCGGCGCGCCGCTGGATGTCTCGCGGGGCTTCGATGCCGACATTCCCGGCAAGCCCTTCGGCGATGACGCGGACTACGCCTTCAGCCCCGATGGCCGCCGGCTGGTGTTCGGGGCGCGCATAGGCGCCAAGAGCGAGCCCTGGTCGACGAACTTCGACCTGTTCGAGTCCCCGGCCGACGCCAGCGCCGCGCCCGTGAACCTCACCGCCAGCAACCCGGCCTGGGATGCGCAGCCGCGCTTCCTCGCCGACGGCACGCTGGTCTGGCTCGCGCAGCAGCGCCCCGGCTTCGAGGCGGACCGCTTCCACGTCGTGGTGAAGGATGCCCGCAGCGGCGCGGTGCGCGCGCTGAACGGCGGCTGGGATCGCTCCGTGGCGCACCTGAACGCCACGCCCGACGGCCGCACCCTGCTCGTCACGGCGGATGAGGCCGGGCAGCGGGCGCTGTTTGCGCTCGATGCGCGCACCGGCCTCGTGCGCAGGCTCTTTGCCGACGGCGAGGTCGAGGACATGGCGGTCACCCGCGACAGCGTCATCTTCACGCGCGCGGATCTGGGCGGACCGGCCGATCTCTACCGCGTGCCGCTCGCCGGTGGGGACGCCAAGCGACTGACGCACGTGAACGCGGCGCTCCTGGACGCCCGCCAGATGAGCCCGTTCGAGCAGTTCAGCTTCCGGGGCTGGAACGGCGAGACGGTGTACGGTTACGTCGTGAAGCCCTACGGCTTCGCCGCCGGCCAGCGCTTCCCGGTGGCCTTCGTCGTGCACGGCGGACCGCAGGCGTCGCTGGCGAACCTGTGGACCTACCGCTGGAACGCGCAGGCCTTCGCCGGCGGCGGCTACGGGGTCGTGATGATCGACTTCCACGGCTCCCCGGGCTACGGCCAGGCCTTCACCGATTCGATCAGCAAGGACTGGGGCGGCAAGCCCCTGATCGACCTGCAGCAGGGCCTCGCGGCGGCGCTCGAGCGCTATCCGTGGCTCGACGGGCAGCGAGTCTGCGCGCTCGGGGCCTCCTATGGCGGCTTCATGATGAACTGGATCGAGGGCAACTGGCCGGATCGCTTTCGCTGCATCGTCAACCACGACGGCCTGTTCGACCAGCGCATGATGTACTACGCGACCGAGGAGCTGTGGTTCCCGGAGTGGGAGTTCGGCGGCCCGCAGTACCAGGTGCCGGACAACTACGAGCGCGTCAACCCGGTGGACTTCGTGTCGCAGTGGCGCACGCCGATGCTGGTGATCCACGGCGAGCAGGACTTCCGCATTCCCTACACCCAGGGGATCGCGGCCTTCACGGCGCTGCAGCGGCGCGGCATCGAGAGCCAGCTGCTGCTGTTCCCGGATGAGAATCACTGGGTGCTGAAGCCCGCCAACAGCCTCCTGTGGTACCAGACGGTGCTCGGCTGGCTCGATGCCCACCTGAAGAACTAGAGGTCGGGCCAGGGCATGGGGCGCGCCAAGCGGAACCTCGGCGAGCTGTGGCAGCCGCTCGCCAGGCGGCGGACTACGCGGGGCACGGAAAACCCCGCGCTCGAGGCCCTCTGGCACGTGATCGCGATGATCCCGCGCGGGCGCGTGAGCACCTACGGGGCGGTGGCGCGCGCGGCGGGTTTGCCCGGGCGCGCACGCCGGGCCGCCTATGCGCTGCGCATGGCCCCGAAGGAACTGCACCTGCCCTGGCAGCGCGTCCTCGGCGCCGGTGGTCGCATCGTCTTTCCGCAAGGCTCTGCGGACTTTCGCGAGCAGGCGCGCCGCCTGCGCAGCGAAGGCGTCAGGGTCGTGAACGGGCGGGTGCCGCGCGCGGTGCTGCTGGACCTGGGAGCGCTCTGAGCGGGCCGGCGGCGCGCGGCCGCGGGCCCGCACTGCTTCAGTGCGCGAGCTTGCGGAACTCGAAGCCCCCGAGGGTGAGGCTGTCGGCGGTGAGGCGCCCTTGAGCCGCCTTCGCGCCGCCGGCGGCGTGACAGCGCTTGGGATCGGTGGAGGCGGTAAATACATCCTCGCCGGCGCGCTTCCAGATCAGCTCGCACCCGCCGGGGACCACGTCGGTCGTCATGACCGCCGTGAGCATCTGCGGATCGTGGGCCGCCTCGCGCCAGCGCGCAGGCTCGACGAAGGTGTAGGCGAGGCCCACCACGCCGCGGTCCTCGTCGACGTCGAAGCTGAACATGCGCTGGGTCATGATGCGCTCGGCGTTGTCCGGCGCCATCTCCTGCACGTAGAGCACGTGATGGCCAAGGCGCGGCGTGAGCGTCGGCATGATGAGGATCGCGACGTGGTCGTGCGGCGGATGCACGTTGAACTGCGCATCGTGCTGTACCTGCGCGAGGTTGTCGTAGTGCCCGGGCAGCCACGAGAGGACGTCCGCCAGATCCTCCTGCTGCTTGCGCGCCTGGTCGGCACACCCGCCGAGGGCCAGCAGCGCCAGCCACAGCAGTGCGGTCGCGGCGCCTCGCCAGCGAGGCTCACCCATAGGAGGCGCGCCACTGGGCGCGGTACTTCAGGCCCAGGTCCATGAGCCGCTCGAGCAGCTCCGGGTAGGACACGCCGCTGGCGCGCGCGGATTCGGCGAAGTCCTCGGCGGTCTCGAGATTCGGATTGGCATTGGCCTCGAGCACGTACACCTGCCCTTCGGGGGTCACACGAAAGTCCATGCGAGCATAGCCGGACATGCCCAGCGCCCGATAGATGCGACGCGAGAGCCGGTCGAGGGAGGCGAGCACCTGCGGCGGCAGGTCCTCGGCGGCATGCGTGGTAATGCCGTACTTGGCCTGGTAGCGCTTGTCCCACTTCACCTTGCGCGTCGCGATGCTGGCCAGCGACTCGGGGAGCGAGCCGAACACCATCTCCCACACCGGCAGCCGCGTGAGGCGCTCGTTGCCGAGCATGCCGACGTACAGCTCGCGCCCCTCGATGTATTCCTCGACCAGCGCATCGGACTTCACCTGCTCGTGCACGAACTCGATGCGCTCCTTGAGTTTCAACGGGTCATCCACCACCGAGGCCTGGGCGATGCCGAGGGAGGCGTCCTCGACGGTCGACTTCACGAACAGCGGGAAGCGCAGCTTCTTGGGCACGTGAAAGCGCGCGCCGCGGCGGAACACGGCGAACTGCGGGGTGGCGATGCGGTGGTACTGCAGCAGCTGCTTGCACAGGGACTTGTCGCGCGACAGCAGCAGGCCGCGCGGATTGCAGCCGGTGTAGGGCTGGCGCATCAGCTCGAGGAACGCCACCACGTGCTGGTCGTAGGTGACGATGCCGTCGAACTCCTCCAGCAGATTGAAGACGATGTCCGGTTCCCAGTCGGCGATGGTGCTGCGCAGCTCCGTCAGGCTATCAAGCACCCCGAGGCAGCGCACTTCATGGCGGCGCTGGCGCAACGTCGTCATGACGTCGTACTCGGTGCGCCATTCCTCGATTTCCTTCTCGCTGTGGCCTTCCAGGCTCTCCGGGGGCACCAAGCTCGCGTGCACCACGACGAGCGTGCGCAGTCGCCTCATAGGGGCAAGTGTGGCGTCTCGCCCTGCGAGTAAAGGCCCGTGAGTCGCTCGAGCATCCAGCGCGCGTAGCGCCGCGCCTCGCGCTGGCTGCCGCGCACGTACAGGTCGCGCCGCTCGCAGCGCTCGATCAGAAGCCGCAGCACCTGGTCGACGCTGTAGGGATCGATGCGCAGCGTGCGCGCCACCGCGGCGGTGAGCACCCGCGCCTGGGCGCGCAGGAACGCGCCCGCCTTCAGCGGCTGGCGCACCGAGGGCGCGGGGCGGAACGCGCGCCGCAGCAGCTCATCCGCCAGGCCGCGACGGATGAGGCGGTTGTGGGCGAGCTTGCGGCGGTAGTGGGTCGCGAGCGTGCGCTTGTCGTGCTCCAGGGGCTCGATGCGGGTGCGGTTGCGCACCGGCGGCCGCTGGGTGCGCAGGCTCGCGACGAGTTCATCGACCGCCTGCAGCTTGTACAGCGCCGGCCAACCGGCGTAGGCGCGCCGCCACCCGGAGGTCGGCGTCAGCCACACCGCGAACGTCTCGGCGAAGTCCTCCGTCGGGTGCGCCTGCGCATACCATTCGCCCAGGTGATGCACGTAGCGACGGCTGCCCGCGCG
>JBIOES010000148.1:0-4395 GCA_044446265.1 Solirubrobacterales bacterium
ATCGAGCAGTCGCGCTCGCCCAGGTGGATCACGTTGCCGTGGCGGTCGGCCAGCACCTGCACCTCGACGTGGCGGGGGTCCGGCAGGTAGCGCTCCAGGGAGACGGTGGGGTCGGAGAAGAATTTCTCGCCCTCGCGGCTGGCTCCCGCGAAGGCGTCCTCGAGCTCGTCCTCGACGAGCGCCACGCGAAAGCCCTTGCCGCCCCCGCCTCCCGCGGCCTTCACCGCGACCGGGAATCCGATCTCGCCCCTGGCGATCTCCAGCGCGTCGGCGACCGTGGCCACGGGCTCGGTGGTGCCCGGCACGATCGGCACTCCCGCCGCCTGCATCAGCTCGCGAGCGCGCGTCTTGGAGCCCATCGCTTCGATCGCGCTCGCGGGTGGGCCGATGAAGACCACGCCAGCTTGCTCGCAGGCCTGCGCGAACGGCGCGTTCTCGGCCAGGAACCCGTAGCCGGGGTGGATCGCCTCGGCGCCCGCCCGCAGGGCGACGTCGAGGATCTTCTCGATGCTCAGGTAGTTCTCCGCCGCCGGCCCCGCGCCGAGGTTGTATGCCTCGCCGGCGCGCGCCACGTGCAGCGCGTCGCGGTCGTGCTCGGAGTACACGGCGACCGAGGCGATCCCCATCTCCTCCAGAGCACGCATGACGCGCACGGCGATCTCGCCGCGGTTGGCTACCAGGACCTTCGTGAACATCGAGAGGCGGCAGCCTAACATCTAGCGGATGAGCGAGAGACGGAGGAGCGCATGAGCCATACCTACGTGGTTGCCACCGTGCGCCCGTGGAACATCAGGGTCTTCCGGGAGATCGTCGCCGGCTACCCGGGCAAGTGGTACCTCGTGACTGACCCGGAGCAGCTGACGGCGGACGCGATCTCCTCACTCGCTCCCCGCTATGTGTTCTTTCCGCACTGGAACGCGCTGGTGGGAGAGGACATCCTCGGCCTCAGCGAGTGCGTCTGCTTCCACGAGACCGACCTGCCCTTCGGTCGCGGGGGCAGCCCGTTGCAGAACCTGATCGCCCGCGGCATCCACGACACGAAGCTGTCGGCACTGCGGATGACGGACGAGTTGGACGCCGGCCCGATCTACATGCAGCGACCGCTGTCGTTGCACGGACTCGCCGAGGAGATCTATCTGCGCGCCGCTCACCTCGTCGCCGAGATGATTCGCGAGATCGCACTGGACGAACCGCGGCCGACGCCTCAGGTCGGCACGCCGGTCTCCTTCCGGCGCAGGCGCCCCGCCGAGAGCGAGATCCCCGCCGATCGGTTCACGACCCTCGAGGAGATCTTCGACCACATCCGGATGCTGGATGCCGCCGAGTATCCGCCGGCATTCATCCGGTGGGGCGCATGGCGGTTGGAGTTCAGCCGCCCGGCGCTGCGCACCGATTTTGTGGAAGCCAGCGTACGCATTAGCATGCCGCGCGACCGCGATGCTTGACCTCCGATCCATCAGCCGCGCCCTCTGCTTCTTCGCCCACCCCGACGACGAGACGCTCGGCGCCGGCGCCACCATGCACCGGCTTGGCCGGCTTGGCAGCGAGGTTCACGTGGCGATACCGGCCACCGGCATTCACGCGCGCCGCAACGTCGAGTCCGAGACACTGCGCGAGGAGCGCATGGGGACGCTGCGCGAGGACTGCAGCGCCGCACTGGCCATGCTGGCCATCGATCCCACGAGGATCCATCTGGGCGAGTTCGCGGACAACGAGCTGGATCGTTACACGCGCCTGGAGCTGATCCACTGGCTCGAAGCGCTGATCGACACCGTGCGTCCCGATGTGATCCTGACCCATCATCGCTACTGCACCAACATCGACCATCAGTACTGCCACGAAGCCGCGATCGTCGCCACGCGCCCGAGCGTGTCCTCACACGTGTCGCTGCTGGCCGGGGAGGTGCCCAGCAGCACTGGCTACCTGCGCCCGGCGCGCTGGGAGCCAAATCTCTATGTCGAGATCTCCGAGGAGGATCTCGAGGGCAAGATCAGCGCGATGGAGGCCTACAAAGGCGAGGCCAGGCCCGATCCCCACCCGCGCTCACCGGAGGTTCTACGCGCGCTGGCCAAGGTGCGGGGCTCGGAATCCGGCTACTCGCTTGCGGAGGCCTTCATGGTGCAGAGGGCGTTTGGCTAGCTCGCTGCACTCCTTCACCGGACTCCATCGACCTCGGATGCCGCGCGCAGGCGGGTGGCAGGCTGCTCGCGTCCGGGGAAAGCGCTCCACAAACCCCGGACGCGAGCTTTGGGGACGCCGCCCTGGCACGCTTTCGCGTTCGGCGCCCCTGCCTACCTGGGTGGACGACACTGGGGGGTCGTCACACCAGCTTGGCTCGCAGGCATCCCCGACCGATTGGTTCGGTCATTTAGAATACAGCTAACTAGTACCTGGTTTGAGCCGCCACGTCAATGTTCAATCGCACGAATTTTCGTGAGATTTTGTGCGTCTGCACAAAGAGGGCCCGATTTTGGCTCTACCATCGTTGTTCCGCCAGCGGACTATCGAACAGGATCTTGTAAAGAATCGGGGACGATCAGCCCCGCGCCCACCGTCTCGTTGGTCGTCTCGTCGATCAAGATGAAGCTGCCCGTGCGGCGGTTGCCGCGGTAGGGGTCGAACGCCAGTGGGGCGCTCGTGCGCAGGCGCGCTCTGCCGATGTCGTTGAGGCCCAGCTCCCGCGGGGCGCCGGCGCGCTCCAGCGTGTGGACGTCAACGCGGTCATACAGCTCCTCAACCACCGCGGTGGCGTGGCGCGTGGTGTGCTTCATCACGTACCGCCCTCCCGGGCGCAGCGGCCGCTCGTTGAGCCAGCACACGTCCGCCTGCAGCTCGCGCGCCACGGCGGGAGCCTCCTCGGGGTGGCAGATCAGCTCCCCGCGCGAGACATCCAGCTCGTCCTCCAGGCGCAGCGTCAGCGACATCGGCGCCACCGCCTCCTCCAGCGGCCCGTCGAAGGTGTCGATCGCGGCGATCCGCGTGCGCTGCCCGCTCGGCAGCACCATCACCTCCTCGCCCGCCCGCAGCGCGCCGCTGGCCAGCTGGCCAGCGTAGCCGCGGTACTCCTCGCCCGGGGGAGCGGGGGAGGCTGGCGCGAGGGTCCGATTCGACGGGCGGATCACCCACTGCACCGGGAACCGCGCGGGCGTGTCGTGGGGGTGGTCGTAGGCCACCTCGACCTGCTCCAGCAGCTCCAGCAGGGGGGCCCCCTCATACCAATCCATCCGCGTCGAGCGCTCCACGACGTTGTCGCCCTCCAGCGCGGAGATCGGGAGATAGACGAGTTTCGCCCGCCCGCCCAGCTTCGCGGCGAAGCCGGCGAACTCCACCACCAGCTCGTCGAAGCGCTCCTGGGAGTACCCCACGAGGTCCATCTTGTTGACCGCCACCACCACGTGCGGGATGCCCAGCAGCGCGCTGATGAAGGCGTGGCGCTTTGACTGCTCCAGCACGCCCTTGCGGGCGTCCAGCAGGATCACCGACAGGTCGGCGGTGGAGGCGCCGGTCACCATGTTGCGGGTGTACTGCTGGTGCCCGGGGCAGTCGGCGATGATGAAGCGCCGCTTCGCCGTCGCGAAGTAGCGGTAGGCCACGTCGATCGTGATCCCCTGCTCGCGCTCGGCCCGCAGCCCGTCGGTCAAGAGCGCCAGATCGAGCGTTCCCGTTCCGCCGCGGCGCACGCTCGCCTGGGCGACGTGCTCGAGCTGGTCCTCGAAGATCTGCTTGGAGTCGTACAGCAGCCGCCCGATCAGCGTGCTCTTGCCGTCGTCCACCGACCCCGCGGTGGTGAAGCGCAGCAGGTCTAGGGTCACTGGCCTGCCCCGCAGGCCAGAAGGGCCGCAGGCCCGGTCAACGGCGACATGGATGTCGCCTGCATGTCAAAGGAGACGGCTGGATGCCGGATCAAAAGTACCCAGCCTTCTTGCGGTCCTCCATCGCTGCCTCCGAGACGCGATCGTCCGCGCGCGTCTCGCCCCGCTCGGTGATGCGCGTGGCGGCGATCTCGAGCACGACCTCCTCCAGCGTGGCGGCCTGCGAGCGCACGCCGCCGGTGCAGCTCATGTCGCCCACGGTGCGGTAGCGCACGGTCTCGGAGACGATCTCCTCGCCGTCGATCAGCTCGGTGCCCTCGCGCCAGGCGTAGAGCATCCCGTCGCGTTTGAACACCTCGCGCTCGTGCGCGAAGTAGATCGAGGGGACCTCCAGCTCCTCCTGATCGATGTACTCCCACACGTCGAGCTCGGTCCAGTTGGAGAGCGGGAAGACGCGTACGTTCTCGCCCTTCTTGATGCGCCCGTTGTAGAGGTTCCACAGCTCCGGGCGCTGGTTCTTGGGGTCCCACTGGCCGAAGTCGTCGCGGAAGGAGAGGATGCGCTCCTTCGCCCGCGCGCGCTC
>JBIOES010000149.1:0-4362 GCA_044446265.1 Solirubrobacterales bacterium
CCCCAGCGTGAGGCCGAGCTCCAACCTCGTGCCGGCTGCTCCTCGAATTCGGTGAGCTCCGCGGGAATCTCGTCGAGAAAGCGGCTGGGGAGGCCGGCGGTGGGCGCGCCGAACACCGCACGGCGGCGCGCGTAGGTGAGATAGAGCGTGCGCATCGCGCGCGTTACGCCCACGTAGAACAGGCGCCGCTCCTCCTCCACGTCGCCCTCGTCGAGCGCGCGCGAGTGGGGGAAGACGCCGTCCTCGCAGCCCACCACGAACACGATCGGGTACTCCAGGCCCTTGGCATTGTGCAGGGTCATCAACGTCACGAGGCTCTCGCCGTCGCGGCGCGAGTCCGCGTCGGCCATCAGCGCGATCTGCTGCAGGAACGAGTCCAGCGACCGATCAGGTCCCGCCCGCCCGGCGCCGGCGTCCCACTCGCGGCCCACCTGCACGAGCTGCTCGAGGTTCTCGACGCGCCCCTGCGCCTCGATCGTGCGTTCCGCCTCCAGCGCCTCGATGTACCCCGTTTGCGAAAGCACCGCCTCCAGCAGCTCCCCCACTGGAGAGGGCTCCTCATCGGCGATGCGCCTGCGCAGCTCGCCCATCGTATCCATGAAGCGCGCGAGTGCCTTCTGCGCGGCCGCCCCCAGCCCGGGCACTCGCGCGGGGCTCTCCGCGGCCTCCCATACCGCGATGCCCAGCGTGTCGGCGTGGGCCAGCACGCGTCCCACCGAGGTCTGCCCGATCCCCCGACGCGGGGAGTTGACGATGCGCGTGAAGCTCACCACGTCCTGGGGGTTTGCCAGCAGGGACAGATAGGCCACCGCGTCCTTGATCTCCGCGCGCTCGTAGAACTTCGTCCCGCCGATCACCTGGTAGGCGATCTCATGGCGCACGAGCGTGTCCTCCAGCACCCTGGACATCGCGTTGGTGCGGTAGAAGACAGCGACCTCCGCGCGGCTTGCGCCCTCGTCGACGAGGCGCTCGATCTCGCCCACCACGAAGCGCGCCTCGGCGTACTCGTCCTCCAGCTCGCGCACCGCGATCGGCTCCCCATCGCCCAGCGCGCTCCACAGGCGCTTGGCGATGCCGCCGCGGTTGTTGGCGATCACCGCGTTCGCGGCCGAGAGGATCGTCTGGGTGGAGCGGTAGTTCTGCTCGAGCTTCACCACGCGCGCGTCGGGGAAGTCATCCTGGAAGTCGAGGATGTTGCGTACGTCGGCGCCCCGGAAGCCGTAGATCGACTGCGAGTCGTCGCCCACCACCGCGAGGTTGCGGTGACCGGATGACTGGAAATGTCGAGGGGCCCGGCTCGCCGGCATCCGGCCGGCTGCCTGTGCCCCGCAATGGGGTGCGCCACCCTCGAGGCTCACGCGGCGGCCGTGGGCGGGCTCCTGGCGCCGGGTGGGTGGGCTCCCAGTCAATAGCTGCAGGAAGCGGTACTGCGCGTGGTTGGTGTCCTGGTACTCGTCCACGAGCACGTGGCGGAACGCCTGCACGTAGCGCTCGCGCACCTCCTCGAAGAGCTCCAGCAGGTTCACCGTGCGAAACAGCAGATCGTCGAAGTCCATCGCGTTCATGCGGTGCAGCTCGCGCTCGTACACGCCATACACCTCGGCCACCGTCTGCTCGAAGTAGGAGCCCACCATCTGCCCGTACTCCTTCGCGTCGCGCAGGCGGTTCTTGGCGGAGGAGATCTGCGAGTGGATCGCCACGGGGGTGTAGCGCTTGGGGTCGATCCCGAGCCCCTCGATGCTGCGCTTGACCAGGCGCCGCGCGTCGGCCTGGTCGTAGATCGTGAACTGGCGCGTGTACCCGAGGCGCTCGGCCTCTGTGCGCAGGATCCGCGCGCAGGCGGCGTGGAAGGTCATCAGCCACATACCGCGCGTGCCGTGGCCCAGCATCCGCTCCACGCGTCCGCGCATCTCCTGCGCGGCCTTGTTGGTGAAGGTGATCGCGAGGATCTCGCTCGCCTGCGCCTGATCGGTGAACACCAGGTACGCGATCCTGTGGGTCAGCACCCGCGTCTTGCCGCTCCCCGCCCCAGCGAGGATCAGAAGCGGCCCCTCGCCGTGCGTCACGGCCTCGCGCTGGGGCTCGTTGAGCCCCTCCAGCAACTCCTGCAGGTGCTCGGCGTGCGGGTTCTGCGCCATCCCCTCAGCATAGATGTGGGGTCGGTCTACCGTGCCTCCCAGCGCCCGCACGCCCGCGTCCTCGCCGGTGCGCGAAGGGTCCCCGTGGGGCCTCCAGCCTCTCAGCCTCCCGCGGGGTTCTGCCCCTTCACCGGGCGCAGCCGCGTGACCGTCGCCGGGGGCGCCTCCGTCTTCTCGCCCGAGAGCTCGCTCACCGCCCGCTCCAGCGCGCCCACACGGCTGGCCATCCCTTCGAGCGCCTCGGCGATCGGATCGGGCAGGTGTATCCAGTCGGCGTCGGGGCCCTCGGGGCGCCTGCCATCGACGCGCACCGGGTGCCCGGGATTGCCCACGACGGTGGTGTTGGGCGGCACGTCGGTGATCACCACGCTGTTGGCGCCGATCTTGGCGCCGTGCCCGATCGTGATCGGCCCCAGCAGCTTCGCGCCGGAGCCGATCGTCACGTTGTCCTGCACCGTTGGGTGGCGCTTGCCGGTGGCGAACCCCGTGCCCCCCAGCGTCACCCCCTGGTAGAGCGTCACGTCCTCTCCGATCGTCGCGGTCTCGCCGATCACCACACCCGAGCCGTGATCGATGAACAGCCCCCGCCCGATCTTCGCGGCGGGGTGGATCTCTATCCCCGTGAGCGCGCGCGTCGCCATCGACAGCGAGCGCGGCAGCAGCGGCACGCCCGACTCGTGCAGCGCGTGCGCCACGCGGTGGGAGAGCAGCGCGTGGATCCCGGGCCACGTCGCCAGGATCTCCACCGGCCCCACCCCACGCGCCGCGGGATCGCGCTCTCGCGCGGACTTCACATCACAGCGCAGCTCTCTGGCGAGGCGCGCGAAGGTGCCCACTCCGAGCATGGTCAAAGCGTAGCGGCCCCACACCCCGCCTCCGGAGCGGTGTTTGGGCGGGCAGCCATGTCTCGCTACCCGCGTTCGGCCCGCGCTGCGCGGCCCGCTGGGACCCAACAAATTAAGTGCCCGCCCACCCGTCCTCCTCCTAAAAATCGGCTCAGGGCGCGAAGAATGCCTGCGATATGTAGCGCTCGCCGGAGTCCGGCAGCACCACCGCGATCCGCTGGCCGGCGCTCTCCGGGCGCGCGGCGAGTTGCAGCGCCGCCCACAGCGCCGCGCCGCAGGAGATGCCCGCCAGCACGCCCTCGCGTCGCGAGCAGCGCCACGCGGTGTGGATCGCGTCCTCGTCGCTCACGCCCACCACCTCGTCCAGCAGCTCGCGGTTGAGCACCGGCGGCACGAAGCCCGCGCCGATGCCCTGGATGCGGTGCGGGCCCGGCTGGGCGTCGCAGAGCACCGCTGAGCTGCGCGGCTCCACCGCCACCACGCGCAGCTTCGGGTTGCGCTCGCGCAGGTACTCGCCCGCGCCGGTGATCGTGCCGCCCGTGCCCACCCCCGCCACCAGCACGTCGGGCGGGCCCTCCAGCGCGCGCTCGATCTCGGGACCCGTCGTGCGCGGGGGCGCCTCGGGTTGGGGGGGGTTCGATACCGGGTGGGGCCGCCAGGTGGCCCCCTCGGGCGGCTGCGCGCCCGCGGCGGCCACCGCCTCGTGCATCCCGCCCAGCGACTCGGTGATCCTCACCTGCGCTCCATACAGCTTCAGCAGGCTCTCGCGCTCGCGGCTCATGCCCTGGGGCAGCGTCAGCACCAGCTCGTATCCCTTCGCCGCGCACACCAGCGCCAGCGCGATCCCCGTGTTGCCGCTGGTCGCCTCCACGATCCGCGTGCGCCCCGGCTCTATTTCGCCGCGGGCCTCCGCCGCCTCGATCATCGCCACGCCGATGCGATCCTTGACGCTGCCCCCGGGGTTCAGGTACTCGAGCTTCCCATACACCCGCACGCCGTTCTCCCGCGCCTCCCCATCGAGCATCCGCGTCAGCTCCACCATCGGGGTCTCTCCCACAAGTGCCGCAATGTTGATCGGGATTGGGGTCATAGCACGACAATAGTGGGCGCGCGCGGCCCCGGCCTCCCCACATACGGCGCCGTCCGCCTCACTCGCCATGGCGGCGCTCGCCTCACCAGGACGGCCGCCCACCCCATGCCCTCGTCTGTCCGTCCGCAAGACTGCGCCCAGCATCTCTAAAAGAGTCGTCAAATACCGAATAGGGCTACATGGACGCCTCTTTCCATCGGGCCTCCGGGCGGGCGGGACCCGATCCTGCCGACGCCGCGCTGGCGGCGCTGCGCGAGCTGCCCGACGCCTCGATCATGGTCTTCGACTC
>JBIOES010000150.1:0-4352 GCA_044446265.1 Solirubrobacterales bacterium
GCTCCCCCCATGGCGGGGGGCAGGCCGGTGAGCACCAGAGCCTCTCCAACTACATCCAGGCTCGCTTCGACGAGTGTTCGCGCTCGCAGAAGGACGTGGCGCAGTACATCGTCGATCACCTCGACGAGGCGGCCTTCCAGACCGCGGAGGAGCTGGCGCGTCGCGCCAACACCTCCAGCTCGACGGTCGTGCGCTTCTCCCAAGCGCTGGGCTTCGAGGGCTTCCCCGAGCTCCAGGCGGCGGCGCGCGAGGAGTACCGGCGCGTGCACACCCGCGCGATCACGGGCCCTCCCAGCCGCAGCGGGGCCTCGAGCACACCGTCGACCAACGGCTCCGCGCCGCTGTTCTCGCTCGATCAGAACGAGTTCGAGACGGCCCTCGCCGCGGACCACCTGAACGTCGAGGAGACCGCGCGCAAGGTCTCCAGGAGCACGGTGGATGCGCTGGTGGAGGCGATCGTGAGCGCCGAGAAGGTGCTGGTGGCGGGGAGCGATCAGATGGCGTTCTTCGCCTCCTACCTGCGCCACCTGCTGATGCTGCTGGATCTGCGCGTGGACGTCGTCGCGAGCCCCTCCCAGGAGGCGCTCAGCCGGCTGGGGCGGATCGACGAAGGCACGCTCGTGATCGGGCTCTCGGCCGGGCGCCCGCATCCGCTGGTGGTGAGGGCGATGAAGCTTGCGCGCCACCGCAAGGCGCGCACCGCGGCGATCACCGATGCGACCCTCTCGGAGGTCGCGAAGCTGGCGCAGCTGAAGCTCTACTACTCCTCCAACAGCCCCGCCTATGTGCGCTCGCACACGGCGCTGTTGAGTCTCATCCAGGCGCTGGCATACGGCGTGTACGCGCGCGACACCGCACAGTACGACGACCGCATCCGGGCCTTCCGGCTCAAGTAGTCCGAGCCGCGCCCGGTAGACTGGGAGCCATGCGCGACGAGGCCACGTTCCGGGTCAAGAGCGGCCTGGCGGAGATGCTCAAGGGCGGCGTCATCATGGATGTGGTGAGCGCCGAGCAGGCGAAGGTCGCCGAGGACGCGGGCGCCGCGGCGGTGATGGCGCTGGAGCGTGTGCCCGCCGATATCCGCCGCGATGGTGGCGTGGCGCGCATGAGCGATCCCGAGATGATCGTGGGCATCCAGGAGGCGGTGAGCATCCCGGTGATGGCGAAGGCCCGCATCGGGCACTACGTCGAGGCGCAGGTGCTGCAGGCGCTGGAGGTGGACTACGTCGATGAGTCCGAGGTGCTGACGCCGGCGGATGAGAGCAACCACATCGACAAGTGGGACTTCAAGGTGCCGTTCGTGTGCGGCGCCACCAACCTCGGCGAGGCGCTGCGGCGGATCGGCGAGGGCGCGGCGATGATCCGCTCCAAGGGCGAGGCGGGGACGGGGGACATCGTTGAGGCGGTGCGCCACATGCGCTCGATCGTCGGGGCGATTCGCCGGCTGAGCACCCTCGATGGAGCAGAGCTCGCGAGCGCCGCGAAGGAGCACGGCGCGCCGCTGGACCTCATCCGCGGCGTGGCCATCGAGGGCAAGCTGCCGGTGGTGCTGTTCTGCGCGGGGGGCATCGCGACGCCCGCCGACGCCGCGCTGATGATGTCGCTGGGCGCCGAAGGGGTGTTTGTGGGCTCGGGCATCTTCAAGTCCGAGGATCCGCCCACGAGGGCAAGGGCGATCGTGGAGGCGACCACGCACTGGCAGGACCCCGAGCGCATCGCGCAGGCATCGCGCGGGCTGGGCACCGCGATGGCGAGCCTCGAGTCCTCGAAGCTCGAGGATGAGCAGCTCCTGGCGCAGCGCGGTTGGTAGGGCCCACCGTCGCAGTGCCTACCCCGCTGATCGGCGTGCTCGCGCTGCAGGGAGGGTTCCAGGCACATGCGCGGATGCTGCTGGAGCTGGGCGCGGAGGTGCGCGAGGTGCGCGTGCCAGCCGACCTCGACGGCCTGGACGGCCTGGTGGTGCCGGGGGGAGAGTCCACGACGATGACACTGGGCATCGAGCGCGAGGGTCTGGCCGAGCCGTTGCGGCGGCTGGCCCGCAGCGGCACGCCGTTCCTGGGCTCCTGCGCGGGGCTGATCATGCTCGATCGCGAGCACCTCGGAGTGATGGATATGCGCGCGGAGCGCAACGCGTTCGGCCGCCAGACGCACAGCTTCGAGGCCGATCTGATACTCGCTGGTGTATCGGACCCGCCCGCCCGGCCGCTGCGCGGGGTGTTCATCCGCGCCCCCTGGATCGCCGAGCACGGCCCAGGGGTGGAGGTGCTTGCGGAGATCGAAGGGCACCCTGTGGCGGCCCGCGAAGAGGATCGGATCGCTGTGGCCTTCCACACCGAGCTGACCGGCGACGATCGCGTGCACAGGCTGTTCCTGGCCGCGGTGGCGCGCAGGCGCGATCTCCTCCTGAAGTCCTAGGCCCGTCCCTCGCCGGCAGCGACCCGCGCCCCGCCGGCATGACCCCAGCTGGGCCGAGGCTCACCCGCCACAGACGCCGGAGCCTCGCCGGGGAGCCCCCCGTCGGTGGCGGGCAGTGGAGGCTCATCGAGGATGCCCAGGACCTCGCTGAGCGCAGAGCGGACCTCCTCCGCAAGGCGCCCGGCCTCGTCCAGCTCCTCGGCCTGCTCCACCGGCCATACCCGCGTAGCGTGCATCCCGGGGCGCAGGTGCGCAAAGCGCCGCCCCAGCGAGTCCACGAAGGCGCTGACCTGTTTCAGGTCTTGGGGAGAGGCGTAGCCACGCGCAAGCAGCCACGGCCAGAGGTCCTCGAGGATGTGGTTGCGGTGGTGGGCGCCCACACGCTCCCAGTCCTCGCCCTGCCAGCGCTGCGCGTAGGTGGCGGCGTCGAGCGTGCACGTCAGGTAGACCCGTGAGCGGGTGGGGGCGTTGCGATAGCCCAGGAGCGGCTGGGGCTCGACGCTCCAGGGCGCTCCCGGCGCGGCGAGGGCGCTCAGCGCGAGCGCGTGGTCGGCCGCATAGAGATGCTCGGCTTGATGCTTGAGTTCCCCGGGCCACACGTGCAGCGCCAACTGGTCCCCCTCCAGCGTGAGCGCGGCGCGCTGAAAGGAGACGACGCCCAGCGCGGTATCGAGGCGAACGTGCACAAGGCCGCCGCGCTCGACCGGCACGCCGGTGGCCTGCGCGAGCAGCGAGCGCAGCCGGCGCTGACGACGCGTGGGATCGGCCCCGGCGCGGCGCAGGCTGCCGAAGGGCAGCAGGTGCGCGAAGTCGCGGTGGGCGTAGTCGAGCATGTCCTGCACGAGTGCGCGCTCGGCGGTGCTGAGCACATCCAGCTCAACCAGCCGCATCCAGGACTCGAGCAGGTCGTGCCATGGCAGGAGACAGGTGCGGCGCTCGGCGAAGCGCACGCCGCGCAGATTCAGCTCGGCGGCGCGGTGCCCATCGCGGCGCGCCCAGCGCTGGCAGACCTTGCTCTCGACGACCACCACGAGCTCCGGATCGAAGCGCAGCACCCCATCGAAGCGCTGCCCGCGATCGGTGTCGCTGACCTCCTCGGAGAGCGCGAAGGGCTCGATGTCGGGCGTGAGGAAGACGCTCACGAGGCGCCCCCGCGCGGGCGCCTCCTCCCGCGTCCCCGGCTCCACGACATGCGTGGCCTGCATGTCCAGCGAACACTCGGGCAGCCCGCTGAGCGACCCCTCGCCGATCGCCCCCAGCAGGGCCTCCCGCGCGAGGGGCACCATCCGCAGCACGATCATCGCGGCGCGCGTCAGCTGATCCTCATGGTGGCTCGAGAGTTCCCGATAGGGCTCGAACACGTTCAGATGCGGATTGGCCTGTGTGGCCTGTCCACCGTCCATGTACATCGACTGGACCACTCCCTCCTACACCCTGTCCAACATATCAAGGACTCTACTGTACTTTCCTGTTTTTCCCAGAGGGTGTGCGGAAAATACCGTCTGCCAGGCGGGGTGGGCGCGAAATATTCAAGGAGGGCCGGACAAGCCGGCCAGCGAGGGCCGCGCTGCTCGCCAAGCACGCGCAACTGAGGCCAGCGCCGAAGCTCCGGCAGCGCGCAGCGAGCGCGATACTGAGGCCATGCGAATCGCCATCGCAGCCGACGAGATGACCGGCGTAGCCCCGGGGCTCCCCGACGCGCTGAGCAGCCGCGGCCACGAGGTGCAGACCCACGGCGTCTTCACCGAGGGAGCTCGCTTCGATTGGGCATGGGCCTGCGAGGCCGCGGCGCGAGAGGTCGCCGACGGCCGCGCCGAGCAGGCTGTCGTCTGCTGCTGGACGGGCACAGGCGCGTCGATCGCCGCCAACAAGGTGGCTGGAGTACGAGCGGCCCTATGCGCCGATTCGGCCACGGCCGCCGGCGCACGGCGCTGGAA
>JBIOES010000151.1:0-4294 GCA_044446265.1 Solirubrobacterales bacterium
GAGAAGAACGTCTACTGCGTGATCCGCTCGCCCTTCAAGGACAAGGACTCGCGCGAGCACTTCGAGATCCGCACGCACAAGCGCCTGATCGACATCCACCAGCCGACGCCCAAGACGGTCGACTCGCTGCAGCGCCTGGACCATCTCCCGGCGGGCGTCGACATCGAGATCCGCCTCGCGACCTGAGCCTGAACCGATGCCCGCGATCCTCGCCAAGAAGCTCGGCATGACCCAGGTCTTCCAGGAGGACGGCAGCGTCGCGCGCGTCACCGTGCTGCAGGCCGGACCGTGCCCGGTGACGGCGATCCGCACCCAGGAGCGCGACGGCTACGACGCCGTGCAGCTGGCCTTCGGCGCCACCAAGGAGAAGCACCTCACGCGCGCGGAGCTCGGCCATCTGAAGAAGGCCGACGCCTCGCCGATGCGCCATCTCGCGGAGTTCCGCGACGCCCAGCCGGGCGTCGCCGAGGGCGAGGAGCTGAAGATCGGCGCGAGCGTCACCGTGGAGGCGTTCTCGGTGGGGGGGCGCGTGAAGGTCTCGGGGACCTCCAAGGGCAAGGGCTTCCAGGGAACCATCAAGCGCCACAAGTTCGCGAGCGGCCCCAAGTCCCACGGCTCGCACAACGTACGCGCGCCCGGATCGATCGGCGCCTCGGCGAGCCCCGCGCGCGTCTTCAAGGGCATCCGCGGCCCCGGGCAGATGGGCAACAAGCGCGTCACTCAGAAGGGCCTCGAGGTCGTGGCCGTGGACGCCAAGGAGAACCTGCTGCTCGTGCGCGGCTCGGTGCCCGGTCCCCGCGGCGGCGTGGTGGAGGTGCGCGCCGATGCCTGACGCTCCGATGCTCGCTGCGGGTGGCGCACCCTCTGGGGCACAGGCCTCCAGCGCCGCGAAGAAGGTGAAGCTCGACGAGGGCGCCTTCACGGCTCGCTTCAACGGACCGCTGGTGCACCAGAGCGTGCGCGCCGAGCAGGCCGCGCGCCGGCGCGGCACGGCGGCCACCAAGACGCGCGGGCTGGTGCGCGGCGGCAGCGCCAAGCCGTGGCGCCAGAAGGGCACAGGGCGCGCGCGCGCCGGGTCCAGCCGCTCGCCGATCTGGACCGGAGGGGGAGTCACCTTCGGCCCCCATCCGCGCTCTTACACCTTCAAGGTCAACCGCAAGGAGCAGCGCGCGGCGCTGCGCAGCGCGCTCTCCCTGCACGCCGAGCGGGGGTCGCTGGCGGTGCTCGACACAGCAGCCTTCGAGGCGCCCAAGACCAGCCAGGCGGCGGAGCTGTTGGCGGGTTGGCTCCCGCAGACACGCAGGCCGCAGGCGACGCTGGTGGTGCTCGCCGCGGAGGAGTCGAACGCAGCGCTCTCCTTCCGCAACCTCGATCGCGTCGCGGTGCTGACGCACGAGAGTGTTGGCGTCACCGACCTGCTGGGTGCCGCCGCGCTGGTGCTCTCCCAGCCAGCGCTCGACGCCCTCACCGCCCGCGCGGGGGGGAGGACCTCTTCCTGATGGACCACTCACAGGTCATCATCCGCCCGGTCGTCTCCGAGAAGAGCTACGTGCTCTCCGACGCCGGCAAGTACACATTCCGCGTGCACCCCGACGCGCACAAGACGCAGATCCGCCAGGCGGTGCAGAGCCTGTTCGACGTGCACGTGGTGAACGTGCACACGATCAGCATGAAGTCCAAGCCCAAGCGCCGCGGCGTGACCAGCGGGCGCACGCGCCAGTGGAAGAAGGCGATCGTGCAGGTGCGCGAGGGCGAGAGCATCCAGATCTTCAGGGGCCTCGAGGGGCTGCAGGGCTAGGACGAGCAGATGCCGATTCGCAAGCCCAAGCCCACCAGCCCCGGACGGCGCTTCGTCTCCTACCCGGACTTCGCGGAGGTCACCCGCTCCGAGCCCGAGAAGACCCTCGTCGAGGGCCTCAAGAAGAGCGGCGGGCGCAACGCCCACGGGCGCAAGACCGCGCGCCACCGCGGCGGCGGCGCCAAGCGGCTGTATCGCAAGATCGACTTCAAGCGCCGCAAGGACGGGGTCCCCGCGAAGGTCGCGGCGATCGAGTACGACCCCAACCGTTCCTCCTACATCGCCCTGCTGCACTACGTGGACGGCGAGAAGCGCTACATCCTCGCCCCCCAGCGCCTCACGGTGGGCATGACGGTGAGCTCGGGCGAGGACGCCGACATCGCCGTGGGCAACTGCCTGCCGATGGCGAAGATGCCGGTGGGCACAGTGGTGCACAACGTCGAGCTGCAGCCCGGCCGCGGCGGTCAGATGGCGCGCTCGGCGGGGGCCTCGGTGCAGCTGATGGCGAGGGACGGCGAGATGGCCACGCTGCGCCTGCCCTCGGGCGAGATGCGTATCGTGCGCGCCGAGTGCAGAGCGACCGTCGGCACGATCGGCAACGCCGAGCACCAGAACGTCAAGATCGGCAAGGCCGGGCGCAAACGCCACATGGGCGTGCGCCCGCAGACGCGCGGCACCGCGATGAACCCAGTCGATCACCCGCACGGAGGCGGCGAGGGCTCGACAACCCCCGGCCGCCACCCGGTCACCCCGTGGGGCGTGCCCACGCTCGGGTACCGCACGCGCAAGAAGAACAAGGCTTCGGACAAGTACATCGTGCGCGGCCGGCGCCGCGGGAAGGGCAAGCAGCGCTAGGCCATGAGCAGATCGAGCAAAAAGGGCCCCTGGGTGGAAGAGCGTTTGATGGCCCGCATCGAGAAGATGAACGAGGAGAACCGCCGCCAGATGGTCAAGACCTGGTCGCGTGCCTCGACGATCTTCCCGGAGATGGTCGGCCACACGATCGCGGTGCACGACGGCAAGCGACACGTGCCGGTGTTCGTGAGCGAGTCGATGGTTGGCCACAAGCTGGGGGAGTTCGCGCCCACGCGCCACTTCCGCGGGCACGCCGGTTCGGGGAAGGTCAGGTAGAGATGGCCGACGAGCCCACACCGGAGCCCGAGGGCGAGGAGAAGCCCGCCGCGAAGGCGAAGAAGCCCGCCGCGAAGAAGCCAGCGGCGAAGGCCGCGGCTGCCAAGAAGCCCGCCGCGGAGAAGGCTGCCGCCGAGCCCCCCGAGAAGGAGGCCGGCGAGGAGAAGAAGCCCGCGCGCGCTCGCAGGGCCCCCGCCGCGAAGGCCGAGGCCGAGAAGCAGCCCGCCGCGGCTGAAGAGGAGACCCCCAAGGCCGCCGAGAAGCCCAAGCGCAGCAGGGTCAAGGCCAAGCCCGTCGCCGAGGAGCCAGCCGAGGAGCTCGAGGAGCCCGCCGAGGAGCCCGAGCCCGAGCCCGCTCCCCGTCGCGCTCCGGTGGCCCGGCGGGCGGTGGTGCGCGCTCACGCCCGCTATGTGCGCACCTCGGCGCGCAAGGCGCGCATGGTGTGCGGGCACCTGCGCGGGAAGTCCGTGCAGGAGGCACGCGCTATCCTCGCGTTCACCCCTCGTGAGGTGGCGCGCGACTGGAGCAAGCTGCTCGAGTCCGCGGTGGCCAACGCGGAGAACAACCACGAGTTGCTCGAAGAGGACCTGGTCGTCCGCGAGGCCTACGCCGACGAGGGGCCGACGATCAAGCGCTTTCGGCCGCGCGCGATGGGCAGGGCGACGCCGATCCGCAAGCGCACCAGCCACCTGACGATCACGCTCACGCCCGAGCAGTACGAGCAGTTGTAGGCGCGGGTAGAGACCGGACCGGACAAAGACAAGGATCTAGAGAGAAGACATGGGTCAGAAGGTTCATCCAGAGGCGATGCGCGTGGGTTACATCCACGACTGGAAGTCGAACTGGTTCAACGAGCGTCATTTCGCCGAGTACCTCGCCGAGGACATCAGGATCCGCGAGTACATCGTGGAGCGCCTCGCGCACGCTGGCCTCTCGGACATCACGATCCGCAAGGACGCCCAGGAACTCGAGGTCAACATCCACACGGCCCGGCCGGGGATCGTGATCGGCAAGTCCGGCAGCGAGGTGGACGCGCTGCGCCGCGAACTGCATCGCATGACCCACAAGCAGATCAAGGTCAACATCCTCGAGATCAAGCGCCCCGAGCTCGACGCGAAGCTGGTGGCGCAGTCGATCGCCGAGCAGCTGCAGAACCGCGTGGCCTTCCGCCGGGCCATGAAGCGCGCCCTGACGAGCGCCATGCGCTCCGGCGCCAAGGGCGTGAAGGTGCAGGTGGCAGGACGCCTGGGCGGCGCCGAGATGGCGCGCACCGAGAGCTACTCCGACGGGCGCGTGCCGCTGCACACGATGCGCGCGGACATCGATTACGGCTTCTACGAGGCGCGCACCACCTTCGGGCGCATC
>JBIOES010000152.1:0-4288 GCA_044446265.1 Solirubrobacterales bacterium
CTCCACGACCGCCAGCTCGTCTTCACGAGCTCCCAGGCCGCGCGCTATCTCGGCGTCTCGCTGGCCACGATCCGCCGCTGGGCGGACGCCGGGCACCTCAGCTGCTACCGCACCCCCGGCGACCAGCGGCGCTTCTCGCGCGACCAGCTCGACGACTTCATCGCCTCACTGGAGCGCTCGGGCCACGGAACCTCCCGCGCAGCCTGAGCGCGAGCTTCGACCGGACCGCCCCTCCGTGCCTACCGGCTGTGCCGGCGCTCAGCGCGCGAGGCGGCCGAACTTCTCGCGCAGGCGGCGGTAGAACGAGGATCCCGGCAGCTGCGCGATCGTCCCCACATCGTCTTCGAAGCGCGCCTGGATGGCGCCGCCCGCGGGAATCTCGCATAAGGGACGGCCGTCCACCGACACGTCGAGCGCCTCCCGCGAGCGGTTGTGGATCTCCAGCGCTCCGCCCGGAGCCACCACGAGCGTGCGCGCAGTGAGCGAGTGGGGCGCGATGAAGGACACCACGAACCCCTCCACCCCCCACGCCATCACCGGGCCTCCATTGGCCAGGTTGTAGCCCGTGGAGCCAGCTGGGGTCGCCACCACGAGCCCATCGCAGCGCACGCTGCCCACCTCCTCGCCGTCGAGCGTGAGCGCGAGCTCCGCCACGCGCTCTCCAGCCTTGCGGTGGATCGCGACGTCGTTGATCGCGCGAGCCTCGCCCGCAGAGGTCCCCACGACGATCGCGGGCAACCGCAGCAGCTCGAAGTCGCCGCTCAGAGCGCGGCCGATCCCACCCTCCAGCTCCTCGGGCTCGATCGTCGCGAGGAAGCCGATCTCGCCGAAGTTGACGGCGAACACCGGCACCCCCGTCCCCGCATAGCAGCGCAGCGCGCGCAGGATCGTTCCATCGCCACCGAGCACCACGCACAACTCGACGTCGCTCGCCAGCTCCGCGTTCACCTCCACCCCAGGGGCCGCGACGAGGCCGTGCTTGCGGGTCTCCTGCGCATCGAAGCGCAGCGTCACCCCCGCCCGTGCGGCCTCATCGATCAGGCGTCTCAGCGCCGCCGCGGTGTCCTCCACGCGGTGGTGGGTGAGCACCGTCATGCGCCTCACGGCTCCACCTCCCCCGCCATCGCCGCGACCTCCTCATCGCTTCCGGCGGCGCCCGCACGGGTGCCCTCGGCGAGCCACACGAAGCTCTCCCTGTTGCCCTTCGGCCCGGGCAGCCCCGAGGAGCAGAAGCCCAACACCGCCGCTCCCAGCGCGCGCGCCGCCGTGCCAACGGCCGTGAGCGCCGCTCTGCGCTCGTGTGCCTCGCGCACCACGCCCCCCTTGCCAACCCGCTCGCGACCCACCTCGAACTGGGGCTTCACCAGCGCGAGCACGTCGTACTCCGCCGCCATGCACCCCAGCACCGCGGGGAGCACCTTCGCCAGCGAGATGAACGACACGTCCACGACCGCCACCTCGGGGGTGTAGGGGAGCATCGCCGCGAGCAGCGTCCGCGCGTTGGTGCGCTCCAGCACGTGCACGCGCTCATCGCGGCGCAGACCGTAATCGAGCTCGCCGTAGCCCACATCCACCGCCACGACCTCCACCGCCCCATGCTGCAACAGGCAGTCGGTGAACCCGCCCGTGGAGGCCCCCACGTCGAGCGCCCTGCGGCCCGCCACCTCCACGTCGAGCTGCGCCAGCGCGTTGGCCAGCTTGATCCCCCCGCGCGAGACGTAGCGAGGCTGCTCGCGCACGTCCAGCACCGCGTCGGCCTCGACCATCTCCCCGGGCTTGCTCGCGCGCCGCCGGCCGGGGCCGACGCACACCTCGCCCGCCATCACCGACGCCGCGGCGCGGCTGCGCGAGGGGAACAGGCCGCGTTCGGCCAGCAGGGTGTCGAGGCGCCGCTTGGACATGCCCGGAAAGGTACCTGGCTCCCGTCTACGGGAATGTGTGCCCAAGATCACACTTATCCCCTCGCGCCAAGGAAGTCTTCAGGGAATACCGTCCAGCAGCTTCGCGGGCGGGATGCTGAGCGCGCGGGCGAGCTTGACGATGGTGGCAAGCCGGGGATCGCGTTGACTGCGCTCCAGTCGGCTGACCTCGCTCGTGTTCAGGTCGCATTGGAAGCCGAGCGCTTCCTGGGAGAGCTTCAAGCGGTGGCGTTCGGCACGGAGGTTGTGGGCGAAGGTCTCGCGGGCGTCCATGCGGCGGATGCTCCACGGATCAAGCCAAAAGCTCTAGGGCCAAAACCTCAAAATCCTGCTAGGATGCCGCGCCATGAAGGCCCGCATATCTGTCCTTGCAGCGCTCGCGGTACTGGCCTTCGCCGGATGCGGCTCCGTCCATACAACGACCACGATTGTCGAGAAGGCACCCACTACCACTACTACAAGCAGACCAGAATGGCCTTCGGCTGCTCGCGAAGCATTCATGCAGTCCTGCTACGCCAGCCATGGGACTCAGGCCAGTTGCGAATGCCTCTCGCATCAGGAGGAAGCACACACAACGATCAACGACGTACTGACGAAGGATCGGGGATTCAGCGAAGCTCTGCGCGCCGCCGCCCGCGAATGTGCGAGGGCAGCGATTCAGGAAGCCACGAAGTAGGCCTGCGGACGTGCGATGGGACGACAGAGCTGCATGGAGCATCGCGGGTGGCACCGTGACAGCTGTCGCCATAGGCGGAGCAATCGCGTGGCTGCTGGCCGCCCCCGTCCGTCCCATATGGCCCCTCTTTATCTTCGGGGCAGTAGCCGTCATCGGGCTTTATATAATGCTGGCCCCTCTGCTGCATCTGCCTCCTTGGCAGAAGCCGACTCCCTTTGGACGCTGGCTCGAAGGACGCATTGATGCATATACGGCCATCGTTCGTGAGCGCACTTCACGCAGCCACGGCGAACATCTGGAGCAGATAAGGGATTGGGACACACAGAACGTCTGCGAGCTGGCGGGGCTTGATCTTGAGACGCTCCAGTTCGATCGCTCTGCTGCGACTGCGCAGGATTTGGTCGATATGTATCGCGCAGACCCCCGCGATCCCGAGCGTGTAGACGGGGTTGAGCCGCCCCACGGCGTTGAGCAACACGAGTCATATGCTGCAAGACGATTCGCATGGCTGAAGGCAATGCTCAAGAAGACTCAGAACGGCGTCCTTGGCGCGAGGGGATAAGTGTGCCCAAGATCACACACAAATGTGTCGGATGCGGGCAAGATAGTGAACGACCCGAAGTACAGCAGCATCCCTCCTCCCCGAAACGGCCCGCTTCCCTCGCGGGCCGTTTCATTTAACCCCTCTGCTACGCCTCGATCGTCGCCGAGCGGCGGTCGAGGATCGCGGCTTCGATCCGCTCTGCTATGCGCTCGGGGGTGAAGCCCACCTCCTCGTGCAGCAGCGCGGGGGCGCCGTGGGTGACGTAGCGGTCGGGCAGGCCCACTCTGAGAATGCGCGGCGTGGCGCCGGCCTCGTTGAGGGTCTCCCACACTGCCGAGCCGAAGCCGCCCGCGAGGACGCCCTCCTCGACGGTCACGAGCAGATCGTGCTCGGCTGCCAGCTGCGCCATCAGGCCCGCGTCGATCGGCTTTGCGAAGCGCGCGTCGGCGACCGTCGCGTGGATCTCGTGCTCGGCCAGCAGCTCCGCGGCGGTCAGCGCCTTGGCCACGCCGCTGCCGTAGCCGATCAGCGCCACACGCGGGTGGGCGGGGTTCGTATCATTTCCCGCGCCGGGCTCGCGGGGAGCGATCAAGATCTCGCCCGTGCCGATCCTCACCGCCCTCGGCTCGCTTGGCAGCGCCACGCCCTCCCCCGCTCCGCGCGGGTAGCGCAGGGCGATCGGGCCATCGTCGTACACGAGCGCCGTGTGCAGCATGTGCACCAGCATCGCCTCATCGCGCGGCGCCATCAGCACGATGTTCGGCAGGCAGCGCAGGTAGGCGATGTCGAAGGCCCCGTGGTGGGTCGGCCCATCGTCGCCCACCAGCCCCGCGCGATCCATCGCGAACACCACGTTCAGGCGCTGCAGGCACACGTCGTGGACGATCTGATCGTACGCGCGCTGCAGGAACGTCGAGTAGATCGCCGCCACCGGCTTGCATCCCTCCAGCGCGAGCCCCGCCGCGAACAGCACCGCATGCTGCTCGGCGATGCCCACATCGAAGTAGCGCTCCGGGAGTGCCTTCTGGAGGATGTTCAGGCCCGTTCCGCTGTTCATCGCCGCCGTGATCCCCAGCACGCGCGGGTCGCGTTCGCATTCGCGCACCAGCGCCTCGCCGAAGACCTGGGTGTACTGAACCCCACCCGCCC
>JBIOES010000153.1:0-4283 GCA_044446265.1 Solirubrobacterales bacterium
CTCGAGCACCGCCAGCTCCCCCTGGACGCTCCAGCGGCGCCCGCGGGCGTCGAGGAAGTCACCGCTTTCCACACCGCCGCTCCGGCCGCCACCGGCCCCGCCGCCGCCTGTGCGGGTGCCGCTGCTACCTGGCGCGAAGCGCAGCTCGCCCACGTCTGGCCTGGCGATCACGCCCTCCCGCGGGGTGCCGTCTGGAGCGCGCTCCAGCCACATCGTCAGCTCCACCCCGTCGATCTGCAGGGCGCGTCTGATCACCGAGGAGCGCAGCGTCGAGCGGCGGTGCTCCGGCAGTGCGTACACCATCGCCGCGCGCTGGGAGGGGCACACGGCGATCCTTGGCTCTTCGCGGCTGGCGCGGCCGGGGAGGCGCCCCGGGAGGGAGATCGAGGAGCGCGAGGGCTCCAATACCCCCAGCTCGGCCAGCTCGTCCTGCAGCGCGATCGTGGCGCTCACCGGAGCCTGGGAGTGGTCCGCCATCACGATCACCGCGTGCTCGGAGAGGAACGCGTCCACGCCGCCGGCTGCCTCCGCGACGCGCGTGAGCTGGGCGTCGGCCGCGGCGATCGACTGCACCTGGGCCTCCGGCCCCTCCTTGTGCGAGTGCCAGTCGTTATCCGGCAGCGACAGCAGCAGGAAGTCGAACAGATCGTGCTCCACCAGGTACGCCCCCACGCAGCCGGAGTGGCGGTCGCGCACCCCCGGCATCCCCAATCCGGAGCGGCAGCCGGTCGGGCGGCTGGAGAAGATATCCGCGTAGAACAGCTCGCGCGGCCCCATCACGGGGTGGCGCATCAGCGTGCTCGCCAGCCGCGTCAGCGCGCTGTCGCGCTGGGGCTCGTGGCGGTGGCGCCCGCGGTACATCAGGTACGTGGTTCCCGCGGTGCGCACGCCCGCGTCGTCGAGCGACTCGAACACGGTCAGCGTCTCCGCCGCCAGGTGCACGCGGTTCATGTTGTAGACCGTGTCCGTCAACTGGCGCGCGATCCCGAAGCGCTGCACCGCGCGGAAGCTCGAGCCGTACTCGATGTAGCGCGCCTCCTCGCGGGAGTACCAGTTCATCGCGGGGATCCGGTGGCGCTCCTGGCCGGTGCCCGTCACGATCGACGCCGCACACACCGGGGTCACCGAGGGGAACGCCGCCACGCAGTCGGAGACATAGCGACCGCGCCGCACCATCTCCTCCAGCACCGGCGCGCTGCCCTCGGCGATCGCCCGCTCGAGCTGCGCGGGGGCCATCGCGTCGATCACGCACAGTACGAGCTTCGGCGGGGTCACCGACGCAGGATCCGCAGCCCCGCGTACTTCTCCCCCCCGCGCCGCCGGGTGCCCAGCGCCAGCCACGCAAACGGGATCGCCGCGAGGTATCCCAGCGGGTGCAGCAGCGCCACCAGCCCGCTCAGCACCAGCGCGGTGCCATCGACGTACAGCGTCAGCGCTTCGCGCGCGCCCCTTTCGGTGAGGCGCGCGCGAGCTCGTGCGATCAGCGGGCGCACCCCCGCCTGCGCCAGCAGCGCCGCGAGCGCGCCGCCCACGATCCCCGGCCAGGAGGCGTCGCCGTGCTCGCCGAGGGTTCCCGCGAACAGCAGCGCGCCCACGCCCACGCCCAGTCCCGCCACCGCCGCGCCCAGCGGGCCCGCCTCGAAGCGCTCGGCTCCCATGCGCAGCTGCAACACCCACGCGAGCAGCAGCGCCGCCGCCATCGCCACCAGCCACCAGCCGGACTGCAGGAAGCCGTATTCGCCGTGGGAGAAGCCCACGCCGAGCGCGCCCGCGGAACCGAGCGCGCCCGCGAGCAGCGCGGGCAGGAAGGGACGCAGCCCGGCAGCCAGCGCGAATCCGAGGCCGAGGCCGATGTAGAAGGCGAGGTTGTTCATCGTGGCGCAGCCTATCTCCCGCGCGTGCTTCCCGGGTCAAGCTACGCTCTTGAGCCATGGCGGTAGACGACGGCACGCGCAGAGCCCGTCCCACCGCGCGCGAGCTCGCGCGCTATGAGGAGCTGTTCGCCGCCCGCACGCGCGGGATGCGCAGCTCCGCGATGCGCGAAATGATGGCTCTCACCGAGCGCCCCGAGGTGATCTCGCTGGCGGGCGGGCTGCCCGACACCTCCACGTTTCCCCCCGAGCTCTACGCGCGGCTGATGGCCGGCGTCGCCCAGCACGACACCGCGCGGGCGCTCCAGTACGGGCCCACCGGGGGGATGGCCGTCGCGATGGACACGATCGTCGAGGTGATGGCCGCCGAGGGCACCATCGTGGACGCCGAGGACGTGATCGTCACCACCGGCGGCCAGCAGGTGATCGACCTGGTCTGCAAGACCCTCATCGACCCCGGCGACACGATCGTCGCCGAGGCGCCCACCTACCCCGGCGCGATCCCCACCTTCAGCGCCTACCAGGCCGATGTCGTGCAGATCGAGATGGACCACGACGGGATGCCCATCGACGCGCTGGAGGAGACCCTGGATCGACTCCAAGCCGCGGGCAGGCGCCCGAAGTTCATCTACACGATCCCCAACTTCCAGAACCCGGGTGGGGTCACGATGTCGCTGGAGCGGCGGCGGCTGCTTGTGGAGGTGGCGCGCGAGCGCGAGCTCCTGGTGCTGGAGGACAACCCCTACGGGCTGCTGCGCTACGAGGGAGAGGAGCTGCCCACGCTCTACTCGCTCGACGCCTCCTCCGCCGGTCGCGGCGGGGCCTCGGACCTCGTGATCTACCTCGGCACCTTCTCCAAGATCCTCTCCCCGGGGGTGCGCCTCGGGTGGGCAGTCGCGCCGCGGCCGGTGCTCGAGAAGCTCAACCTCGGCAAGCAGGGCGCCGACCTGTGCTCCTCGCCGGTCACGCAGCTGTTCGTCGCGAGGTATTTCGCCGAGGAGGACTGGATGGGCTACATCCGCACGCTCCGCGACCTCTACCGCCGCCGGCGCGACGCGATGCTGCAGGCGCTGCAGGCCCACTTCGGCGAGTCCGTCCGCTGGACGAAGCCGCAGGGCGGGCTGTTCGTGTGGGCCACGCTCCCCGACTACATCGACACCACCGACCTGCTCGCCAGAGCGCTGCAGAGCGAGGGCGTCGCCTTCGTGCCCGGCCGCGCCGCCTACATGGACGGGCGCAGCGGCGCCTCCTCGATGCGCCTCAACTTCGCCGGCATCCACGAGGACGACATCCGCGAGGCGATCCGCCGCATCGGCAAGGTCGTGGGGCTCCAGGTGGGGCTGTTCGGGACGCTCACCCGCAACGGGAACAGCGCGGAGGGCGGCGACGCCGCATCGACCGCGAGCGGAGAGGACGCATGAGATGAGGGTCGCCGTGCTGAAGGGCGGGCGCTCGCTCGAGCGCCAGGTCTCGCTGCGCTCCGGCGCCCAGATCGAGGACGCCCTCCAGCGGCTGGGGCACGACACGGTCGTGATCGACGTGGGCCCCGAGCTGATCCACCAGCTGCGCGCCGCCAAGCCGGACGTCGCCTTCGTCGCGCTGCACGGCCGCGACGGCGAGGACGGCGCCGTGCAGGAGCTGCTCGGCGCGATCGGGGTGCCCTACACCGGCTCCGCTCCCTCGGCCTGCATCCGCTGCGCCGACAAGGTGCTCGCCAAGCACCTCATGCGCGACGCCGGAGTGCCCACGCCCGACTTCCACTCCTTCAACGAGACGGCATTCCGCGAGCTCGGCGCGGCCGGCGCGCTGAAGGACATCGAGCGCAGCCTCGGCTTCCCGCTCGTCGTCAAGCCCGCCGGTCAGGGCTCCGCGCTGGGGATCAAGTTCGCGCGCTCCCCCGAGGAGGTCCCCAGCGCCCTGCTCGCCGCGTTCTCATACGACCGCAAGGTGCTGCTCGAGCGCTACGTGCCCGGGCGCGACCTCGCGGTCTCGCTGCTCGACTCGCAGGACGGCGCACGGCCGGAAGTCCTGCCCGTGGTCGAGGCCGTTCCGCGCGGCGAGGACTTCTACGACTTCGAGGCCCGCTATGAAATCGGGGGCGCCACCTTCCTCTGCCCCGCCGAGCTCCCCGAGGGCGTCGCCGAGCGGGCGCAGGAGCTCGCCCTCCAGGTCTACGAGCTGCTCGGCTGCCGCGGCTTCGCGCGCGTGGACCTGATGCTCGAGGAGAGCGGCGAGCTGTGGGTGCTCGAGACCAACGCCATCCCCGGCTTCACCGAGACCAGCCTCCTGCCACAGGCCGCCGACGCCGCCGGCATCGGCTTCGACGAGCTGGTGAGCCGCATCCTCGCCAGCGCCGGGCAGCGCGAACCCGCCCGGCCATAACTCGCGCCTGCGCCCGCCCCGTATTCGGCA
>JBIOES010000154.1:0-4266 GCA_044446265.1 Solirubrobacterales bacterium
CATTGGCAGTCCCATTATAGGAGTGCCAACGAGAAAGGGCCGGATTCAGTCGGCCAAAAGGGTCCGCACGCAGGCGATGCCCACGGCGAGCATCTCCGAGAAGTCCCGATCGGGCTCGGCGAGCATGCGCAGCGCGGCGCCGTCGGCGAGCGCGAAGATCACCTCGGCGACCGCATCGGGGGGGGCGTGCAGCTGCAGCACCCCCTCGCGCTGGCCGGCGGCGAGCATGCCCGCGACCTGCTCGCGCGTGGAGCGCATCAGGCCGGCGTACTCCGCGGCGATGTCCTCGTTGCGGCGCGAGAGCGTGAAGAGCTCGCATACGAGCGCCACCACCTCGGGGTCCTCGCGGACGGTCTCCTGCAGCTGCGCGGCCATCAGGTCGATGAAGTCATCCGCGGTGCGCGCGCCCGAGAGCTGCTGCTGGAGGCGTTCCAGGCGCAGCTCGCAGTCGCGGCGCACGGCCTCGACCAGGAGCTGCTCCTTGGTGCCGAAGTAGTAGTGCAACAGGCCGCGCGAGACGCCGGCCTCGCGCGATACGTGATCGAAGGTCGAGCCCGCGGCGCCGCGCTGGGCGACGGAGCGGCGCATCGCCTCGATGATGCGCTGCGCCTTCTCGCCGGAGAGCGACTTGGGCTCGGCCTTCTCGCCCAGCTCCCCGTGCTCGCCCGTGCGCTCCTGCTCGGGGACGGGCGGCGCGGTCTCGACGGTGGCGGTCATCTCGGTCATCGGCAATCCGGACCCGCGCTCAGGAGGCGGACGCGCCCACCGACGAGGAGGAGAAGTCGCTGGCGGGCATCGTGGTGGAGGAGTAGTCGAACTCCTCCTCGGCGCCGAACAGCTTATCGAGCACCTTGCTGCGCAGATCCTTGCTGAGCACCAGCGCCAGCACGCCGGCCACGAGGACCAGGAACAGCAGCTTGCCGGCGCCGCCGCCGCTTGACTCCTCGGCCTCGGCCTCGGCCGCCGGAACCTCGGCGCTGGCGCCGTTGCGGCTTGTGTGTACGTCCTGCTCGTGCTTGTGCTTTCTCGCCATGGGAGCACCACCTTCGCTTTGAAGCTTTGTCGGGGTACACCCAATATACCCTTGAAGGGTGCACAGCTTCCAGTTGAGGATGGCCGCGCGGCGCGCGGCCGATAGATAGGCTCACAGGCCCGGTGCACAGCTTCCAGGCGACCGCGGCGGTGCTCGGCGGGCTGCTGATCGTGGGCGCGCTCGCCTCGGGGCTCGCGCGGCGCAGCTTCCTCTCGCTCACGGCGGTGTTCGTGCTCGCGGGCTTCGCGCTCGGCGATGGGGGCCTGGGGTGGATCGACTTCGACGCGCAGAGCACCTTCGTGCGCGATCTCGCATACACCGCGCTGATCGTGATCCTGTTCCGCGATGGGCTGGAGGTCGAGGGGGAGATGCTCCAGCGCGCGTGGCACCTGCCGCTGCGCAAGCTCGCGGTGGCGATGCCGATCACCGCGCTCGTCGTCGCACTTGCCGGCAAGACGCTGATTGGGCTGAGCTGGACGGAGGCGTTCCTGCTCGGCGCGCTGCTGAGCCCAACCGATCCGGTGCTGACCTCGAGCATCGTGACCAACGCGCGCGTGCCGCGTCTCGTGCGCCACTCGCTGAACCTCGAGTCGGGGCTCAACGATGGGCTGGCGCTGCCCGCGGTGCTGGCGCTGCTCGCGGCGCTCAGCGTGAGCGCCTCGAACTTCGTGTGGTGGAGGTTCGTGGTGCAGGACATCGGGCTGGGGCTCGTGTACGGGCTGGCCTGCGGGTGGGTGGCCTCGCTGGCGATGCCGCGCACCGACGCGCACAGGCTGGAGCACTCGATACCCCCCCACCAGAAGGCGCTGTATGCGCTGGGGGTGGCGTTCGCGACCTACGGCGTCACCGTGCTCTCGCCCAAGGGCAACGGCTTCATCGCGGTGTTCGTGGCGGCGATCGTGCTGGGCATCCGCCGCCCCGATCTGCGCCGCAACTTCGAGCAGGGCGCGGAGGAGATCGTGGAGGTGGTGAAGCTCGGGGTGTTCCTCGTGTTCGGCTCGCTGCTCACGCTGAGCGCGCTCTTCAACGACGGTTGGGCGGCCGTCGCGCTGGTGGCGATCACGTTCCTGATCGCGCGCCCCGTGGCGGTGTGGATCGCGCTGATGGGCACCGATACCGATCGCCAGACGCGCCTCTTCATGGGCTGGTTCGGCCCCAAGGGCGTCGCGACGATGACGTTCTCGCTGATCGTGCTCGATCAGGGCATCGCGAGCGGGCAGCGGATCTTCGATCTCACCGCGCTGGTGGTGTTCTGCTCGATCGTCGTGCACGGGCTCACCGATACCCCGGGAGCGAATTGGATCGCGCGCCACGCTACGCGTGCAGAGCCGCCTGCTCCTGCGCGCTAGGAAAAGCCCACGCCGAGTGCGAACGGCGCTCCTGGCGAAACACGAAGCGCAGCTGCGGGGGGGGCTTCAGCTGGGCCTCGTGCGGGCGAAAGGTCGCGCAGGGCTCATCCAGATCGAGCGCGCAGAGGAGGTTGCGCTTGAAGAAGCAGTCCTCACAACTGATCTTGCGCGCCTTGGCCACGGCAGGCATCAAAGCACGCCCGAGCAGAGTGCTCATCGAGCGAATCCGCAAATCGCAGGGAAATAACTTCTACCCACAGAAACCCCGCAAGTAGTCACTTTTTTGTGATAGGCGCCCCGATCATCCCGCACGTTGCGAGGTTTCACTCAAAGGAAGGGAAGAGGAGGGACGGCCTACCGGCCGTCGGGGCGGGCCGCGAAGCGCAAGATGGGGGTCGCTGCCGCTACAGAGCGTACGCCCTTGGAGGCCGCGCCGTGCGGATGGGGCCGCGCCGGCTCACCTCACAGGGCGAAGGCCTCGCGCGCGCGCGCGACCACATGGCGGGCGATCGCCAGCGAGGAGGTCGCGGCGGGCGAGGGAGCGTTGCGCACATGCAGGGCGCGCGTGGTTGCGGAGAAGACGAAGTCGTCCACCAGCTTCCCATCCCGCGCGAGCGCCTGCGCGCGGACGCCGGCGAACGACGGCTCGACGTCCTCCACGCGCAGCTCGGGGACGTAGCGCGCGGCGGCACGCACGAACGCCGCGCGGATCGCGGCGTGGCGCAATTCGACGACTCCCTGACGCCACCAGTGCGCGAACATGCGCCACGAGCCCGGCCAGGTGAGCGTGTCGAGCACGTCGCGCCCGCGCACCCGCGAGAGGGCGTAGGCGTCGCGCGCGCCCGCGAGCAGCGCGGTGGGCCCGATCAGCACGTCGCCGTCGATGTGCTTCGTCAAATGGACCCCCAGGAACGGCAGCGAGGGGTCGGGGACGGGGTAGATCAGCGAGCGCACGAGCTCCGCGCGCTCGGGCTTCAGGCGCAGGTAGGCGCCGCG
Source organism: Solirubrobacterales bacterium (assembly GCA_044446265.1). GTDB lineage: Bacteria > Actinomycetota > Thermoleophilia > Solirubrobacterales > Solirubrobacteraceae > Palsa-744. The sequence continues at coordinate 3,379 of JBIOES010000154.1, forward strand.
GAAGGGCACGATGCGCGGATCGGGGTCCGCGCCGGCGGCCACCGCGAGGCGGTCGGCCCAGGCGCCGGCGCAGAAGATCGCGTGCGTGGCCTCGGTGGACCCGAGCGTGTGCTCCAGGCTCACGCTGCGCGCGCCGGGGCGCACACCGAGCACCTCGCAGCCCGTGACCACGGCCGCTCCCGCCCCGGTGACATCCTCGGCGTAGGCGCGCGCGACCGCCGGGAAGCTCGCGATGCCGGTGGCGGGGGAGTGCAAGCCCGCGATCCCCACCGCGTGGGGCTCCAGCTCGCGGATGCCCTCGGCGTCGAGGCGGCGCAGCCCCGGCACCGCGTTGGCCTGCCCGCGGCGTTCGAGCTCATCGAGGCGCTCGAGCTCGGAGGAGTCGGTGGCGAGGATCACCTTGCCGCACTGCTCGTAGGGGATCTCGCGCTCGGCGCAGTACTCATACAGCTCGCGCGCCCCCGCCACGCACAGGCGCGCCTTCAGCGAGCCCGGCACGTAGTAGATCCCCGCGTGCACCACGCCGGAGTTGTGGCCGGTCTGGTGCGTGGCGATCTCGCGCTCGCGCTCGAGCACGCACAGCGACAGCGCGGGGAGCTCGCGCGTGAGCTCGCGCGCGACCGCCAACCCAAGGATGCCGCCGCCTACTATCGCCACGTCGCATCGGTCGATCGTCATGATCCCAACATAATGCACGTTCTCCTCACCGGGGCATCGGGCTTCATCGGCTCGCAGCTGCTGCCGCGGCTGCACCGCGAGGGGCACGAGCTGCGCGCCCTCGCGCGCGACCCCACCGCGCTGCAGATCCCCTCCGCGTGGGGGGTGGAGGTGGTGCGGGGGGACGTGGTGAGCGGCGAGGGCCTCGCGCGGGCGCTCGCGGGCGTGGAG
>JBIOES010000155.1:0-4148 GCA_044446265.1 Solirubrobacterales bacterium
CCATTCCCGCGCGGCTGGGCGTCAGCTGGGAAGGCCGGCGCGTCTGCGCACGGCTCTCACGGTGTCCGCGAGGGTTGCGATGTCGTACGCGCCGTAGTGGCGCCGTCCGTTGACGAAGAACGTCGGGGTCCCCGAGACGCCGCTTTCGTCGGCGCTGGCGACGTCCTCGGCGATCCGCGACGCGAACTCGCGGTGGCGGAGCTGCTCGAGGATGCGCTCCGCGTCGAGGCTGAGCTCCCTGGCGTAGGCGATCAGGTGGGTGGCCGTCAGGTCGCCCTGGTGTTCGAGCAGGATGTCGTGCATCTCCCAGAAGCGGCCCTGGGCGGCGGCGGCCTCCGCGGCCTCGGCGGCGAACTGCGCGTTGGGGTGGACGTCGTTCAGCGGGAGGTGGCGCCAGACGTAGCGGACGTCGTCGCCGAACGAGGCGAGCAGCTCGCGGATGGCCTCCTCGGCTCGCCCGCAGTAGGGGCACTCGAAGTCGCCGTACTCCACGAGCGTGACGAGCGCGTCGTCGGGGCCACGAACGTGGTCGCGGTCGGGATCGACGTCCTCGGAGAGGTCGAGGATGTCCTCGGCCGTTCCCGCGATCTGCCGCGCTCGCACGCTTGCGGGCAGTCGCCTCACCACTCGTAGGACGGTCCATCCGAGGAGCGGGGCCAGCAGCACAGAGGCGAGCGCGCCGAGCTTGGCCTCGTCGAGTCGCTCGCCGGTGAAGGCAAGGCTCGAGATCAGCAGCGAGACCGTGAACCCGATCCCCGCGAACGCCCCGCCGGCGGCGATCAGAGGGCGACTCAGCGGGGAGCGCGGTCCGCGCAGCGCCGGTCGTGAGGCGATCCAGGAGGCGCCGGCGATCCCAACGGGCTTGCCCACGAGGTAGCCGGCGAGGATGCCCAGCGTGATGGGGGAGCTGACCGCGCTTTCGATCAGCCGCGCGGTTATGTGGACGCCGGCGTTGGCGAGCGCGAACAGCGGCACGACCACGTAGCTGGTCCAAGGGTGGAGGCTGTACTGGAGGCGCTCGTTGGGGGAGATCGCCGACATCACTCCCCGCTGGGCGGAGCGTGCCAGCTCGGGAGTGGGCTGCTCGCGGAACGAGCGCGCCAAGACCGTTGCGCGCTCGAGGTCATCGCGCGAGGGCGGGTAGGCGCTCGTCGCGAGTCCGACCGCGAGCCCTGAGATCACGGGGTCCACACCCGACTCGAACAGCGCGATCCAGAGGGCCGCCGCGACGGCGATCGACACCGTGCGGCGCCACTCCGGCGCGTAGCGGAGCGCCAGCAGCACGCCGAACAGCGCCACCGCGATCGCCAGCGCGAGCAGCGAGACGTGGCTCGTGTAGAACGTCGCGATCACCAGGAGCGCGGAGAGGTCGTCGACGACAGCGAGCGTGAGCAGGAAGACGCGCAGCCGGGTGGCGGCGCGCGGCGTGAGCAGCGCCAGAGCGCCCAGGGCGAAGGCCGTGTCGGTTGACATGGCTGCTCCCCAGCCGTGCGCTCCGGGGCCGCCCGCGTTGAACGCAAGGTAGATCGCGACCGGAAGCGCCATGCCGCCGAGCGCGGCGAGCACGGGGATCGTCAGGCGGCGGCGCTCGCGCAGCTCGCCGACGTCGAGCTCGCGCTTGGCCTCGAGTCCCACGACGAGGAAGAAGAACGTCATCAGCCCCTCGTTGACCCAATGACGCAGGTCCATCGAGATCCCGCTGCCGCCGACGCTTACGGCGAGCTTCGTGCTCCAGAGCGACTCGTAGGAGTGCGACCACGGCGAGTTCGCCCATACCAGCGCGGCGATCGCTCCCGCCGCGAGCACGCTCGCGCTGCCCGTCTCGGTGCTCAGGAAGTCCCTCACCGGCGTAGCCAGGTTGCGGGTCCACGCCGTCCGTCCTGGGTATCTTGCTACGTCTCGGTGAGCCTCCATGCGCAAGTGACTATCACCTTGGCGAAACCGGCGGCGAGTGGCCTCAGGCTCATCATGGGCACCAGCCTCGCGGGGGGCCGGGCGTCTCGCACCCGGCCCCCGCGATCCGCTCAGACCTCCGTGGGCTCGCCCAGAACCGCGAGTCCGTGGATGCAGATGAGGCAGATCGCAAAGACGCCAATCGACCACCATGGGTGTGCTCCGCCGATGTCCAGCAGCGCGCCGATCGCGCCCAGCGTGGCCGCCACGATCCCGACCACCCGGCCATAGGCCCCGCCGCCGAACAGCGAGAAGGCCGCGCTCAGCTGGATGATGCCCAGGAAGATGGTGATCCATCCCCACGTGTGGAGGCTCGAGAAAACGAACTGCGTGTCGTTGACATAGAAATGCGCATCGCCAACGGCCGCGATGCCGTAGACGATGTTGAGGACCCCAGCGACCATCAGCAGGATGCCCACGAACAATGCACTACCAACTCCTCGCATTTGCTCCCCTTCCGTAAAGAAGCGCCGTTTGACGCTCGCGCTGGAGTCTATTGCGACGCCCTGGGCAATGCCGATAAGCTGAACCAAATCTTGCAGACCTCGGAAGTGAGTCGCGGCTGGGGATGCTCGCAACCGGGCTACTGATTGAGTCCCAGCGTTTCGAGCAACGAGTCCCAATCGTCGAAGCCCGTGATCGTTTCGGCGTGTTCGAGCTTGGTTTCCAGGCGCGTCGTACGTTCGAGGATGCCCCTATCCGAAGGTCGCTCGTAGGGAGCGAGCAGGCGCGGCGCGATGGTATGCCCTTCGATCGATTCCACGTGCCGATCGAAGCGTGCCGTCGTGGCGGGGATCGTCTGAAATCCGCTGGCGCGCCAGGCGTGCACGTCGCCACAGAGATCGGGCACGGGCAGCGTCGCAAGTTCGTGCAGGCTCTTCGCATAGGCATGCGCTCTGCGTGTGAGCGTGGGGTTGCTCCATCTCAGCGGCCCCACTGCTCGCACGAAGACGCCGATCGGCCCGGCGTCGGCGCCATAGGTGGCCGACCACAGGGCGCCGGCGACCTCGTAGCTGAGCTTCTGCGCTTCTTCGTTCTGCGGCGAGCCGGCGCCCGCGTCCCGGCACTCCCGGCCGAACCTCTCGATCATGTGCACGGCGCCGGCCTGTGCGACTCCCTGCCGCGCCTCCGATGCCTGCGCAAACGCAAAGTTCGCCCTGATGTATGCATGCGTTGAGGCCGCGTCAAGGGGCGCGGCGGGTGCGATCACCGGCGCAAGCGCCAGCAGGAGCACCGCGAGAATCGCCGATCGTTCGAGCATCCATCCAGGGTATCGCTGATGAGGACGGTGTGGCGGAGCTTGCATCGGCTGGATGGGACCGGGCCGCACAGGCCGAGACTGGGCGGCTCGGTGGTGCGCTCTGGAAGGCTTCGGATGAATCACCCCTGAAAAGGTGAAAACGCGCAATGTTCAGGTGAAAAACATGCGATTCACAACCGGTGGGAGAGCCCGTTTCCCTGCCCGCGTATCGCCGGCTGGATGGCCCTCCGCCGAAGGCGCAGGCCGGTAAGTAGGAGACGAGGCTCGACTTTCTGCGCACAACCCGCAACCCTCTTCTGGCTGATGTCCAGAAGGATCGCGTCGCCACGCCTCGGGCGGCGGGTCCCGCGGGGCGCGAGCACTCCGAGGGGGTCTGGTGCCCCTGCATTCGACTGTGAACAGGATTGGTAGGCGGAGATACATGGCTTCCAAGGCTTCCAAGGTTTCCAGGGATAGGGCACGATCGAGCACCCCGCAGCTGCGACCGGGCCCCAATGGGCTGCCGCGAGGACAAGTCACCGAGATACAGCGCAGCCGGATGCTCGCCGCCACGGTGGAAGCCGTCGAGGAAGTCGGCTACGCGCGGCTCACCGTCGCCCAGGTGATCGGCCGCGCGAAGGTGTCGCGCAAGACCTTCTACGACGTGTTCCTGGACCGCGAGGACTGCTTTCTGGCGGCCTTCAACGAAGCGGTGACGCGCATGGAGGCGATCGCGGTGGAAGCGTATGAAGGGGAGTCCTCCTGGCGTGAGGGGATGCGGGCCGGACTGGTGGCACTGCTGGCGTTCCTCAATGCCGAGCCCGGTCTCGCCAGGCTGTGCGTCGTCGAGGCGCTGGGAGCCGGCCCGCGGGTGCTGGATCGCCGCGCCGAGATGCTGGAAGCGCTCAGGGAGGTGGTGGATCGCGGGCGCGCCGCCGGCGGCGCCAAGCCGGCC
>JBIOES010000156.1:0-4083 GCA_044446265.1 Solirubrobacterales bacterium
ACCACCTCAACAGACCCCACCAGCCTCGCCGAACCCATCCACACCCACGCCTTCACCCATAACGCACCAGCCACGATCCCGCACGAGCGATCAGCCCACGACCACGACAGCCTCCCCATCAAACGGTGGATCCAGGCTTAGAAGGTCTTCAAGTGCGTGAGCGGCGATGCCGATTAGAGGCTGATGAGTTGGTTTCGACGCCGACAAGCCCGAACGGCGGTCGCAGAGCAGGCCCCTGCGCCGGATTCGACCGAGCCCGCGGCGCCCTCTCCCGAGCCGGCTTCCGAGCCTGCGCCTGAGCAAGCATCCGAGCCGGCGCCCGAGCAGGCGGTCTCACTCGAGCCGATCCCGTCCCCTGAGCCGAAGACTCCCGCCGCTGCCACCGGCTCTGAGCTGGTCCGGCTGGAGTCCGCCACCGCCACCGCCACGCTGGAGCGTCCCTCCGGTGGCGAGGAGGCCGTGGGGTCGCCCGGCGCGGACATGGACGCCCCCGGCGCGGCGACCCTGCCCGGCCCGCTAGAGGACCCGGGAGCGACACTCGTGGGCGGACTCGATGTCCCGGCGGGCGTTGGCACAGGACTCGACGTCTCCGCCGGCGTTGGCACCGGACTCGAGGTCCCCTCCGGCGTGGGCACCGGACTCGATGGCCCCGGCGGGGTGGACGTGGGCGCGGGCGCTGGGCTGGGCGCCCCCATGCGCCCCGTGCGGCCGGGACGGCTGATTGGCGAGGTGGTGGTGGACCTCGGCTTCGCCGAGCGCGAGGTGGTCGAGGAGGCCGTGGGCATTGCCCGCTCCCAGCGCAAGCCCACCGGACAGGTGCTGGTGGAGCAGGGCATCCTGCGCCAGGACCAGCTCGCTCGCGTCGTGGCCGAGCGCTTCGGCCTCGACTACGTGGACCTCTCGGTGCACGAGCTGGATATGGGCGCCGTGAACCTGCTCAACGCGGAAGCCATCAAGCGCTACCAGGCCGTCCCCGTGGGCTTCATGGAGGACGGCGCGCTGCTCTTGGCGATGGCCGACCCCACCAACATCCTCACGATCGACGACATCGCGATGATCACCAACCGGCGGGTGCGCCCGGCGGCGGCCTCCGCGGAGGACGTCAAGCTGCTCGCCACTCGGCTCGGGCAGATGCAGGTCTCGATCGAGGACATCGTCGAGGACGAGCAGGACACGGCCGCCGAGACGATGGCCGAAGAAGCCGATCAGGACGCGCCGGTCATCAAGCTGGTGCACTCGATCATCGCCCAGGCGGTGCAGCAGGGCGCCTCCGACATCCACGTCAACCCCGAAGAGGGCGACATGCGCGTGCTCTTCCGGATCGACGGCGTGCTCTTCCCCGCGGCCACGATTCGCCGCAAGATGGCTCTGGGGATGGTCTCGCGCATCAAGATCATGGCCGACCTCGACATCTCCGAGCGGCGCGTGCCCCAGGATGGGCGCCTGGCGCTGACCGTCGAAGGGCGGCGCATCGACATCCGCGTCGTGACCCTCCCGCTGGTGCACGGCGAGGGTGCGGTGATGCGCATCCTCGACAAGGGCGTGGTCGTCCAGAACCTGGAGTCGCTGGGGATGCAGCCCGTCGAACAGGAACGCTTCGCCCACGCGATTGGCCGCCCGCACGGCGCGGTGCTCGTCACGGGACCGACCGGATCGGGCAAGTCCACCACGCTGTATGCCGCCGTCAACGTGCTCAACGACGGCGCGCGCTCGATCCTCACGATCGAGGATCCCGTGGAGTCGCGCATCGCGGGGGTCAAGCAGATGCAGGTGGCGGTGAAGGCCGGGGTGACCTTCGAGACGGGGCTGCGCTCGATGCTGCGCGCGGACCCCGACGTGATCATGGTGGGCGAGATCCGCGACCGCGAGACCGCCCACATCGCGGTCGAGGCGGCCCTCACCGGACACCTGGTGCTCTCCACGCTGCACACCCGCGACGCCCCCAGCGCGCTGAGCCGCCTGATCGACATGGGCATCGAGCCGTTCCTCGTCTCCTCCTCGGTGGACTGCGTGGTGGCGCAGCGGCTCGTGCGGATGCTGTGCCCGCACTGCAAGCGTCCCGCCAACCTCCCCGAGGCGGTGCTCGAGGAGTACGGGCTCTCGGGCATCCAGCCCTATGAGGCGGTGGGGTGCTCGCGCTGCGGCAGCTCCGGCTACCGCGGTCGCGTGGGGCTCTATGAGGTGATGTCGGTGAGCGAACGGATCCGCGCGCAGATCCTCGCGCACGCCTCGGTGGACGAGATCACCGCCACCGCCGTAGCCGAAGGGATGCGCAGGCTGCACGACGACGGCATGGAAAAGGTGCGCGCCGGCCAGACCTCGATCGCCGAGGTCGAGCGGATGACGACCAGCTTGGTGTAGGGCTCATGAATCGGTAGGTCCCAGGTTCGAGTCCTGGCGGCCCACTTCGGAAAGCCCGGCATACTGACGCCGCTGCCCAGCTGGTGCAACAGTAGTGTTACACTTGGGCGGTGGCCACCGTCCATCCTCGCATTGCGTTGACGCGCGACCCGGAGCTCAACGAGGCGCTCGAGGTTGGAGCGTCCGTGCTGGGTTCCTCACAGCCCACGTCCCGCGTGGCGCGGGAGCTGATTCTGCGCGGCGCCAAGGAGCTCCTTGCCAACCCAGGCCCAGAGCTAGACCGTTGGCTCAGCCAGCGGGGCGCCACACCAGCGGGGCGCTCCACCGAGGAGATGCTCGCTGTCGCCACGGAGCTAGGCGCACCGGACCCGGAGAACCCGCGTGCCCTCTCGGGCGCGCTGGCGGAGATGCGCGCCGAAGAGGACCGCTAGCAACACGTGCCGCCAGCCGAGCTCGTCTACCTGGACTCCTCGGCGTTCGTCAAGCTCGTGCTCCCCGAGCCGGAGACACCAGCGCTCATCGCTGCCCTGAAAGGCACGGTGCGGCTCGTCGCCTCAGAGATCCTCGAAGTCGAGGTGTTACGCGCGACGCGCCGCGGCAGCGGCGACACCGCCGCCGCCCGTGCCCAGCTTGCCGCTGTGCGCCTGCTGCCCCTGGGCGCCGAAATACGCAAACAGGCATCCGAGTTGAATCCACTCACCGTGAGATCGCTCGACGCGATTCATATGGCCACCGCGTTGAGCCTGGGAGATCGGCTCGGCAAGCTGTACACCTACGACGAGCGGATGCTGCTCGCCGCTCGCAAAGCTGGACTCGACGTGGAGGCACCCGGTTGACACGTTCGCCCGCCTCGCGTCCGTACCCATCCCGGCGGTGTTCGAACACCTCACCGGAACAGGTTCGCGACGCGGCCCTCCTCCTTACTTCTTCTTACTCTTCTTGCCGGCCTTGCCGTTGCCGTTGCCGTTGCCCTTGCCCGCGTGCTTGCCCTTCTTGGCGCTGGCCTTCGCCGGGGCGGGGCAGTTGTGCGGGCGGCCCAGATCGAACGGACCCGAGAGGGCCTGCGTGATGACCTTCTTTTCGTTCAGATACGCGTAGGCGACGGTTAGCTTCGGGTCCACGCGCGGCTCGGCGCACAGGGGCGAGCCGATCGCGAACTGGCCGGTGATGATCTGGAATCCGGCCGTCGTGTTTCCGACGCAGTTGAAGCCGAAGCCGGGGATTTCGCCGTTGCAGGAGAAGGAGGCGGTGGTGATCGCTTCCCCCTTTTCGTTGCTCACCAGCGGCGCGCTTTCGAAGCCGGTGCTCTGCACCGTCCCGGTCTGGATCGCGTAGCCGCTGATCGGGCCGCTGCAGGCGATCGTGTACTGCACCTGCTGTTCGCTGGAGCCTTCTTCGGGCTTGCCCGCCGCGATGTGGCCGGTGCACTGGTAGTTGTTGGGGTTGGTTTCCGCGGCCTGGCTGGGCGCGGCGGCCGGCAGCATCAGCATCGTGACCACGGGCGTCACGCGCGCCAGCTTCCGGGCCGATCGACGTAGGGGGGAGTGGGGCTTGCGCAACGGTGTCTCCTTGATCTTTGTTGGTTTGGGTTCGGCCCTGGGAGGGCCGGTCGCGGTCACTGTGGGCTGCGACGGGGTCGAGATGGGAGTGGGCGTTGAGGGGGGTGTGGAAGTTGGCGTGGAGATGGACGGCGCGGTGGGCACGCGCGCGGCGCTGCGCGCC
>JBIOES010000157.1:0-4005 GCA_044446265.1 Solirubrobacterales bacterium
AGCGGTGGCTCAGCGTCGCCGCCGCGATCAGCGCGCCATCCTGGATGCGCACGCCGTGGTGCACCTCGTAGCGCTCCTTCAGCCCGCGCAATATCGCGATCGTGTCCTGCACGCTCGGCTCGCCCACGTTCACCGGCTGGAAGCGCCGCTCCAGCGCCGCGTCCTTCTCGATGTACTTGCGGTACTCATCGAGCGTCGTCGCGCCCACGCAGCGCAGTTCGCCGCGCGCCAGCATCGGCTTCAGCAGGTTCGCCGCGTCCACCGCCCCCGGCGCCGCGCCCGCGCCGACGATCGTGTGCAGCTCGTCGAGGAACAGGATCACCTTGCCCTTCGCCTCGCTCACCTCCTTCAGCACGCCCTTCAGGCGATCCTCGAACTCGCCGCGGTAGGCCGCGCCCGCGATCAGCGCGCCCATATCGAGCGCGATCACGCGCCTTTCGCGCAGCGAGTCGGGCACGTCGCCGCTGACGATCCGCTGGGCCAGGCCCTCCACGATCGCCGTCTTGCCCACGCCCGGCTCGCCGATCAGGACCGGGTTGTTCTTCGTGCGCCGACTCAGCACCTGGATCACGCGGCGGATCTCCTCATCGCGCCCGATCACCGGGTCGAGGTTGCCCTGCTCCGCGAGCTCCGTCAGATCGCGCCCGAAGCGCTCCAGGGGGCTCTGCTCCTCCTCGTTCTTGGGCTGCTGCTGAGCCTGGGGGGTTCCGTTGGGGGTCAACTCTGCATCCTCCGAGGCTTGGGGAACGGCGAGCGCGCGTCCACCGCGCGCACCAGCTCTGCCCCCGGGGGAGTGCCATACGGCACGAGCTCCGCGCGGAAGCTGCGCCGCACCTCCTCCAAGCGCTCCGCCAGCTCCACCTGCGCGCGCGCCGACAGGGCCTCGAGCTCCTCGATGCGGCCGTTCAGCGCCTCGATCTGCTCCTCCAGGTCGAGCACCCGCTCCACCCCAGCCAGATTCAGCCCCAGCTCCGCCGTCATGCCCTGGATGTGCCGCAGGCGCTCCACGTCCTCCTGCGAGTACAGCCGCGTGCCCTTCGCCGAGCGCTTGGGCTCGATCAGCCCGCGCGCCTCATACACGCGCAGGGTCTGTGGGTGCATCTCGGCCAGCTCCGCCGCCACCGAGATCATGAACACGCCGCGATCGCTTGCCACGCGCACGTGCGTCACTTCGCGCCGCGCCATCACGCGCCGTCCTCTGTGCCGTGGGACATCACGAGCCGCCCTTCGCGCCCGCGCCCTCGCCGGCCGAGCCGCCGCCCGCGTCGGCGTGCTCGAACAGCCCCGCGCGCGGGTTGCCGTTCATCACCTTCGACAGCGCCTCCACGGCCTTCTGCTGCTCGCCGCTCAGCTCCTGTGGCACCTCCAGCGTGAAGCGGTAGTGGATGTCGCCGCGCGTGGATGGGGATCCCGGGGTGGACGAGGAGCCGATCTTCGGCGGGCCCTCGCCGCGCAGGCGCTGCACCGTGCCGTGCGCCGTCCCCGGCTTCACGCGCAGCGTCTTGCGGCCTGAGAGCGTCGGCACCTGCACCTCCGCGCCGCGCAGCGCCTCGGGGATCGTGAGCGGCACCTCGACCTCCAGATTGTCGCCCTTGCGCTTGAACACCGGCGAGGGCGTCACGTGGGTGCTCACGTACAGGTCCCCCGGCGGCCCGCCGTTGCGCCCCGGCTCGCCCTTGCCCGGCAGGCGGATGCGCGAGCCCTCCTTCACCCCCGCCGGGATGTTCACGCGGTAGCGCTTCATCGTGCGCACCGCGCCGCTGCCGTGACACGTCGGACAGGGGTCGTCGATCACCGTCCCGCGCCCCCCGCACTGCGAGCACGGCTGGCTGATCGAGAACATCCCCTGTCCCTGCGTCTCGATGCCGCGGCCCTGGCAGCGTGGGCACACCTTCGGCGCCGTCCCCGGCTTCGCGCCCGTGCCGTGGCACGTCGCGCACGTCGAGGCGCTCGACACCGACAGCGGCACCTGCCCGCCGGAGACCGCCTGATCGAAGGAGATCCGCACCTCCGCCTCGAGGTCCGCCCCCCGTTCGCCGCGCGGCTTGGTGCGCACGCGCCGCCCGCTCGCCGAGCCGCCGAACAGGTTCGAGAGGATGTCCCCCATCGAGGAGCTGTCGAAGTCGAAGTTGCCAAACCCCCCAAACCCGCCGCCGCCCGTCGAGGCGAACGCGCCCGTGCCGTTGTCGTACTGCTTTCGCTTCTCCGGGTCCCCCAGCACGTCGTGCGCCTGGGAGATCTCCTTGAAGCGCGCCTCTGCGGCCTTGTCGTCTGGGTTGCGATCGGGGTGGTACTTGCGCGCCAGCTTGCGGTAGGACTTCTTGATCTCCTCGGGGGTCGCCTTCTTGTCAACTCCCAGGGTCGCGTAGTAGTCGGGGCGGGTCGCCATGCCTCAAGTCCTCCCTTACGCGGCCACGAGCACGCGCGCAGGCCTGATCACGTTCCCACCCGAGCGGTAACCCGTCTGGTAGACCTCGGCCACCGTCCCCGACTCCGCGCCCTCCACCGGCTGCTGCGCCACGGCCTCGTGCTCAGTCGGATCGAACGGCTCGCCCACCGGCGTGAACGCCTCGACGCCCACGCGCGCGAGCGCCGCCCCCAGCTCGCTGCGCACAAGGCGCACGCCGTCGAGCAGCGGATCGTCCTGCGCCGCGCCCTCCAGCGCGCGATCGAGCGAGTCGAGCGCCGGGAGCAGCTCCTTGGCGAGCTTCACCACGCCGCGCTCGTGCGCCATCGCCGAGTCGCGCGCCACGCGCTTGCGGTAGTTCTCGAAGTCCGCCTGCGTGCGCTGCGCGAGCGCGAGGTACTCATCGCGCTGCGCGGCCTTCTCGAGCAGCTCCTGCAGGTCGCCCTCGACCTCGTCGGCCTCTTCGGCCTCGTTGGTCCGCACGCCGGCCTCGGGCCCCGCGGATGCGTCCAACTCGTCTTCGTCAGGCGCATCCCCGACCCCAGCCTCGACGGGCTGGGGCTCCTCCTCGACCTCGTCCTCGATCGTCTGCTCTATGTCGGTCATCGATTAGACCTTCGGCTCGTCGACGACCTCTGCGTCCACCACGTCCTCCTCGGACGCGCCGCCCCCCGAGCCGTCGCCCTCGGCGCCACCAGCGGCCCCGTTGCCACCGCTCGCCGCGGCGGCCTCCTGCGCGCGCTGGTACATCGCCTCGGAGATCGCGTGGAACGCGCTCTGCAGGGCCTCGGTCTTGGCGTTGATCTCGGCGGGGTCCTCGGACTCGAGCGAGTCGCGCACCTCCTTGATCGCCTCCTCGATGCGTGTCTTGCTGTCGGCGTCGACCTGATCGCCCAGATCGGTGAGCTGGCGCTCGGCCTGGTAGGCCGCATTCTCGCCGTTGTTGCGCGCCTCCGCGAGCTCGCGTGCGCGACGGTCCTCCTCGGCGTGCGTCTCGGCGTCGGAGACCATGTTCTTGATCTCCTCCTCTGAGAGGCCGCTGCCGGCCTTGATCTCGATCTTCTGCTCCTTGCCCGTCCCTAGATCCTTCGCGGAGACGTTGAGGATCCCGTTCGCGTCGATGTCGAAGGCGACCTCGATCTGCGGGATGCCGCGCGGCGCCGGCGGGATGCCGGTGAGCTGGAACTTGCCCAGCGACTTGTTGTAGTTGGCCATCTCGCGCTCGCCCTGCAGCACGTGGATCTCGACCGAGGGCTGGTTGTCCTCGGCGGTCGAGAACACCTCGCCCTTGCGCGTGGGGATCGTCGTGTTGCGCTCGATCAGCTTCGTCATCACGCCGCCCTTGGTCTCGATGCCGAGGGTGAGGGGGGTGACGTCGAGCAGCAGCACGTCCTTCACGTCGCCGGCCAGCACGCCCGCCTGGATCGCGGCGCCCACGGCGACGACCTCATCGGGGTTGACTCCCCGGTGGGGCTCCTTGCCTGTGAGGCCCTTCACCTTCTCCTGCACCGCGGGCATGCGCGTCATGCCGCCCACGAGCACCACGTGCTCGATCTCCTTGACGCCCTTGTCCTTCGCGTCGTCGATCGCCTGGCGCA
>JBIOES010000158.1:0-3987 GCA_044446265.1 Solirubrobacterales bacterium
AGCTCGCGCAGTGCGAGCATCGCGGTGTAGGTGGGCAGCGCATACAGCGGCGCCTGCGAGTCCTGCGCGCGATCGGCAGCCGCGTCGTCGAGGGCCGCGGCGAGGTCCTCGTGGACCTCGATGCAAGCGGGGTCCACACCAGCGTATTTCAGGCGCACGGCGAGCTCCGCGGCGCGCGTGCCGGCGCACGTGACGCGGCGCACGCGGCCGGCGAGCAGCTCGAAGTCGGCGTCCCAGATCCACGAGACGTCGCGCCCGTCGGCGATGTTGTCGTTGAGCACCCCGAGCACGTCGTGCGAGCCGGGCTCCAGTGCGAGCGTGCGCAGCACCTCGTTGGCGCCCGCGGGGTTCTTGACGAGCAGGATGCGCAGCTCGCGGGGGTGGGCGGGCGCTCCAACCATCACGCTCTCCGCGCGCCCGAACGCCGCCCGCGTGTCCTGCAGCCCGGCGACGATCGAGGCCAGCGGCAGCTCGAGCGCGATCGCGAGGGCGGCTGCGGCGAGCGCGTTGTAGACGTTGTAGAGCCCCGGCAGAGCCAGCTCAACCCGATGCTCGCCCAGGGGCGTGCACAGCGCGAAGCTCGCCGTGCGAACTCCGCTCAGGACTATCTTCCTGGCAATCACCGTTGGCTGCGGCCGCTGCTGTCCGCAGGCAGTGCAGTGATAGTGGCCGAGGTGGCCCATGTAGATCGCGTCGAACACGTAGGGCGCGCCGCAGCGGCGGCAGTGCTTGGCGTCGGCCGCGTGCGCCATGCCCGCCAGCGCGAGCGAGTCGTCCTCGACGCCGAAGTACACGGCGTCTGTGCGCTCGCGGCCGAGATCGGCGATCAGCGGGTCGTCGGCGTTGAGTACCAGCCGCGCCTCGCGCCCCACGCCCGCCCCAAGCGCTTGGGCCCAGCGCTCGGCGATGCGCTCGAGCTCGCCATAGCGGTCGAGCTGGTCGCGGAAGAGGTTGCCGAGCAGGATCGCGCGCGGGTGAACCTGGGCGGCGATGTCTCCCATCCACAGCTCGTCGACCTCGAATAGCCCCAGCTCCCCGGCGATCCTCCCGCCCGGGCGGGCGGCGGCGAGCAGGGTGGAGGCGATTCCGCCCGCCATGTTCGCGCCCGCCGCGTTGTGCACCACGGGGATCCGCTCGCGGGCGAGGATCCCGGCCGTGAGCGCAGCCGTGGTGGTCTTGCCGTTGGTTGCGGAGATGAGCACGCTGCCCCGCGTCAGCCGTTCGGCGAGCGCGCCGATCGCGTCGTGGTCGAGTCGCATCAGCACCTTGCCGGGCGCGCTCGTGGCGCCGCCGCCGCGCAGCCGCGAGAGCGAGCCGATGGCCCGCGCGAGAGCGAGCTTGGGGGCCATCGGGCCCGCCATCAGGATGCCTCTGGGACGAGCACCCCGGCGGGCACAAGCACGCGCACGGCGCCGGGCAGCGCGCGCACGCGCGCCGGCAGCTCGGCGATCGGGTCGCCATCGGCGTACAGCGCGAAGGGCCGATCGGCGGAGATGAGGACCTCGGCGGCGCGCAGGACGTGTACGGAGGGCAGCTGCACGTGGGTGCCCTTGAACACCTTGGGCAGGTTGGCGAGGAAGCGCAGCTTGGAGACTTGCTCGATCGCAACGACGTCGAGCAGCCCGTCGTCCATGCGGGCCTGCGGGGCCAGGCGCATCCCGCCGCCGTATACGCCGGAGTTGGCGGCGGCGATGGTGTAGCCGCTGAAGTGTCGAGTGACTCCCGAGTCGAGCACGACCTCGAAGCGCGCCGCGCGCCAGCCGATCAGCACGCGCAGCGCGCTGTAGGCGTACACCAGGTTGCCGAGCCACGCGGGGGATTCGTTTGCGATGCGGTTGCAGTCGCTGTCGAAGCCGGTGCTGGCGATGCCGAGGAAGGCGCGCCCATCGACCTCGCCGAGGTCCACCAGGCGGGTGGCGCCGTGCGCGATCGTCGCGCACGCTGCCACGGGGTCGGCGGGGATCCCGAGCACCCGCGCGAAGTCGTTGCCGCGACCCCCCGGCAGCACCCCCAGCACCGCGTTGGGGATCGAGCGCAGGACGTCCGCCACGGCGCCGACCATGCCGTCGCCGCTGAGCGCCGCGACGGTCTCGCCGCGTGCGGCGGCTTCGCGCGCGAGCGTACGCGCGTGCTCGAGGTCACGGGTGTCCTCGCGGCTCACCGCCAGCCCGTGGCCGGCCAGCGCGCGCTGCACCGCGGGAGCGGCCCGGCCGGCGCGCCCGCCGCCGGCGACGGGGTTGACGATCAGGCAGACTGGGGGTTGGACGGGCACGGACGGAGCTAGCCTAGTGCCGGCCGGCGCACGAGCACGGGAAGGGGAGAGCCTTGGGCGCTCAGCCGGCGCGCGCGGCGGCCGCTCGGTCACGGCGGCGGCGCCCGATCAGCGCGGCGCCCGCGAGCACGGCGATGACCAGGAACAGCCCAAGCAGCACGCCCGGGGCGATGCTCAGCCCGCCGAAGGGCAGTGAGATCAGCTCGACGACGCCCAGGCCGATCGCAAGCAGCACGACGATCAGCAGGATTATCAGCAGCACTCCGCGCACGCGCGCGAGGATCCCGGCGCTGGAGGGCGGGACAAGCAGGCCCATCGCGCGCAGCGCCAGCATCTGGCGGCCCGAGGGAGGGGCCTGTCCGAGACGCTGCACGGCGTCCTTGAGCGCGTCGGGGCGGCGCTCGGCGAGCGCCAGCGAGGCGTCGGCCATGCGCCTGATCTGCATCCGTTCCTGGGGGCGAGCGGCGGCGATCGAGCGCTGGAAGTAGGCACGCGCCTTCTCGGCATCGAAACGCTCGGCGGCGCGCGAGCCGAGGATCGCCATCGCCGCGGACTTGTACTTGACCTCGCCCTCGAGCTCCTCGTCGGAGCGCTGCTCGAGCGCCTGGATATCCGCCATCGCGCCACGCTGCTCGATCCGGATCTGTCTCTGCTTGGGCGCCATGGCGGCCCATTCTATGGCCTGCGCCCACGAGTGCCATCCGCGGCTCGCGGGCGCTTGGCGGGGGCGCGCGCAGGCAGTATCCTCGCTGGCCCCACCAGCCGATGCACTCGTCTTCGATCATCCACGCCACCGCCTGCGCCCTCGCGGCAATCGCGCTGGCTGCCCCTGGCGCGGCGGACGCGGCCGTGTTCGCGCCCCCGCCCGGAACGCCCACCGGCACGGCGCCGGCTCCGACCCCGGCTCCGACCCCGGCTCCGACGAGCACCGCGGCTCCGACGCCGACGAACACCCCCGCGCCGGTCACCATCCCGAAGGCTCCGAAGGCGCACGCGCACGGGACCCCTCCGAAGGGCGCTCAGAAGGGCCAGGCGCCGAGCGCGCCCCAGCCCACCGCGCCGGCTCCTGTGCGTACAGTCACAAGGCCCGCGACCTCCACGGAATCGACGTCGAGCAACACCGACACGCTCCTGATCCTCTCGCTCGTGGCGATGGTCGCGCTGCTGGTGGGGATCGCCTACATGATCCTGCGCGACGCCCACAGCGTCGCCCCAGTGAGCGACGGTCCCGTGGGAAGCGCCGCCACGCGCAATCCGGCCGGGAAGTTGCGCAGGCGCCGCGCAAAAGCCAAGGCGGCGCGCCGCCAGCGCAGGCACAACCGCTGAGACGTTCACCCCGCGGTTGCCAAGTCGAGCCGGGCGCGCGCCTGCCACGCGGGTGAGGCCTAATTAGGAGACCCTAAGACGCCGGCTCACGCGTAGGTTTACATAACATAGATTATCGGGCTGAGAATGCGGCGTCTCATTCATCTGAGACCGCTGCGGCGTCCCGTCCATGTGAGACGGGTGGTCCTCCTTCTCTTGCGGGCCGGGCGCGGTTAAGATGAACGGCCAACGGCGAAATCGCGATCCGGGGCGATCGGGCTGTCGATTCCTTCCAGTTTGTCTTAAGCCAGACAATCCCACCGGGTCGATGTGACCCACGACTCCAGGAGTGACCATGACCGGCTCTTCCACCCAGGGAATCAAGACCGTGCTGCATCCCGTGTCCGACC
>JBIOES010000159.1:0-3775 GCA_044446265.1 Solirubrobacterales bacterium
CTCTCTATCGTGAGCGGGGAGTCCCTCTTCGTCGGGGGGGGTGGGTCGCTATCCATCGTGTGGATCTGTTAATACGCGACCTCCCCGCCCGCGAGCGCCCGCGCGTGGCCCTCGCGGGCGTGGTGGTCGCGTATTACCTGATCCACTCGATGGAGAGCGACCCTCCCCCCGCGACGAAGAGGGACTCCCCGCTCACGATCGAGAGCGACTTTCCGTCCACGTCGGAGAGCGACTCCCACTCCGCGCCGCGGGGCGCCGCTCCCGAGCGCCTGCAACCGGCGGGCGACTTCACCGCGCGCGAGCGGGTCGCGGCGACGCGCTTTGCCAACGCCGCGCGGCGCGCGGGCGTGCGGCGCATCGTGTACCTCGGCGGCCCCCTGCCCAGCGCGTCCTCGGTGTCTCTCTCGCGTCACCTCTCGAGCCGCCTCGCGGTCGAGCGCACGCTGCTGCAAGCCGTTCCCGATTCGGTGGCGCTGCGCGCCTCGATCGTGATCGGCGCGCGCTCGCGCTCGTTTCGCTTCATGGTGAGGCTGGTGGAGCGCATGCCCGTGCTCACGCTGCCCGCGTGGCGGCGCTTTCGCACACAGCCGATCGACGCCCGCGACGTCACCGAGATGCTCGCCGCCGCGGCGCGCGAGCCCGCGGCGAAGGGGCGAACGCTCGAGATCGGCGGCCCCAAGGCGCTCAGCTATGGGGAGATGATGCGGCGCATCGCCGAGCTGATGCTGGTGAGCCGCCCGGCGATCGGGTTATCGGTGACGATGACGCCGCTCACGGCGCGCGTGGCGGCTGCGATCGCCGGAGAGGACCCCGCCCTGATGCTGCCCCTGATGGAGAGCCTCGAGGGAGACCTGCTCGCCGCGCACGCACAGGAGGCCGCTGAGCTGTTCGGGGTGCGACTGCACTCATTCGACTCCGCCGTCGAGCACGCGCTGGCCGAGTGGGAAGCATCCGAGCCGCTGGCGGCCAGATGAGCACTGTGAGCGCCTCGATCCAGATCGCCGCCGCCCCAGCTGAGGTATGGAAGACCGTGATGGACCCCCAGCGGCTGGGCGAATGGGTCACCATTCACCGCGCGCTGCGCCACGCCGACGATGGCCCCCCGCGCGTGGGTTTCGAGATGCACCAACGGGTCCACCTGCGCGGAGTCAGCCTCGACGTTCACTGGCGACTCGTGGAGTGTGAGCCGGATCGCCACGCCGTGTGGGAGGGCTCCGGACCGGCCCGTTCCCGCGCCCGCACCGAGTACACCCTCGAGGCCCATGACAGCGGCACGCGCTTTGAGTATCGCAACGAGTTCCATGCCCCGCTGGGGCCCGTTGGAGCGCTCGCGAGCCGGGCATTGGTGGGTGGAATGCCCGAGCGCGAGGCCACGCGCACACTCGAACGTCTGCGCGCGTTGCTGAACGATTAATCGCATCCGTCCGTGGTGGTAGCCTTGCACAGGGATGACAAGCTCTCCTAATCGTGTAAGGTAAGAAGGTGAGAACGAAAATAATGATGTGGTGTACATCACATCTGCCCTAATGAATAGGACTGGAACGTGACTGACTTTCTCGATGAGAAGCGCCAGGAGATCCGCGGCCGGCTGGCGGAGCTCAAGCCGTTGGTGGATGAGTACAGCCGCTTGGAGGCGGCCGCCGCGGCGCTCGAGGGCGTCGGCGGAGCCGCTCCCAGAGCAGCAGCCGCGGCGGCCCCCGTTCGCCGCGGACCCGGTCGTCCCAAGGGCAGCGGCCGCGGGCCTGGGCGCCCCAAGGGCAGCGGGCGCGGGCCGGGCCGTCCCAAGGGCAGCGGGCGCAAGGCCGCGACGGCTGCCGCGACAGCGACACCCGCGGCCGAGGCAGCCGCGGCCCCGAAGGCAGCACCGGCACGGCGCGGACGCCCGCCCGGCAGCGGCCGCAAGGCTGGACGGCGCAAGGGCAGCGGCACGCGCTCAGCGGAGGCGCTGGCGATCGTGCGCGAGCAGCCCGGTGTCACCATCCCCGAGCTGGCCGCGCGGATGGGCATCAAGCAGAACTACCTCTACCGCGTGCTGCCGAGCCTCGAGCAGGAAAACAAGGTGGCGAAGCAGGGTAGGGGTTGGCATCCCAAGGCCGCGTAGATAGTCAGTTTGGGTCGGCCCGGTCACTCTGGCGCCGGGCTGACCCACTTGACTCGGCTCACCTCGAGCCGGCTCTCCTCGAGCCGGTTCAGATCAACCCGAGCTCCTGGACCGCCTGACGCTCTTCCTGGAGCTCCTTGACGGAGGCGTCGATCTTCTCGCGTGAGAAGGAGTCGATGTCGAGGCCCTGCACGATCGACCACTCTCCCCCGCTGCACGTGCAGGGGTGACCGGCGACAATTCCCTCGGGGATGCCGTAGGAGCCATCGGAGGCGACGCCCATCGAGACCCAATCGCCGGCGGGCGTGCCGAGCACCCAGTCGTGGACGTGACCGATCGCCGCATTTGCCGCGGAGGCCGCGGAGGAGGCGCCGCGCGCCTCGATGATCGCGGCGCCGCGCTTCTGCACGGTGGGAATGAAGGTGTTCTCCACCCACTGCTGATCGCCGATCTTCTCGCCGGCGGGTGAACCGGCGATCTTGGCGTGCACCACGTCGGGGTACTGCGTGGCGGAGTGGTTGCCCCACACGCTCACGTTGGTTACGTCGGCCACTCTCACACCCGCCTTCTGTGCGATCTGCGCGATCGAGCGGTTGTGATCGAGGCGCATCATCGCGGTGAAGCGCTCCACGGGGATGTCGCCCGCGTGGCTGCGCGCGATCAGGCAGTTGGTGTTGGCGGGGTTGCCCACCACGAGGATCTTCACGTCGGAGGCGGCGTGCGCGTTCAGCGCGGCGCCCTGGGGCTTGAATATCCCGCCGTTGGCCTCCAGTAGGTCGCCGCGCTCCATGCCCTTCGTGCGCGGACGCGCGCCCACCAGCAGCGCGATGTTCACGCCGTCGAAGGCGACGTTGGGGTCGTCGGTGATCTCGATGCCCGCGAGTAGCGGAAAGGCGCAGTCGTCGAGCTCCATCGCGGTGCCCTCCGCGGCCTTCACCGCGGGCGGGATCTCCAGCAGGCTCAGGTGCACCTCGGTGTCGGGGCCCAGCATCTCGCCCGAGGCGATGCGGAACAGAAGCGCGTAGCCGATCTGGCCGGCGGCGCCCGTGACGGCGACTCTTACGGGTTTGCTCACTGATTCATCTCCTTGCTTAGGTTCTCATCGATCGACGCGAGGAACTCCTGCGTCGTCTGCCAAGGCTGGTCGGGACCCACGAGCAGAGCGAGGTCCTTGGTCATCTTCCCTGCTTCCACCGTCTCCACGCAAACGCGCTCGAGCGTTTGCGCGAACTCCCTCACATCGGGCGTCCCGTCGAGGCGCCCGCGGTGCGAGAGTCCCTGCGTCCACGCGAAGATCGAGGCGATCGGGTTCGTCGAGGTGGGCTTGCCCTGCTGATGCATCCGGTAGTGGCGCGTAACGGTGCCGTGCGCGGCCTCCGCCTCCACTGTCTGACCGTCGGCGCTCATCAGCACACTCGTCATCAGCCCGAGCGAGCCAAAGCCCTGCGCGACGGTGTCGGACTGCACGTCGCCGTCGTAGTTCTTGCACGCCCACACATACCCGCCTTCCCACTTCAGCGCGGCCGCCCCCATGTCGTCGATCAGGCGGTGTTCGTAGGTGAGACCGGCAGCCTCGAACTCGCTCTTGAACTCGGTGTCGTAGACGGCCTGGAAGATGTCCTTGAAGCGCCCGTCGTAGCGCTTGAGGATCGTGTTCTTGGTCGAGAGATACAC
>JBIOES010000160.1:0-3714 GCA_044446265.1 Solirubrobacterales bacterium
CACTTGCCGACCGTTGCCGCACTCACCGAAAGTCGCACCGCGACTTCCTTGTTGGAGTCACCACGCGCGCACTCCAACACGATCTGCGAGCACAACGCCAACCCCTGCGCGGTACCACGCCTACGAGCCCACCCATGCAACTGCGCACACTCACCATCAGTGAGCTCCAAAACCACCTTGGGACGTCCGAGAGTAGCAGCCATACGGCACGACACCACACTTACCACACGAACTTACGACTCAGGACACTAGCCCTCACCTTCGGCCTCGAGGACGATCCGCCCGCCGCGATCGAGCACGCTGTTGGGCTCGTCGAGGCGGTCGGGGGCCGGCTTGGGGTTGCCCATCCGTTCCAGGGCACGATCGCTACGACTAGGGGTGAGGCCATCTGGGCATTCCGGTATTCGAGCGAGGGGAAATCCCGCTCGCTCTTCTACACGACCGACGTGCCGACACTGCGCAAGCTCTATCCCGAGCGACAGCTGTACGGGGAGGTGTCAGAGGACGCACGGATGGTCGTCTCCGAGCCGCTTGGCGACATCCCGGGCGTGTGGAATGAAGTGCCCGAGGCGACCTGCCGGATCGTCGGTCAGGGCCACGACGAGCAGCGGCCATTCCGCCCCAAGGCGCCATGAGCTCGAGGGCGGCCATCGCGAGCAACACGCCGCTGGCGAACGCACGACGGCCCCGCTACACTCCATCGCGATACCGCCGGTGAGCCGACCATGGCTGGCGCCCCTCGGAGGACGGCAGACCAACCAGAGGAGGAGCCTTGAGCAGCGAGGAGTTGGAGCTGGGCCCCATCGACATCGTGGTGATTGGCTTCCCTCCGGATGCGCCGCGAACCGGTGAGGCGATCCCAATGTTCGTGGACCTCGTGGACCGGGGGATCATCCGGGTCATAGATGTGCTTGTGGTCCAAAAGGACGCTGAGGGCGTGGTCTCGGGCCTTGAGATCGGCGACCTTGACGGTGACGGCGCGGGCGACCTTCTCGTCTTCGAAGGGGCGCGGGACTGGCATGCTCGGCGACGAGGACGCCACCCTGGCGGGAGAGGTGCTCGAGCCGGGCGAAGCGGCCGTGCTGATCTGCTTCGAGAACGCCTGGGCCGGTCCCTTCGCCGCCGCGGTGAGCCGCAACGGGGGGCGACTGCTGGACTTCCAGCGGATCCCAACGCAGGAGGTCATCGCCGCCATCCAAGCCCTCGATGCCGCCGAGCCGGCATCCTAGACGAGAAGGAGAGACCAGCATGCCACTACTTCGCCGTGTTGCCCGTGTAGCAGCCGCCGGCGCTGTCGCAGGCGGCGCTGCCGGGGCCGTTCAGCATCGCCAGCAGGGCCGGTGGGCCCGACAGGAAGAAGAGCAGAAGGCCACCCAGGAACAGCAGCAGATGGCCGCCGCGCCGCCCCCGCCAGAAGAGAACTCGATGGAGAAGCTCAAGGAACTCGGTCAGCTGCACGAGTCGGGTGTCCTTACCGACGAGGAGTTCGCAACCGCCAAGGCAAAGATCCTCAACGCCTAGATCGGCACGGGCTTCGAGCTGGGCGTCCGTATCCTGGCAAGTTGGGCTCACCGTGCGCGCGACCCCCGCGACTCCGAGAAGCGACCTGGCGGCGCGGCCGCCGTGGCGGCCCCGTGTCGCCGCGGTCGTCGCGCTCATCGCGCCGGTTCTCATGGCTGTGGTGGCCGCAGTCGCACTGGCGGGCGATGTGCCCGTCGCGGTGCTGGCGGTCGGGCTCGTGCTGGTCTGCAGCGCGGCCATCTGGTTCGCCTTGACCCGTCGCGGCCCGCGGCGCGCGCTCGGCGCCGCGTTCGCCGCGCTCAGCGGGATCGGACTGGTCGTGGTGCTGGTGACCAACTGGCGAGGGGTGGTGGTGCTGGTCGCGCTGCTGTTGCTGCTCGCCGTTTTCGGACTCGCCGCGCGCTACGCATTGGGGCGGAGTGGGGAGACGACGGTTGGTGGCGTGGCTGGGACGGTCGTGCCGGTGGGCGCTGGCGGATCGGCGGTGCTGATCATCAACCTGAAGTCGGGTGGGGGCAAGGCCGAGCGCTTTGACCTCGCTGCTCATGCCCGGCGACGGGGCATCGAGCCGGTTGTCCTGCAGCCCGGCGATGATCTGCTCGAGCTCGCCGAGAGCGCCATCGCACGCGGTGCGCAGGTCATCGGGATGGCCGGCGGCGATGGCTCGCAGGCCCTTGTGGCGACGGTTGCCGCTCGGCACGATATCGCCCACGTCTGCATTCCCGCGGGGACTCGAAACCACTTCGCCCTGGACCTCGGCCTTGACCGCGATGATGTCGTGGGCGCGCTGGATGCGTTCACGGACGGCGTCGAGCGGCGCATCGATCTCGCGCGCGTCAACGACCGCGTGTTCGTCAACAACGCCTCGCTCGGCGTCTATGCCAAGGTCGTTCAGTCCGGCGCCTACCGCGATGCCAAGCTCGAGACCTGGACTGGCATGCTGCCCGACCTGCTGGGCCCCGATGCGGAGCCGATCGACCTCGAGTTCACCGCTCCCGACGGGAGTCGCTGCGACGACGCGCCGCTCGTGCTTGTATCGAACAATCCGTATCGGCTGGCGAGCCTCGTCGGCGCGGGTACGCGCGAGCGGATCGACACGGGCCAGCTCGGCGTCCTGGCGGCACGGGTGCGTAGCGCTGCCGACGTGTCAAAGCTTGTCGCGCTCGAGCTGGTCGGCCAGGCGGGCCGCTTTCCGGGCCTCCTGTCGTGGTCGACCCAGGAGTTCGAGGTCCGCTCCGCAGGCCCGGTGGAGGTTGGGCTCGATGGCGAGGCGCTCGTGCTCGATCCCCCCCTGCGCTTCGCGTCGCTGCCGGGGGCGCTGCGGGTGCGGCTGCCTAGCGGAGTCGGCCTGCCACCGGCCACCAGAGCCGCGGCGCTGACTAAGGACAACCTGGGCGCGCTTCTACGGGTGGCGGCCGGCCGGTGAGCCATCCGGCCGCGCGGCTGGTGCTCGGCCTGGTCGTCTTCGTGCTCCTCGGCTGGGGGGTTGGGGAGCTCTGGACCTCGGTCGTGGGGTCGGTCGAGCTGAATGCGGTACGCGATGTGGCCGCTCAGCGCACGGCGGCGCTCACCGAGGTGGCGCGGGTGGTCACCTGGGCGGGCAGCGCATTTCTGCTGGTTCCGCTCGCCCTGATCGCCTGCCTGGCGCTTGCCCGGGCGGGCCTGCGCCGAGAGGCGCTCGCGGTCGCGCTCAGCCTCGGCGGCGCGATGCTGATCTCAGACTGGGTCAAGCTGCTCGTGTCGCGCCCGCGCCCGCCGGTGGAGCACCTGCAGGCGGTTACCGGCTCGAGCTTTCCCTCGGGCCACGCGACGCAGGCGAGCGCATTCTGGTTCTCGCTGGTGTTTGCGTTGCCGGCGGCAGGGGCATCGCCGAAGCTAACCCGCGTGGCTGGGGGTCTCGCGCTGCTGATTGTCCTCGCGGTGGCCGCGTCTCGCGTCTACCTGGGCGTCCACTATCCAAGCGACGTGGTCGCCGGCCTGCTGCTGGGCACTGGCTGGGCGGTGTACGTGTCCCGCTGCGTGCGGGAGCGTGAGGTTCAGTGACGATGTGGCGTACCGTGCAACACCTGGACCGCCGGCTGATGAAGCGCTCCTTCCGTGCGCGCTCACCTGCGCTGGACCACGCTCTCGTCGGGATTACGCGGGCGGCGAGCTACTCGCGACTCTGGCTTGGGGTCGCGGGTGGGCTCGCGG
>JBIOES010000161.1:0-3641 GCA_044446265.1 Solirubrobacterales bacterium
CCCCCCCCCACGGCCGCCCTCACGTCGTGGGCATGCTCGTAGGCGCCGCGGTCCTTCACGCGGATGCCGACGAGGCGCTGGGGGAGTTTCTCCATCGCGTCGCGTTCGGCCAGCGTGCGGCCCGCGAGCGCCTCGAGCACCAGCAGCGCGCTGGCGATGCCGTCGCCGGAGCGGTTGAAGCCCATCTCGATGATGTGGCCCGACTGCTCGCCGCCCAGCGCCCAGCCGCGCGCACGCAGCTCCTCCAGGACGTAGCGGTCGCCGACGCTGGTGCTCACGACGTCGATCCCGGCGTGGGCCATCGCGGTGTGGAAGCCGAAGTTGGTCATCACCGTCACCGCGACGCCCCCACCGGGCAGCCGGCCGTTGCGGTGCAGGTGCAGCGCAGCGAGCGCCATCAGCTCGTCACCGTCGACGACCCGTCCGTCGCCATCCACCGCGAGCACGCGGTCGCCGTCGCCGTCGAAGGCGAAGCCGATCGCGTGGCCGCCCTCGCGGACCCGCTCGGCGAGCTGCTCGACATGGGTGGAGCCGCAGCCGGCGTTGATGTTGCGCCCATCGGGGGCGTCCGCGATCACGCTCACCTTCGCCCCCAGCCGCCTGAAGATCTCCGGCGCGACGCGGTGCGTGGCGCCGTTGGCGCAGTCCAGCAGCACGTCCATCCCCCCCAGGTCGAGGTCCTGAAAGCGGAGGTGCAGCTCGCGCAGGTAATCCTCGTGAGTGCCGCGCAACTCGCGCACATGACCAAAGGTCCCACCGCCCGCGGGTGACGGGCTTTCGCCGTGCGTCCCTCCGGCCGCCGGCGCGCCGCTCGCGGCGTCGATGCCGCCGGCGGCGGTCGAGGCACGCTCCAGCTCCGCTTCGATCACCTCCTCCGCCGCGTCGCTCAGCTTGAAGCCGTCGGCGGCGAAGAACTTGATGCCGTTGTCGTGGTAGGGGTTGTGCGAAGCCGAGAGCACCACTGCCAGGTCGAAGCCGTAGCGCGCGATCAGCAGCGGCGCCGCGGGAGTCGGCAGCACGCCCCCCAGCAGCGCGTCCCCGCCGGCGGCGACGATGCCCGCGGCCATCGCGGCCTGCAGCATCTCGCCGGACTCGCGCGTGTCGCGGACGATCAGCACCTGGGGGCGCGCAGCGCCCGTTTGGCGGGTGGCGGCCCGGCCCAGCGCCAGCGCCAGCTCGGCGCTGAGCAACTCGCCCGCGACGCCACGGACACCGTCGGTCCCAAACAGACGCCCCGCCATGGTGCTCAGCGCTTGGAGAACTGCGGACGCTTGCGCGCCTTCTTCAGACCGGCCTTCTTGCGCTCCTTGGCGCGCGAGTCGCGCGTGAGGAAGCCGCGGCGCTTGAGCTCGCCACGCAGGTTGGGGTCGGCCTCCAGCAGCGCCCGCGAGATGCCGTGGCGCAGAGCGCCCGCCTGCGCGGAGATGCCCCCGCCGTGCAGGCGCGCGACCACGTCCATACGGTCCTGATAGCCAACCGTCTCCAGCGGCTGGCGGATGTTGCGCTGCAGGGTGTCGCGCGGGAAGTGCTGCTCCAGCGACCGCCCGTTGACGGTGTAGGCGCCGGTGCCCGGCCGCAGCGTGACCCTCGCGATCGCGGTCTTGCGCTTGCCCGTCGCGCGGTAGCGCGCGCCGGCGGCGAGATCGATCGCGGCGGTGGAAATCGGCTCGGCGAGCGGCTCCTCGGCCTCGCCAGACTCCGCGTCGGCCTGAGACTCCTCGTCCTCGATCGCGTAGGGGTCGGCGGGCTCGCCGCGGCCAAGCGGATCGACTCCCTCGGGGACGATGTCGACCTCCAGGTGCGCCCCCGGCACGGCGGGCTTCACGCGCGGTGTGGGCTCCTCGAGCTCCTCCTCGTCCTCCTCAGAGCTCTCCTCCTCGGCTGCGGCGTCAGCATTCGGCTGCTCGGCCGTGGCCTCGGCAGCCACGGCAGGCTCCTCGGGCGAAGACTGCTCCGCCGCCTCGACGGGCGCGGCCGGCGCGTGGGCCTCCTCGAATGCCTCCAGCGGAGCGTCCTCGATCACGCTTGCGATCTCGGCGGCCTCCTCGGTCGGCACGGCGAGCTGGCCGGCATCCTGGGAGTCGCCAGGGGCCGCTGCCGGCTCCTCGGCAGAGGGCTCCTGAGGCATCTCAGCGGCCGGCTCCTCGGCAGAGCGCTCCTGAGGCATCTCAGCGGTTGGCTCCACGGGAGTCGGCTCCTCAGGCGTCTCGGGGGTGGGCTCGTCGGCCATCACGCCTCGATCTCCATCGGCTGGGGCTTCTGGGCGACGTGCGGGTGCTCGGGGCCGGCGTACACCTTCAGCTTGGTGAGCTGCTTGCGCGCGAGGCGGTTGCGCGGCATCATGCCCTTGACCGCGAGGCGGACGATCTCCTCGGGGCGCCGAGCCTGCATTTCCTCGAAGCTGCGCGAGCGCAGTCCGCCTGGGTAGCCGGAGTGGCGGTAGTAGCGCTTGTCGGCGCGCTTGTTGCCGGTGACGGCGACCTTCTCCGCATTGACGACCACCACGAAGTCGCCCGTGTCGATGTGCGGGGTGTACTCGGGCTTGCGCTTGCCCCGCAGCGCGTCGGCTATCTGCGTCGCCATCCGGCCAAGGGTCTGGCCGTTGGCGTCGATGACGAGCCAGTTGCGCTCGCGGTCGGTGGGCTTGGCGACGTAGGTCTTCATGGCGTGAAAAAGGCCACGCGAACGAAGCGCGCGGCGCGGCCAGACATCATAGGCGATAAGAACGAAGAACACGCCCTGGCGGATGGATCGTCGTGGCTGGCCAGGACGCAGGGAGCGCCGCGTGCTTAGTACGCAAGCGACTGAGGACGCAGCCAGGCACGACGAGGCGCCGCCAGGGGCCGCCGGGGCTACTCCCACTCGATGGTTCCGGGTGGCTTGGATGTGATGTCCAGGACCACCCGGTTGACCTCGCGCAGCTCGTTGATCATGCGCGATGCGATCGTCTCCAGCAAGTCGTACGGGAGCCTTGCCCAGTCGGCGGTCATCGCGTCGTCGCTGGTGACGGCGCGGATGACCACGACGTAGCCGTAGGTGCGCTCATCCCCCTGCACGCCCACGGTGCGCACGTCGGGGAGCACGCAGAAGGACTGCCACAGCTCGCGGTAGAGGCCGGCCTTGCGGATCTCCTCCTGGAGGATGTGGTCGGCCTCGCGCAGCACATCGAGGCGCTCCTTGGTGGCTTCGCCGCCCACGACGCGGATCGCGAGGCCCGGGCCGGGGAAGGGCTGGCGCCAGACAAGGCGTTCGGGCAGGCCGAGCTCGGCGCCCACGGCGCGCACCTCGTCCTTGAACAGGGTCCGCAAGGGCTCCACGAGCTCGAACTCCAGGTCCTCGGGGAGGCCGCCGACGTTGTGGTGGGACTTGATCGTCGCTGCCCCCGTGCCGCCGCCCGACTCGATCACGTCGGAGTAGAGGGTGCCCTGCACGAGGAACGCCGCGCCGGCCTCGCCGCTCGCGCCGACGAGCTTCTCGGCCTCCTCCTCGAACACGCGGATGAACTCCGCGCCGATCGCTTTGCGCTTCGCCTCGGGCTCGGTGACGCCTTTGAGCTTGTCGAGGAAGCGCGTCTCTGCGTCGACCGCGACGAGCGGCACCTTGAACGTGTCGCGGAAGGTCTTGACGACCTGTTCGCCCTC
>JBIOES010000162.1:0-3601 GCA_044446265.1 Solirubrobacterales bacterium
GGTCTCGGGTGGGCGGGTCTCCCATCCGTGAGCGAGGTATCCGACGGCGAGCTGTTCGAGCGCCTGCGCCACGGCGACCTACGCGCGCGCGAGCACCTCGTGGAGCGCTACCTGCCGCTGGCGCGCCAGCTCGCGCGCCGCTACCAGCGCGCCGAGGAGCCGCTCGAGGATCTCGTGCAGGTCGCCTCCCTGGGCCTGCTCAAGGCGGTCGATCGCTTCGACCGCGGACGCGAGGTCGCCTTCTCCAGCTACGCCGTCCCCACCATCCTCGGCGAGCTCAAGCGCCACTTCCGCGATCGCACCTGGTCGGTGCGCGTCCCCCGCGACCTCCAGGAACTGGCGCTGCGCGTGGATCGCGCCGTCACCCAGCTCTCCGCCGGGCAGCGCCGCTCGCCCACGGTGGGGCAGATCGCGGAGGCCGTCGGCGCCTCCCACGAGCAGGTCCTAGAGGCGCTCGAAGCGGCCGCCGCCTACCGCGCGGGCTCGCTCGACGCCCCCCGCTCCACCCAGGGCGAGGAGGGAGAGACGATCGCCGACGGCCTCCCCGACGAGGAGCGCGGCTACCTGCGTGCCGAGCAGCGCGCCACGCTCGAGCCGCTGCTCGCCCGCATCTCCGAGCGCGAGCGCACGGTCCTGCGGCTGCGCTTCGGCGAGGATCTGATGCAGGCCGAGATCGGCGAGCGCATCGGCGTCTCCCAGATGCAGGTCTCCCGCCTCATCCGCCAGGCGCTGGCGCGGCTGCGCGCGGGGCTCGACGAAGCGCCCGGAGGTTGAGGCCCACCGCAAGAACCACATCGCGGGTTGACAACGGCGCCCCCGCGTCCGACACTGTTCAGATGCCCCGTTCGATGTGGATGGGCACGCTGACCTTCGGCCTGGTCAGCGTCCCGGTGAGGTTGTACAGCGCTGTGGTGCACCGCAGCGTCAACTTCCACCAGCTCCACGCCCCCGACCACGCCCGCATCTACATGAAGCGCATGTGCCCGGTCGAGGAAGTCGAGGTCCCCTACTCGGAGATCGTCAAGGGCTTTGAAATCGCCCCCGAACGCCACGTCGTGATCGAGCCGGAGGAGTTCGCCGCGCTGGAGCCCGCCTTCACGCGCACGATCGACATCGAGGACTTCGTCGAGTTCGACGACATCGACCCGATCTACTTCGACCAGCCCTACTACGTCGTTCCGAGCAAAGGCGGCGCCCACTCCTACCGCCTGCTGCTGGAGGCGATGCGCGACACCGGCAAGGTCGCGATCGCGCGCATCGTGCTGCGCTCGCGCGAGCGTCTCGTGGCGATCCGCCCCCGCGGCGAGGCCCTGCTGATGACCACCATGAACTTCGGCGACGAAATCCAGTCCGCGCAGAACCTGCGCGAGCTCGAAGACGCCGAGAACGTCCCGCTGAGCGACCGTGAGCTGAGCGTCGCACGGCGTCTGGTGGAGTCGATCTCGGAGTCCTTCGACATCACCAAGTACCACGACAACTACCGCGAGGCGCTGCTCGATCTGATCGACCGCAAGGCCGCCGGCGAGGAGATCGTCGTCGAGCCGCACGCCCGCCGCGAGCCCACCGCCACGCCGGATCTGATGGGGGCTCTGGAGGCCAGCCTGGAGGAGGTGCGCCAGCGCCAGGGCGCCGGCGACGGCGCTAGTTCGGGCGCCGCCAAGAAGAACGGCGCCGCCAAGAAGGCTCCCGCCAAGAAGGCGTCCGCCAAGAAGATCCCGGCTGCCGCTGCCAAGGGGGCTGCCAAGAAGCCCCCCACCGGCGCCGCGAATAGCCCCGCCAAGCAGAAGTAGCGTCTGCCGCGAGCGCCAAGCCGGCTAAAAGCTGATCGCCAGCACGAGCTCCTCCGGTCCTCCTCCGGCGGAGGGCTCGACGCGCACTTCATCGGCGACTTGCTCCAGCACGTTTCCCACTCCTGGGATGCCCGCGTCCCGCAGCAGCCCATGGGCGCCCCGTTCGGAGAGCTCCGCCACGCGCAGCTCCATCCGGCTCTCATCGGCCGTGAGGGTGTACGCGAGGCGCCCGTCGACCGAATGCGCAGGCGCGTGAGCGGAGATCGCGTCGCATACGAGCATCGCATCCTCCAGGCGGCTCATCGAGCAGTTCGCCCGAGCCATCACCATCGAAACCACCCGGCACAACACGGGTGCCGCCAGGGGGCCGTTGGCCAGTCGCAGGGAGGTCGAGCTGCTCACGAGCGCAGCGAGGGGTCGCACAGCGAGAACGTCATGCGCACCTCGGTGCGCGCCTGCTCGTCGTGGCCCAGCTGCACCGATTCGGCCAGCGACGCGATCAGCGGCAGCCCGAGCCCCAGTCCGGGGCTGTCCGTTCGCGCGGAGATGCCCCTGCCCTCGTCGCGCACCACCACCGTCAGCTGCTCGCCGCCGAGTGTGGCGAGCACCTCCAGCGTGCCTTCGCGGCCATCGGGGTAGGCGTGGACCACCACGTTCGTACACGCCTCGGTGACCGCCAGGCGGATGTCCGAGAGCGTCTGCGCGTCGATCTCGATCGCCTCTCCCAGCGCCCCGATCGCATGGCGCACGATCGCCACGTTCTCCGCCCGCGCGGGAAGCATCAGCTCGACATCGGCACAGGGC
Source organism: Solirubrobacterales bacterium (assembly GCA_044446265.1). Classification (GTDB taxonomy): domain Bacteria; phylum Actinomycetota; class Thermoleophilia; order Solirubrobacterales; family Solirubrobacteraceae; genus Palsa-744. The sequence continues at coordinate 2,595 of JBIOES010000162.1, forward strand.
GTCACCGACCCTCCCGCCGCTCGGGCTCGGCTCTCCGGTCGGGCGTGGCTCTCATCACCGGTGATGGTCCCCCGCGGGGGCGCTTTTCACACATCGAGACCTCTGGGTCGGTCTGGGTCGGTCCGTCTCCCGCTCTGGTGCGGGCCCTGAAGCCACCTGCGATATCGAATCATAGGCGGCGCTCTGGCTGGACGGATAGCCGGTCCTCGGGCGTTGCCCGGTTGCGCGCCCGCCGCGCGGAAGCCGCGCGGAACGTACGCGCCGTCCTCCCTCGCCGGCGGATTCCGTCCCCCTCGCAATGCTACGCTTTCAGGCTCCGCCTCAGGCGCCCACAGTGGCCTCTACGGGCCCCACCCACCCGTACTGCAGGCGCCACTCCCCGGGAGCACTTCCATGACTTCGCACACCATGCAGCCGTCTAAGGCCGTCGGACTCTACGACCCTCGCTTCGAGCACGACGCGTGCGGCGTGGGCATGGTCGCGCGCCTGGACAACCTCCCCACCCACGAGGTCATCGTGAAGGCAATCCGCGCGCTCGAGAACCTCGAGCACCGGGGTGCGTCCGGCGCGGACCCCACCACGGGCGATGGCGCCGGGATCCTCATGCAGATGCCCGACGAGCTCCTGCGGGCCGTTGTCCCGTTCGAGCTTCCTCCCGCCGGCAGCTACGGGGTGCTGATGTGCTTCCTGCCCACCGACGACGCCGTACGTGGGCGCTTGGAGCAGACACTGGAGCGCACGGTTCTGGCGGAGGGCCAGCGCGTGCTCGGCTGGCGCGACGTGCCCGTGCACCCCGAGCATTGCGGGCGCACCGCCGGGGCCTGCCGGCCGGTCATCCGCCAGCTGTTCGTGGGGAATGGAGCTCCACCCACCACCGGAGCCCCACCCACCCCCGCCCTCGACGATGACGCCTTCGAGCGCAAGCTGTATGTGATCCGCCGCATCTGCGAGCTCACCGCCGAGCCGGGCCTGTATGTGACCTCGAGCTCCTCGCGCACCCTCAACTA
>JBIOES010000163.1:0-3505 GCA_044446265.1 Solirubrobacterales bacterium
AGCGCGGGCGTGTGGACGCAGCAGGGAGTCAAGCTGAGTGGTGTCACGGTGTCGCCCGCCGCTCAACAGGGCGCGGGCACGTGCAGCGATGTTGTCGGCATCGAAGCCGAGTTCCTTCAACACTGTGGTACCCGGTGCGGACGCTCCGAAGCGGTCGAGGCCGAGCACGTCGCCGCCCGAGCCCACCCACTTCCACCAGCTCATCGTGGCGCCGGGCTCCACCGCGAGGCGCGCGGTGACCCCGGGGGGCAGCACGCCATCGCGGTACTCGGGGGACTGCGCTTCGAAGAGCTCCATGCAGGGCATCGAGACGACGCGCACGCCCTTGCCCTCGCCTGCGAGCACACGGGCGGCGTCCAGCGTGGGGGCCACCTCGCTGCCGGTTGCGATCAGGATCAGCTCGAAGCCGGCGCTGGAGTCCCACAGCACGTACCCGCCGCGCTCCACCTCGCTCGCCGCGCCGAGGCCCTCGCCCGCGCGATCGAACACGGGGAGGTTCTGGCGCGAGAGCAAGAGCGCCACCGGCCCATCGGCGCGCTCCAGCGCCACGCGCCACGCCTGCGCGGTCTCATTGGCGTCGCCGGGGCGCATCACCCATAGGTTGGGGATCGCGCGCAGCGCGGTGTAGTGCTCCACCGGCTGGTGGGTGGGACCGTCCTCGCCGAGGCCCACGGAGTCGTGCGTCCAGACCCACACCACCGGGAGGCCCATCAGCGCGGAGAGGCGCACCGAGCCGCGCATGTAGTCGGAGAACACGAGGAAGGTCGCGCCGTAGGGCTTGAGGATGCCCCCGTGCGCGGCGAGCCCATTGACGATCGCGCCCATCGCGTGCTCGCGGATGCCGAAGGGGACGTTGCGCCCGGAGTGCACGCGCGAGAACTGCCCTGCGCCCTCGAAGAGGGTCTTGGTGGACTCCACGAGGTCCGCCGCGCCGCCCACCATCGTGGGGGCGAAGGAGGCGAAGGCGGCCATCGTCTTCTGCCCCGCCGCGCGCGTCGCGAGATCCTTGCCCGCGGGGAAGACGGGCAGCGCCTCGCGCCAGCCCTCGCGCAGCTGCCCAGCCCACGCGCGATCCCAGTCGGCGGCCGCCTCGGGGAGCTGCTCGCGCCAGCGCGCGAAGCGCTCCTTCCACTCGCGCTGGAGCTCGGCGCCGCGCTCGTGCAGGTTCATCTCCTCGTACACGCGCGGATCGACCGCGAAGTGGGCATCGGGGTCGAAGCCCATCGCCTCCTTGGCCGCGCGCACCTCCTCCTCGCCGAGCGGCGCGCCGTGCGCCTTGGCGGTGTCCACCGCGTTGGGCGCGGGAAACGCGATGTGCGAGCGGATCGAGATGAACGAGGGACGCTCGGTTTCCTCGCGCGCTGCGCGCAGCGCGTACTCCAGCGCGGCGCGATCCTCGGAGTCGGCGACGCGCTGCACGTGCCACCCATCGGCGGCCAAGCGCGCGGAGTGGTTCTCGCCGTCAAAGGAGAGCGCGGTGGTGCCGTCGATCGTGATGCGATTGTCGTCGTAGCACACCACCAGCTTGCCCAGCGCGAAGTGCCCCGCGATCGAGGCGGCTTCCTGGCTGATGCCCTCCATCAAATCCCCATCGGAGCAGATCGCCCAGGTGCGGTGATCGACGATCTCGAGGCCCGGGCGGTTGTGGCGCTCGGCGAGGAAGCGCTCGGCCATCGCCATCCCCACGGCGTTCGCGAAGCCCTGCCCGAGCGGCCCCGTGGTGACCTCGATGCCGGGGGTGTGCCCGCGCTCGGGGTGCCCCGGCGTGCGCGAGCCCCACTGGCGGAAGTTGCGCAGGTCCTCGAGGCTCAGCTCCCAGCCGCAGAGGTGCAGCAGCGAGTAGTGCAGCACGCAGGCGTGCCCCGAGGAGAGCACGAAGCGATCGCGATCGGGCCACGCGGGGTCTGCCGGGTTGACGCGCAACAGGCGCGTGAAGAGCGTGTGCGCGAGCGGCGCGAGCGCCATCGCGGTGCCCGGATGCCCGGAGTTGGCCCGCTGCACGGCGTCCATCGCGAGGCCGCGGATCGTGTCGATCGCGAGCGCGCCAACCTCGCGATCGGTGTCCACCGTGGCCATCGCCTGATCCTAGCGATGTGGGTGGCCGCCCTCTTTGCGGGGAGATGGCCCCCACAGGGGGGGCCGGTGAGGGCCGCGCTGGGCGATTCGGGCGACCCTCCGGTCGATCCTTATGGCCCTCAGCCCACGGGCCGCCTGAGGGGCGGCGGCAGCGCCGCCATCGAATGCGAGCGGCCGCGTGCGCACCAGCAGCGGGGCGGGCGGACCCGCACCAGCCAGTGCATATCGTGACGGCAGTGCGAGCGGCGGTAGGGCCAGCGGGCGTGAATACCCCGCTGCATCCGCTGCTCCTGACAGAAATGCGCTCTCATGAAACCAACCTCCCTGCTACCCCCTGCACCCGACTGCTCGGCGGTCCCAAAGGCCCGTTGGCCCCGCGGGCCAACCGACGTTCCTCTCGTGCGCCTGAGAGTCACAGCTAATAGTACGTCGCCTGCAGAAGAGCCCTCGCTGCGCCCCATGTGCGGCGGACCTCTCTACCCTCCTCTCCACTGCTCGTCGTCCGTGACATAAGAACCCTAAACCTCTCGCCTAGTTGCGTTTCGACCCATCAGATCCCTGTGTCGTGAGTCCAGTCAAGCTTAAAATAGCATCATAAGCCCCTACATATAAATCAGGTTTTACCCAGCCTGTCAAGCTGTAAGCGTCAGCACTTGTCAACCCCGCCGGCGCTGTCAAGCAAATGGCAGGCCGTTGGGAGCTCATCCGGAGTGGAATAAGGTGGTGCCGTGGCGGGCAATCGGGCCAGAGGGGACGGGCACAGAGGACTCCCCCGCGGGCCCCAGGCGCTGCCGCGCGCCGAGGTCGCGGCCGATCAGCGCGAGCGCCTGTTCGACGCGCTGCTCGAGCTCGTCAACGAGCGCGGCTTCGCGGGGGTCACGATCTCCGCGCTGGTGAGCAGCGCGGGGATCTCCCGGCGCAGCTTCTACGAGCACTTCGAGAACAAGGAGCAGTGCCTGCTGGCGGCCTTCGACGACAGCGTGGAGCGCCTCACGCGGCGGATCGCCGAGGGCTTCGACCCGGGAGAGGGGTGGAATGGGCAGATCGAGGGCATCGTGCGCGCGCTGTTCGACGCGACCGCCGAGCGCCCGCAGGCCGCGCGGCTGGTGTGCGTCGAGGTGAGCGCCGCCGGCCCCGAGGGCGTCGCGCGCTGGGCGCAGGGCGCCGCGCGCATGGAGCAGGTGCTCGGCGCGATGTTCGAGCAGGCGCCCGGTCCCGGGACGATCCCCGAGCCCGTCGCCAAGGCCGTCGTGGGCGCGCTGCGCAAGATCCTCTACGCGCGCGTGCTCAGCGCCAAGCCGGGGCGGGGGCTGCGCACGGAGCTCAACAGGGCGCTGCCCGGCCTGGTGGGGTGGATCTCCAGCTACTACCCCACGCCTCCAGGGGTGCCCCACCGCCCACGCCGGCGGCGCACGGGGCGGGCGGGGAT
>JBIOES010000164.1:0-3480 GCA_044446265.1 Solirubrobacterales bacterium
GCGCGGCGCGCGGCGGGGCTCCCCGGCCTTGGAGGAGGCGGCGGGCGCCTCCAGGTCCACATCGCACACCAACATGTCCTCCTGGAACTGCACCGCTCGGGCGATCGGCTCGCCCGTGGGGTCCAGCACGAAGGAGTGCCCATCGAATACGAGCTCGTCCTGGCCTCCCACGAGGGCGCAGAAGGCGATGTGAGCGGAGTGCTCGCGGGCGCGCTCTGCGAACAGGAGCTCCCGTTCGGAGCCCTTCCCCGCGTGGTAGGGAGAGGCGGAGATGTTGACGATCAGCTTGGCCCCGGCGGCGGCCTCCTCGGAGGCGGGGGCGCCGGGCAGCCAGAGGTCCTCGCACACCGTCAGTCCGACGCGCTGCCCGCCCACGTCGATCGTCGCGCCGGTGTGACCGGCGGTGAAGTAGCGCTGCTCGTCGAAGACGCCGTAGTTGGGCAGGTGGACCTTGCGGTAGACGCTCTGAACGACCCCTTCGGCAAGGACCGCGGCGGCGTTGTGGACGGCGCCGCTGGATGCCCGCTCGGGGAAGCCGACGATGGCTGTCAGCCCCCGCGCCTCGCCGGCCAGCTCGTGCAGCGCGGCGGCGGCGTCCCGCAGGAAGTGCTCGCGTAGCAGCAGATCCTCGGGCGGATAGCCGGTGAGCGCCAGCTCGGGGAACAGCGCCAGCTCCGCCTGCGCCTCGCGCGCGGCCCGCATACCCTCGGCGATGCGCCGCGCGTTGCCGGCGATGTCGCCGACGGTGGCGTTCATCTGGCAGAGGGCCAGGCGCACAGGCAACGAGGTCAGGTCTTCGCTGCCGTGCGAGTACGAGCGCGGGTGGGGCGCTTGCGGATCCCGGCGGCACGGGCGAGCGAGTCGATCGCGCTCTCCAGCTCGCGCGCGATCTGCTCGAGCTCGGGGATCGCGTCGTAGTCGGCGAGCAGCCCGAAGCCGAGGTTGCCGTCGTAGCTCATGACGGCGATCCCCAGCGCCTGCTTGCGCGCGAGCGGGACGACCGGGTACAGCGACTGTAGGCGGTGCCCGAGCAGGTAGAGCGGGAACTGCGGGCCGGGGACGTTGGTGACGACGAGGTTGAAGAAGCGCTGGCGGGCCTGCAGGCGGGCGGCCTGACTTAGGATCGTGGGTGGGGCGAAGCCGGCGAGGTTCGTGATCATCTGCGCGCCCACGGCCTGCCCGGAGCGCTTGAGGTCCTCCATCGCCAGGCGAATCTCCTGAAGGCACGCGGCGGGGTCTTCGACGCCCACCGGGAGCGGCGCCCAGATCGCCGCGACGCGGTTGCCGAGCGCGCCCCGCTCGGCGTCGGCGCGCACCGAGACCGGCACCATCGCGCGCATCGTGAGGCCCTCGGTGTCGTGGCCCTGTGCGCGCAGGTGGCTGCCCAGCGCGAGGCTGACGGAGGCGAGCACGACGTCGTTGAGGGTTCCGCCGAGGGTGTCCTTGATCGCCTTGAAGCGGGCCAGCTCGGCGTCGACCCAGGTGTAGCGCCGGTGCGGGCCGATGTCGACGTTGAGGGGCGTGTGGGGTGCGGGATGCCCGAGCCCCGGCAGGGCGGTGGCGCCGAGGCTGGCGAGGCCCTCGCGCACGCGCCGCACGGCGCGGCGCGGATGGCGCGTGAGCGCGCGGGCCCCGCGCGTCATCTCGCCGGGCACCGTGGTGCGCTCGAGCAGCGCCTCGCCGAGCAGCTTGGCCTGCCCGGGCAGCGGCCTCGCGGTCCACGGCTCGGGCGGCCGCGGCGGCAGCACGGGCTCGGGCGTCGTGTCGAACAGGACGGTTGTGATGTCCACGCCGGAGATCCCATCCACGAGCGCGTGGTGGGTCTTGGCGATCAGCGCGAAGCGCTCGCCGGCCATGCGGTCCACCAGCCAGATCTCCCACAGCGGCTTGGAGCGGTCCAGGCGCTGGGAGAAGAGCCGCCCCGCCAGGCGTTTGAGCGCCGCCTCGTCTTCGGGCTGGGGAAGCGCGGTGTGGCGGATGTGGTAGCGCAGGTTGAAGTGGGGGTCGTCCGCCCACACCGGCCGGCCCTGCCCGAAGGGCACGTAGACGAGCCGCTGGCGGTAGCGCGGCACGAGATGCAGGCGCCCGAGGATGTGATCGACGAGTTCCTTGGGGGTTGGCGCCCGCCCTTCGAAGACCATCACCGAGGCGACGTGCATGTGCGCGGTGGAGTCGTCCTCCAGGTGCAGGAACGCGGTGTCGAGGGCGGTCAGGCGATCGGGGTTGGCCATGCGCTCGATTCTCGCAGGTCATCACCACTGACCGGGAACAAGGAGGAGCCCGCCTCGTCGCCCGGTCGGAGAACCGCGGCCCCATCGCGGAGCCCCCTCTGGGGGCGTAGCCCTCAAAGAAGTGGCGTCCGGGTCAGAAACACGGCAGATCGCTCCAACCGCGGAAAACCCGTGGTTTTGGGCTTGTGTGACGTGCAACACACTGAAACCCACACCCGACCCCTTAGCGTGTGGACGATTGTTGAACTGCCGAGTCGTCTCCGTGGATGGAGGCGAGCGGGGGACCCACTGCCGGATCGCTCGGAGGGAGCGGCCCGGATGGGGCGAATCGGCCGCTGCTGCGGCCGTAACGCCCGATTGACGCGCGACCGTTCGCGCGCCGGTCGGCCGTGAGCCCGACAGCTAACCCCGTAGGCGGGATACACAGGAGGTCTCGAGCGAATGTACGTACCCGCGCCCCCGGCGCAGCCTGCCACGCCGCTTACGCCGATTGGGATCGTGACCGGCAACGCGCCGCTTGTGGCGCCGAAGCCCACCACGCTGAAAGTCAAACGCATGGCCCTCGATGTGCTGGGCGGCCAGCGAGCGAGCATCGCCGGCGCGCTGGCACCGGCGCTGAGCGGAAGGACGATCGCCCTGCAGGGGCTCACGCGCCGCGGCTGGCGGACGCTCACGCGTACGCGCACCGGAGCGCAGGGCCGCTATCGCCTGCGCTACACACCCCCGCAGGGGGCTGGAGAGCTGGTGCGCGTGTATTTCGCGGGCGACCCCTTCGACACCGCGGCGCACCGCCGCGTTGGGCGCCTGAGGGTGTACCGCCTGGCGGAGGCGTCCTGGTACGGAGGGGGCGGTGGCCTGGCGTGCGGTGGTCAGCTGACCAGCTCCACACTGGGTGTCGCCAACAAGACGCTGCCCTGTGGAACGCTCGTGAACCTGCGCTACAACGGGCGCAGCATCTGCGTACCGGTGATCGACCGCGGGCCGTTCGTGGCGGGCCGCGAGTTCGATCTCACCGAAGCGACCAAGCTGGCGCTGGGGTTTGGCGACACCGGCGAGGTGTGGGTCGCTTAGCCGCGTGCCCGCGATGTGTTGAAATCGCGGGTATGACCCGTGAGCCATGGCCCGGATGGCCCTCGCGACGCTGAGATGCCCAGCTCCGCCACAGCCCGGCTGTTCTTCGCCATCGTCCCGCCCGCGCACGGGCGCGTGGCGCTCGCCGCTTGGGTGCGAGGGGCGGTCGGGCCGGGAC
>JBIOES010000165.1:0-3444 GCA_044446265.1 Solirubrobacterales bacterium
CTCCCCTTCCCCACCCCCACCTTCGAGCTTGGCGGCCGCCTCCTCGAAGACACGGATGAACTCCGCGCCGATCGCCATGCGCTTGGCCTCCGGCTCACTCACTCCGCGCAGGCGCTCCAGGAAACGCCGCTCGGCGTCGACGGCCACCAGCGGGACCTTGAAGGTGTCGCGGAAGGCGCTCACCACCTGCTCGCCCTCATCCTTGCGCATGAGGCCGTGGTCCACGAAGACGCACGTCAGCTGATCGCCCACCGCGCGGTGCACGAGCAGCGCGGCGACGGAGGAGTCGACGCCGCCGGAGAGCCCGCAGATGACCCTGCCGGAGCCGACCTGCGCGCGGATGCGCGCGATCTGCTCCTCCGCGATCGACGCAGCCGACCAGCTGCGCTCACAGCCGCACACCTCCGTTAGGAAGCGCGTGAGGATCTCCTGGCCGTAGGGGGTGTGGACGACCTCGGGGTGAAACTGGATGCCGTAGATGCCGCGCTGCACGTCCTCCACCGCCGCCACGGGCGAGACGGAGGAGGAGGCCAGGGCGGTGAACCCGGGCGGAGCCTCGAACACGGTGTCGCGGTGGGACATCCAGCAGGTCTGCTCGCGCGGCATCCCCGCCAGCAGCACCCCGGGCTCTGAGACGGTGAGATCGGAGCGGCCGAACTCCCCCACCTCGGCCTGCTCCACGCGGCCGCCCAGCTCGTGCACGAGCAGCTGCATCCCGTAGCAGATGCCCAGCACGGGCACGCCCAGCTCCAGCAGCTCGCGCTCCAGGCGCGGGGCGCCGGGCTCATACACCGAGGCGGGCCCGCCGGAGAGGATGATGCCGCGTGGCTTGCGCTTGGCGAGCACCTCGAGCCCCACGTGGTGGGGAAGCAGCTCGGAGAACACGCCGCAGTCGCGCACGCGGCGGGCGATCAGCTGGGAGTACTGGCCGCCGTAATCGAGGACCACGATCTCTTCGGTCGCGGCAGCCGCGGCGTCGGCCTCCGCGATGGCGGGAGTGGGAGCCGTGATGGCCGCGTCATTCATTGACTAAGGCCGCGGCTGCCTTCCCGTTGGAGCCCATCCCCACGGCCTGGTCGCGCTGCAGCTGCTTGCCCTCGGTCTGCAGGGCCGGCGCGATGACGACCTCGGCGCGGTTGAACTCGGCGAGATCCTTGTGGCCGCAGGTGGCCATCGAGGTGCGCAGCCCCCCGAACAGGTTGAAGGTGCCGTCGTTCTCGCGCGCGGGTCCAACGAGGATCTCCTCGAGCGAGCCGTTCCGCGCGGTCGCCACGCGCGCGCCACGCGGGAGAGTGGGATGGAAGGTGGCCATACCCCAATGAAAGCCCCGCCCGGGCGCCTCGTGGGCGCGTGCAAGAGGAGAGCCGATCATCACCGCGTCGGCGCCCAGGGCGATCGCCTTGGAAACGTCCCCCCCGTTGCGCATGCCGCCGTCGGCGATCACCTGGCAGTACTCGCCGGTCTCCAGCATGTGCGTGGAGCGGGCGTGCGCGACATCAGCGATGGCGGTGGCCTGGGGTACGCCGATGCCAAGGACACCGCGCGTGGTGCAGGCGGCGCCCGGCCCCACCCCGACGAGCACGCCGGCGGCGCCGGTGCGCATCAGGTGCAGGCCGGTGTGGTAGGAGGCGCAGCCGCCAACCACCACCGGGACCTCCAACGCGGGGATGAACTCCTTGAGGTTGAGCGGCTCGGAGACGGTGGAGACGTGTTCGCCGGAGACCACAGTGCCCTGGATCACGAGCACATCAAGGCCGGCCTCGAGCGCCAGCTCGTAGTGGTCGCGCACGCGCTGGGGGGTGAGCGAGGCGGCGACGACGACCTTGTGCTCCTTGATCTCGCGGATGCGCTGGGCGATCAGCTCGGGCTGCACGGGGGCGCGGTAGATGTCCTGCATCTCGCGCGTGGCCGCATCCTTGGGCAGCGCGGCTATCCGCTCCAGCTGCTCCTCGGCGTCGGCGTAGCGCGTGAAGATGCCCTCCAGATTGAGCACCGCCAGGCCGCCGAGGCGCCCGACGATCCCCGCGGTGGCGGGCGAGACGACGCCGTCCATCGCGGCGGCCATCATCGGCAGCTCGAACTGGTAGGGCCCCAGCTTCCAGGAGATGTCGATGTCGTCGGGGTCGCGCGTGCGCCGCGAGGGCACGATCGCGATGTCATCGAAGCCGTATGCGCGGCGGCCGGTCTTGCCGCGTCCGATTTCCACGTCCATGGGAGCATCATGACAGCCGTGGGGGACGGGCACGGCGGCCGGGTGTTGAAGCCGCGCGGGCCCGAAGTCGTCCACGCGCGCGGGCTTCACGGCAAGCGCTGCGCGAGCCGCGCGGCGGCTATGGAGCGAGACCCATCGTTGCGTCCGGGGGCCTTGGATATGCTCGATCGGTATGAGCCCCAAGGCCCTCCCCAGCTATGAGCCCAGCGCGATCGAGGCACGCCGTCAGCAGGCGTGGCGCGAGCGCGACGCCTTCCGCACACCCCCGATCGGCGCTGGTGGGGCGGGCGGGGAGTACATCAAGCCCTCGGCGCCCTTCACCTCTGGAAACATCCACATCGGCCACGTGCGCAGCTACGCGATCGGAGACGCCTACGCGCGCTTCCAGCGCGGGCGCGGCGAGAACGTGCTGTTCGCGTTCGGCTTCGACGCCTTCGGGCTGCCCGCCGAGCTGGGTGCGATCGCGGGCGGGGAGTCGCCGAGCGAGTGGGTGCAGCGCTGCGCCACGCACATGACCGGCCAGCTGGAGCGGCTGGGGTTCTCCTTCGACTGGGAGCGCACGTTCATGAGCTCCGATCCGAGCATGTACCGCTGGTCGCAGTGGCTCTTCCTCACGCTGCTGGAGCATGGGCTGATCTACCACGGGATCGGGACCGTGGATTGGTGCGACACCTGCCAGACGACGCTCGCAACGATCCAGGTCGAGGAGGGGCGCTGCTGGCGCTGCCACAACCCCGTGCGCCTGATCCAGCGACCGGAGTGGTTCCTGCGCGTGAGCGCGTACGTGGAGGAGAACGACAGGCGCCTGGGGGAGCTTCGCAACTGGGACGACACCTCGCTGGCGAGTCAGCGCTTCGTGCTGGGACGGATGGATGGGGTCGAGCTGGAGCTCGCCGCGCAGGATGGGCGCGAGCTGACCGTGTTCACCCCCCACGCCGACGCGCTGGGGCAGGCGCGGTTCGTGCTGATGAGCCCCAAACACCCCGACATCGATGAGTGGGCGGCGGCGCCGGAGGTTCAGGAGCAGCTGGAGGAGCTGCGCTCGGGCGGCGGGGAGCGCAGCGCGCGCGACGCCGAGGTGGCCCCCCTTGTGGATACGGGCCATACGGTGCGCGCGCCCGTCGGCGGAGAGCCGCTGCCCCTGCTCGTCTCTCCGGTCGTGGATGGGCGCTTCGGCGCGACCGCCATCCTTGGGATCCCCGAGCAGGATCGCACCGACGCGGTAATCGAGC
>JBIOES010000166.1:0-3426 GCA_044446265.1 Solirubrobacterales bacterium
GCCCATTGATGGGGGGACCGGAGATCGTCTGCACCGCCTTACCGGAACTGTCGAGCACGATCAGGCATCCAGCCTGCGCGGTCGCGGCATTGCCGTTGGCGGTGGGGAGGCTGCCCACGACGACGAAGCCGTGCGGCAGGACCGCCAGCGCCGTCGTGAGGCCCACGCCGCCGGGGCACGCTCCGGGAAGGGTCTTGGGGTCGATCTGCGCGAACAGCGAGAGGCTGCCCGTGGGGGTCATCTGCACGATCGTCGTGCCCGTCCCCTGCAGGTTTTCGGAGTTGTTGAAGTTGCTGATCAGCAGGTCGCCGCGCACCAGCGAGCCGGTGCTCCTGGGGACGGTGACGATGCCGTAGGGGTTCACGTCGCCGTTGGCGGGCAGGGTGCTGCCGAGCGAGGTGGTCGTGGTGAAGGCACCGATGAAGGGGTGGTCGAAGGCCAGGGCGCCAGCAGGCGCGAGCGCCAGGCAGGCACAAGTACAGGCAGAGGCGAGGAGCGCTGCGAGCGACAGCGCGGGGCGATGGGGCATGGGAAGGCTCCTTCCGATAGATGGCTCTTCCAAGGAAGACGCCAAGTTCCGCTCAGAACTTCCGCGATAGGCTCCCGTGCCCGAACAAGAGCGCAAGCGGAGGTTTCATGGCGGAGATCAAGCAGGTTGGAGTGCTGGGGGCCGGACTGATGGGCCACGGCATCGTGCAGGTCGCCGCGCAGGCCGGCTACGAGGTGGTGCTGCGCGAGGTGGACGAGAAGACCCTGGCGAAGGGCGTCGGCAAGATCGAGAAGCAGCTGGCGCGCGCGGTGGAGAAGGGCAAGTCCACGCAGGAGGATGCCGACGCGGTGCGCGCGCGCATCCACGGGACCGTGCACTACCGCGACCTCGCGCCGTGCGATCTGGTGATCGAGGCGATCACCGAGAACCTCGCGCTGAAGCTGGAGATGTGGCGGGAGATCGACGAGATCGTGAAGCCCGAGGCGGTGTTCGCGACGAACACCTCATCGCTGGCGGTGATCGACCAGGCGGCCGCCACCGGGCGCCCGGGGCAGTTCGTGGGGCTGCACTACTTCAACCCCGCGCAGGTGATGAAGCTGGTGGAGGTGGTGCGCTGCATCACGACCACCGACGCCGCCTTCGACACGGCGCTGGAGTTCGCGCGCAGCGAGGGCAAGCTGGCGATCCCCACGCGCGATCGCGCGGGGTTCATCGTGAACCGCCTGCTCGTCCCCTACATGCTCGATGCGATGCGCGCGCACGAAGAGGGCGTGGGCAGCGTGAGCGAGATCGACGACGCGATGAAGGCCGGCGCGGGGCACCCGATGGGCCCGCTCACGCTGGCGGACTTCGTCGGGCTGGACACACTCGGCTCGATCTGCGACGTGCTCTTCGAGGAGTTCCGCGAGCGCCGCTTCGCCCAGCCCCCAACCCTGCGCAAGATGCTCTCCGCGGGCTGGCACGGGCGCAAGTCGGGGATGGGCTTCTACGACTACTCGGGCGAGGCTCCCGTCACGAACCCGGGACTTTGAGGGTTGCGTGATCGAATATTAAGGAGGCCCCCACAAGGGGGGCCGGGATGGGCCGGTGGTCTTGCAACCGGGCGTCATAGCGCACCGCGCGAGCTTCCTACAAGGTGGTCTTGTGACCGAGCTTGACGCCGCCACCGAGCGGGCGCTCGCCGGCGGACCGGAGCGCCACCGCGAGAAGGCGCGCGAGCAGGGCAAGCTGCCGGTGCGCGAGCGCGTCGCGCTGCTGCTCGATACCCATGAGGGCACCCCCCATGGCGGGGGGCAGGCGCGTGCCGACTCCTTCGCCGAGGAGGCGCTGCTGGCGAACTGGCAGGAAGATGGCCTCGGCGCCGATGGAGTCGTCACCGGCGTGGGCACGCTCGAAGGGCGCCCCATCGCGCTGATGGCCAACGACCCGACGGTGAAGGCGGGATCGTGGGGGCCGAAGACGGTCGAGAAGATCCTGCGCATCCAGGAACGGGCGATGGAGTTGCGGATCCCGATGGTCTATCTCGTGGACAGCGCGGGGGCGCGCATAACCGAGCAGGTGCAGATGTTCCCGGGCCGCCGCGGCGCGGGGAGGATCTTCCACAACGAGGTGCGCATGTCCGGCGTGGTGCCGCAGGTGTGCGTGCTGTTCGGCCCAAGCGCCGCCGGCGGCGCCTACATCCCGGCATTCTGCGATGTGGTGATCATGCGCGAGGGCAACGCCTCGATGTACCTCGGCTCGCCGCGCATGGCGGAGATGGTGATTGGCGAGAAGGTCACGCTGGAGGAGATGGGCGGCGCGCGGATGCACACGGGCGTCTCGGGCTGCGGGCATCAGCTCGTGAAGAGCGACGAGGAGGGCATCGCAATGGCAAGGCGCTACCTGTCGTTCTTCCCGTTGAATTGGGAAACCCACCCGCCGCCAGTGGCTGGCGCCCTGGAGCCGTCGTCGCAGACGCCGATCGGCGAGCTGATCCCCGCGGATGAGAACAAGCCGTTCGACATCAAGACCCTCATCGACGCTCTGGTGGATGCCGAATCGTTCCTGGAGATCCACCCGCGCTGGGCCAAGGAGCTGGTCGTTGGCTACGCGCGCCTAGATGGCCGCGCGGTGGGCGTGGTCGCCAACCAGCCCAAGCACAAGGGAGGCGTGCTGTTCGGCGACTCCGCGGACAAGGCCGCGCGCTTCATCTGGACGTGCAACGCGTTCAACATCCCTCTGCTGTTCCTCGCGGATGTGCCGGGCTTCATGATCGGCACGCAGGTGGAGCGCCAGGGGATCATCCGCCACGGCGCGAAGATGATCAGCGCGGTGTCGGAGGCGACCGTGCCGAAGATCTCGGTGGTGGTGCGCAAGGCATACGGCGCGGGTCTCTACGCGATGGCGGGCCCCGCCTTCGAACCCGACTGCTGCCTGGCGTTGCCGAGCGCCTCGATCGCGGTGATGGGGCCGCAGGCGGCGATCAACGCGGTCTTCTACAACCAGCTGCAGGCGATCGACGACGAGGCCCAGCGCGCGGCGAAGGTGGAGGAGCTGCGACGCGAGTACGCGGAGGACATCGACATCCTGCACCTCGCCTCGGAAATGGTCGTGGACGCCGTGATCGAGCCCGCGGCGCTGCGCGGTGAGCTGATCCGCCGCTTCGCGCACGCGCAGAGCAAGCGGCGCGAGTGGCCCGCGCGCCACAGCGCCGTCACGCCGGTCTGAGCTAGATTGCCCGCCATGGACACCACCGACCTCGCATACGCCGGCATCGCCCGCCAGGCCGAACTGATCGCGGCGGGCGAGGTCTCCTCGCGCGAGCTGGTCGAGCTGTACCTGCGGCGGATCGAGCGCTACGACAGCCAGCTGAACGCGTTCCGCACGGTGTTCGCCGAACGCGCGCTGCTCGAAGCCGACCAGGCCGATGCGCGGCGGAGAGCCGGCGCCCCACCCAC
>JBIOES010000167.1:0-3423 GCA_044446265.1 Solirubrobacterales bacterium
CGCGTCCTTGGGCGAGCGCCAGGTCTCGGGGTCATACGGCTGGATGTAGGGTTCGAGCTTCTTCGAGATGTCCTTGAACAGGTCGTGGTCGCGAACCTGATCGACGGCCGTCTCGAACTCGTCGTCGGTCTCCACCAGGTGGATGTAGATGTCGTCGAGCACGAACAGGCTGCGATGCCTCACGCCGGTGATGCGCGGCAGCTCGCTGGCGTCGGACTCGGCGAAGATGCCCGCCACCTGCTCCTCCGATCCGGGCTTGATGCGCGCGACGATCACTCCTCGCTTTACGCTCACGATCCACCTCCAGCGGCCTCTGCCTCCAGGCGTTCCTTGATGAGCGCCATCTGGGTCTTCGTGTTCTTGTTCATGTACTCCTCCGCGTGCTCGTCGTCGGCGGGCGCCTCGGGCTTCATCGAGAAGTCCTGCACCCAGCGCATCGTGGTGGCCTCGCCGGTCTCCTCGAAGTACCACTCGATGTTCATGTACTGAAACGGACCCGTCTCGATCCGGTGCGACTTCGAGCTGTGCGTCCGCGGATCGGCGGTGCGCTCGGAGGTCCAGCTCCACACCTGCCCGTCGTACTCGGGGTCGGGATGGGTGGTGAGCCTGAAGCGAACCGTCTCGCCTTCGCTTTCGAGCACCTCCGCGGCGGCGTACTCGCTGAACAGGCTCGGCCAGCTCTCGATGTCCATCATCCGCTCCCACACGAGCTGCAGGGGGGCCTCGATCAGGACGGCGTTGTCGGTGTGCGCGGCCATGGCTACTCCTGCTCGGCGAGGCGCCGGTTTACATAATCGATCGCCTCGCCCACGCTGTGGATCGCCTCGGCGTCCTCATCGGGGATCCGGAAGCCGTAGTCCTGCTGCATGGCGAGCTGGATCTCCATGAAGGCCAGCGAGTCGAGGCCCATGTCTTCGAACGTCGCCTCGCGGTCGTCCACCACGTCGGCCTCGGGAAGGCCCACGCGATCCACCAGGATCCGCTTGAGATCCTCAAATGAGAACTTCGTCTGCTCGGGCAATGCCATCTCCTTCGGTAGCGGTTTTCAGATCGACAGGTGTGCTGAGCGCCTGCAGCGCCGGCAGCTGCTCGACGGCCGCGCGGCGCCCCGCGGCGAGGAACAGATCGGCGAGGTGAAAGTCGCGCCAGTGGGCCGGGCCGAAGCGCGGCGTGATGACCACGTCGGCGAGCTCCGCGTGGCGGGCGCTGGTCTCCAGCTGGCTGAGATCCATCACCTCCAGCAGCGTGTCGAGCGTCCCGCCGCGTGCGCGACGCTCGCGCGCGGGCTCTGGCTCGGGCTGCTCCGGCCAGGCGGGCAGCGTCTCGGCACCCATCAGGTTGACCGAGACCGCGAGGTCCGCGCCGTCCTCGAACACCGCGCCGGTCGGCACCGGCACGAGCGCCAGTCCATCCACCAGGCGGTGCCCCCCGCGCTCGTGCGGGGGAAATACGCCGGCGAGCGCGGTGGCCGCCAGCAGCGCCTCCCACAGCGGTCCCTCGCGCAGCGGGGCGGGAGCGCGCTCGGTGAGATCGACGGTCATGACCGCAAGGGGGATCGACGTATCGGCGAAGGAGCGCTCCGCGGTGCTCTCGCGCATCAGGCGGCTCATCGTGTCAAGCGCCGAGGATCCCCCGCCCAGCCCCGTCTTGAACAGCTCGACCACGTTGTCGGCGGCGAAGGCGCCGCGCAGCGTCGCGTCGATCTCCGCGGAGTCCATGCCCAGCGCCACGTAGGCGCCCACGATCGCGCCGATGCTGCTGCCCGACACGCAATCGACGACGTA
Organism: Solirubrobacterales bacterium; assembly: GCA_044446265.1. Lineage (GTDB taxonomy): Bacteria > Actinomycetota > Thermoleophilia > Solirubrobacterales > Solirubrobacteraceae > Palsa-744. The sequence continues at coordinate 1,785 of JBIOES010000167.1, forward strand.
GCCGGCCTGCTCGAGCACCTGCAGCGCGCCCACGTGCGCGTAGCCCTTCGCTCCCCCGGCTCCCAGCGCCAGTCCCAGCTTGGTGCGCGTGAGATGGCGCGCCAGCCAGGCCAGATCGGGCGGTTCGAGCCCGCCCCTCTCCACCATAACCTCGCTAATCGAACCGCGATCGCGGTTCGATTGTGCCCCAGACGGGTCCGCCTGCGGGCACGCGCGCACCACGCGGATCGGCGCGCCGGACGGCCAATCGCGACTGGCCGCCAGGGCCTCATCGCCGATCAGCACGGCCTCCACCTGAGCACCGCGCGCGTCCGGGCCCCGCGCCAGCGCGCCGAGTCGCTGCGCTTCCTCGCCCGAGCCGATCAGCGCCACCACGCGGTCCACCTCCCCGAGCAGCACCGCGAGCGCCTCGGGTTCGAGCTCGCCGGGCATCAGCACTGTCGCATGCTCGCTCGCGAGATCGTCGGCCGCGGTCAGCGCCCCCGCGAACGACAGGCGCCGGTCCATCCACATCACCGGACGCGGGCTCGCGCTGCGCGCAGCGGCCGCCACGCGCGCGATCGTGCCCGCCATCGCGGGGCCGCCCACCAGCGCGACGGCCTCGCCGCGCTCGCGCTCCACCGCGCGCGCGTTGGCCTTGATGAGGCTCTCGCTCTGGATGCGGATCAGGTTGATGAGGATCGGCGGAAACCGCCGCGCCAGCTCGACGAAGCGCTCGCCGTCGAGCTCGAGCGCGGTGGTCGGGATCGCGGCCACCGCGGTGGCCGTTCGCGGCTCGCCGGTGATTACGCCCTGGGCGCCGATCGCATCGCCCTTGCGCTGGCGCGCCACCACCTCGCCGGCCACCGCGTCGGAACTCCCGGCGAGGATGTGCACGAGGCCCCCGGTGATCAGCCACAGCCGATCGCTGCTCTCGCCCGCGGCGCAGATCTGCTCGCCCGCGGCGAACGCGCGCGGGCGCATCTGCTCGACGATCGTCTGGAGCTCGGAGTCGCCCAGGCCGGCGAACAGCGGGCTCGCGGGGAGGTGTGCGGAGGGGAGCGACATCTTCCGGCCTAAACCGCCGCCTCGTGGGATCGCAGGCCGCGCGCCAGCTCGCGCCTGTCGGGCTTGCCCGAGGGGAGCAGCGGCAGCTCTGACATAACGCTCACACCGTAGGGCACCTTGTAGCCGGCGATCCCCGCGCGCGCGAAGCGCACGACATCGCGCTCCTGGAGCTCGGCCCGGGGGCCGGGCACCACGAACGCGTGCAGGGTTTCGCCCATCTTCGCGTGCGGCACGCCGATCACGCTCGCCTGACCGATGTCGGGGTGGGTGAGCAGGAAGCTCTCCACCTCGGCGGGGAATACGTTGAAGCCGCCGACGTGCACCACTTCCTTGGCCCGTCCCGCGATCGACAGGTTCCCCTCCGCGTCGATCCTCCCGAGGTCTCCGGTGCGAAACCACTCGCCGTCGAAGGCCTCCTCCCGCTCGCGTGGACGGCCGTGGTAGCCGTCGGTCACGTAGGCGCTGCGCACCTCGATCTCCCCCAGCGTCCTGTCTCCCTCGCGCGACCGGGGCCCCTCGCCCAGCGCATCCTCTCCCTCGTGCGACCCATCCCCCTCGCCCAGCGCACCCTCTCCCTCGCGCAACCCATGCC
>JBIOES010000168.1:0-3418 GCA_044446265.1 Solirubrobacterales bacterium
CCCCCACCCACGCCCAGCGCCCCTCGCGCGCGCACCAGAAGAGGCCCACCGACAGCGCCAGGTAGAGCGACTCGGAGTAAACCGCCGACAGGAAGAACGCCATCGGCGCGAACGCCGTCAGCAGCACCGCCAAGCGAGCCACCCGGAGGCCGTCCCCGCGCGCGGCGAACTCCAGTGTGGCGAGCCGGTGGATCCCATACAGCGCCGCCGCGAGCGCCGCCACCGACAGCGCCACCCCCGCGAGCACCGGGGGCAGCCCCACGTCGGAGAGCCCCCGCAAGCCGAGCGGGTAGAGCGGGAAGAAAGCGGCGCGCGAGGCCGTGAACGCGCCCAGATCGGGGCGGTAGCCGTAGTGCGCGATCACCAGGTACCACGAGGAGTCCCAGCGCGCCGCGGGGGCCGCCAGCAGATCGCCGAGGGCCCCGAACCCGCGCGTCAGCCCCGGGGGATTGAAGGCGCCCCGCACGGGGCCGAAGCCGAAGGCCAGCACGGTGCCCATGCCCGCGCCCCACACCAGCAGACGCGAGAGCCACAGCGCTCGCCAGGTGTCGCGCACGGCCGCCATCCGCGCGGGGTCCTCGCGCAGGCGCTCCAGCCACGAGGCGCGCGAGGATGCGCGCGCGCCTGCGCCGGGATCCTGAGAGAGTGGCGCGCCCTCGGTCGCAGGGAGGGCGTCGCGTGCGGCAATCGCCGTGTCGTGGGCCATTCATGCGCAGGAAATCACACTGCGGGGCAGTAATCTCATCAGCCACATGTCGCGACAGGCCAGAGCTCGCCGGCAGCGTCACAGTCGCGCCGGTCCCACCCGCATCCTGCTCGTCGGCTTCGGCGTGCTCTTCACCGTGCTCGTTGTGGGCGGATTGGGTGCGGTGGGCTACGTCTTCTCGGTCGCCCAATCGGCTCCCACCCTGGATACGCTGCACCCGGTTCTCAGCGGGGCCTCCTCGCAGGTGCTGGCGGCGGATGGCACGCGCCTGGGGTACATCCAGTCCGATGAGCTGCGCACCCCAATCCCGTGGGAGCAGATGCCGGTGGCGCTGCGCAACGCCACCGTCGCGATCGAGGACCAGCGCTTCTATCAGAACAACGGCGTGGACTTAACAGGGATCTTCCGCTCCGCCGTGAAGGACATCGTCAACGGCCAGACATTGCAGGGGGCCTCGACGATCACGATGCAGCTGGTACGCAACCTGTACCTCGGCAACGACCTGCGCACCTTCAAACAGAAGATCACCGAGGCCAAGCTCGCGATCGAATACAACAAACGCCACTCCAAGCGCGCGATCCTCGCGGGCTACCTGAACAGCGTCGCCTATGGCACGGTGGGCGGGCAGACCGCGATCGGCGTGCAGGCCGCCGCGCGGATCTTCTTCAACCGCCCCGCCGCGCAGCTCAACCTGCAGCAGTCCGCGCTGCTCGCCGGGCTGCCCCAGGCGCCCTCGGAGTACAACCCCTTCCTCTACCCCTCCGTCGCTCGCAGCCGGCGCAACGTGGTGCTCGCCAAGATGGCGCAGCTGCACTACATCACCGCCCGCCAGGCGGCCGCGGCCGAGCACCGCCCGCTGGAAGTCCACCACGGCGACTACTACTCCCAGCGACAGGAGGACTTCTTCTTCGAATACGTGCGCGCGCAGCTGATCCACCGCTACGGCAGGGCCACCGTCGCGCAAGGCGGCCTGAGGGTCTACACGACGATCGACCTCAACAAGCAGCGCCTTGCGCGCAAAGCGATCGCCGAAGTCCTCAACCAGCCCGAAGACCCCGCCTCGGCGATCGTCACGATCAACCCCCACGACGGCCACATCGAAGCGATGGCTGAGTCCGAGAGCTACGAGAAGAGCCAGTACAACCTCGCCGCCGACGGCCACCGCCAGCCGGGCTCGACGTTCAAGGCGATCGACCTCGCCGACGCGCTCTCCAGGGGGATCGACCCGAACAGCACCTACTACCTCTCGCACACGCTCGCGCCGGGGTGGCTGCCGGGATACCCGACGTACGAAGTGAAGACCTTCGAGGGCACCTCGCTGAACAAGTCGCTCAACCTCGTGCAGGCCACGCTCGCCTCCGACAACACCATCTACGCGCAGCTGGCGGCCGACCTGGGGGAGAGCACGATCACCGAAATGGCCTACAAGCTGGGCGTCACCACGCACCTCTCGAGCTTCCCCGCGGAGGCGCTCGGCGGGCTCACGCTGGGGGTGACCCCGCTGGAAATGGCCAACGTCTACGCCACGCTCGCCGATGGCGGCTGGCGCAACACGCCGATCGCGATCACCAAGGTCGTGTTCCCCGACGGGCACGTGGATACCAACTGGGGCCGCGACCATCGCGTGCGCGCGATCTCCTCGGCCGTGGCCGCCGAGGAGACCTCGATCCTCGAGCAGAACGTGCAGAGCGGCACCGCGGTGCGCTCCGCGATCAGCTGCCCCACGGCCGCCAAGACGGGCACCACCAGCGAACTGGTCGACGCGTGGCTCGACGGCTACAACCCCCGCTACTCCACCGTGGTGTGGATGGGCTACCCCACCCGGCGGGTCTCGATGACCGACGTGCACGGGCAGCCCCAGCAGGGCGGCTACCTGCCCGCGGAAATCTGGCACGCCTACATGTCCGCGGTCGTGAACGGCAACTGCGTGCCCTTCCCATCCGCCGGCGAATCGATCTCCTACCAGCCCTTCTTCGGCAAGTACGCCTCCACCGGACGCTCCAGCGAACCGAGCTCCTCCAGCGAATCCGGCACGAGCACCGAAACCGGTGGCGCAGGAAAGCACAAGCCCGCGCCCGCCGCCAAGCCGCACCCCGAAGCGCACCACGAAGAAACGGGCGGGGGCGGCCCGCCGGGCGGAGGGCCGCCGGGCGGCGCGGGCAACCAGAACGGCGGTGGCCCGCGGGTCCACGAACAGACGCCCCAGGCAGGACCCGGCGGGGGCACGAGCGCCCCGCACGGCTGACGCTGGTAGTTTGAGCGAGCGAAGACACCAATCAGACGAACGGAAGCGCACGTGGCAAAGGAAGACAAGGTCGAATTCGAGGGCGAGGTGATCGAGGCGCTGCCCAACGCGATGTTCCGCGTGAAGCTCGACAACGATCACGTCGTGCTCGGGCACGTCGCCGGCAAGATGCGCCGCTTTCGCATCCGCATCCTCCCGGGCGACCGCGTGCGCTGCGAGCTCTCCCCGTATGACCTGGATCGCGCGCGCATCGTCTACCGGCATCGCTAGAGCGCCCGTGAGCAGCGACCTGCTGGAGTTCGTGCGCCACGAGCAGTGAGCGCTCCCTGATAGAGGCCATCGCGGCCGAGCTTGCGCCAACCTATGGACCGAGGGTGCTGCGCGGCGTTGGCGACGACGCAGCCGTGGTGCGTGCCGGGGCGGTGTGCGTGACCTCGGTGGACGCGATGATCGACGGCGTCCACTTC
>JBIOES010000169.1:0-3410 GCA_044446265.1 Solirubrobacterales bacterium
CCCGAGGAGCGTGAGCCGATAGGCGCTCACGTAGGAGACCGCGCCTCCGCCGCTGATGCTGTGGCCCGGGCCGCGCAGGGCGCTCGCGCCCCAGGAAGTCGCCGGCTGCGACAGGCCGAGCATGAGCCACCACAACAGCGCAAGCGTGGTGAGTCCGAAGAGCAGGTGCAGCGTCACGATGAGCGGGTTCAACCGCCAGGTGACCGTCAGCATCCCCAGCAGCGCCTGTACGATGAGCGTCGCGAGCAGCGCCAGCACCAGCGGCACGCTCACGAGGGGCGTGCGGCGCGCGCGCAGCGCGAGCACCGCGAGCACCAGGATGAGCAGGCTGAGCGTCCCCACCGCGTAGCGGTGGATCATCTCGCGCCAGGCCTTGCCCACCTGCAGCGGGCGGCCGGCGTATGCGGCCTGTGCGTGCGCGCTGCCGGCGGCGCCAGCGGGGGTGAGTACACCGTAGCTGCCGGGCCAGTCCGGGCAGCCAAGCCCCGCGGCGGTGAGGGGCCCGTCAGCGCCCAGCACGACCACGAGGAAGCACAGGAGCACGCCGGCGATCGCAAGGCGGCGCATCCAGCGGGCGGCTGACATGGTCGGAGCGCTTCCCCCTTCGCGTCTTCTAGCCGATGTGCGAAAGCCGCAGCAGCTTCTGCAGGTCCTCGAGCAACCCGCGCGAGTTCTGCCGCGCATCGTAGCTCATCATCAGGTTGCCGAGCGGATCGACCACGAACAGCGTGTGCGCGCGCTGCCCGTCGGGAAACTGCGCCAGCAGCGCAGCCGCGGCCGCACCCTGCGCATCCAGCACCACCAGCGCCGGGTAGTCGTGCGCCAGGCGCCCCTGCGCGCAGCAGTCCGCGCTCGCCAGAAACACCGGCCGCACGCGCGTCAGTTCGTTGTTGAGCGCCAGCCGCGCGCTCGCCATCACGAACAGCGCCTGAGCGCACGCGGCATCGCAGCTGCCGGCGCCCACATAGACGAGCGACCACTGCTCGCGAAACAGCGCGGGCGCCGCGCCGCCCGCAGGCGGCAGCACCTGCCGCAGGCGCACGGCCGGCAGCGGTCGCGGGGGCGTCACCAGCACGCCGTGGTTCACGTGGCTCCCGGGGCGCCAGCTGCTGCCGTAGTAGGTGCAGAAGGCGAGCAAGAGCGGCAGCAGGAACAAGCCCGCGAGCAGTGCCAGCGTGCGCAGGTTGCGCGCGCGCAGCGTGGCGTCCGGGTCCGGCACTAGCGGCGCGCCCCGCGGCGCCCGCGCAGCGCCATGAGCGCCCACACGAGCAGGCTCAGGGCGGCGAAGCTCCACCACTGGATGGCGTAGGAGAAGTGCCGCAGCGGGGACATGCCCGGGGGCTGCCAGGCGCGCACATAGCCGTGTGGCGCCTGTGCATCCAGCCACAGGATGCGCGGCTCCAGCGCCTCGCCCAGTGCGGCCGCGAGCTCATCCATGCTCGGAAACGCCGTGACCTTCGGCCAGTCGCCCGCGGGGGCCCCGTGGCCGAGCGCGAGTCCCGGACTCGGCAGCGGCGCCACGCGCCCGGACAGCGTGACGCCGGCCGCGGCGTCCACACTCACCGGCGGCAGCTGCGTGCGCGAGCCGCTGAAGGGCACCCAGCCACGATCCACCAGGAGCGTCGTGGCGCCCGCACGCCTGAGCGGCGTCAGCACCTCGTAACCGGGGCGCCCCTGGTAGGAGCGGTTGTCGAGCAGGAACTGGTGCGTGCCATCGAGCACGCCCGCGACGCTGACCCGCTGATAGAGCGGCACGCTGGTGAGGGGCGCGGCCGCGAGCTGCACGAGCGCCTGCGAGCCGCGCTCGAAGCCCTGCCACTGCGCCTCGCGCAGTGTGCCCTTGTGCCACTGCCAGAAGCCGAGCCGCACGCACAGCGCCGCCAGCAGCAGCGCGAGCAGCGCAAAGCCCAGACGCGAGCGGCTGCCCGGTGTCACGGCGGGCATCGGCGCGCCGGCGGCGCGCGGCGCGCGCTACACTGCCGCCCATGCAATCGCTCATCTGGGTGCTCGTGCTGGCATGCATGGCGGGGATCCTGCTGAGCCTCGGCTCGGGCCTGTTTCATCTGTCGCGCGGCCGCGGCGAGGAAGACTCGGCGAAGCTTGCGCGCGCGCTGCGCTTTCGCATCGGGCTGTCGATCGCACTGTTCCTGCTGTTGCTCGTGGCCTGGCACCAGGGATGGATTGCGCCGCACGCCTTCGGGGGCAGCGCCTTCGTGCACCCGTAGGCCCCTCGGATCCGGGGCGCTGCGCGCGCCCTAGAGCCAGTAGACGAAGATAAACAGGCCGAGCCACACCACGTCGACGAAGTGCCAGTACCAGGCCACCGCCTCGAAGGCGAAGTGGCGCTGCGGCGTGAAGTGCCCGCGCAGGCAGCGCAGCCAGATCACGAGCAGCATGATGGCGCCGATCGTCACGTGCAGGCCGTGGAAGCCGGTGAGCATGAAGAACGTCGAGCCGTAGATGCCGGTCGAGAGGCGCAGGCCGAGTTCCTTGTAGGCCTCACCGTACTCGTGGGCCTGGAAGCCGACGAAGGTGAAGCCCAGGAGGAAGGTGAGCGCGAGGAAGATCGTGAGCTTGGTGCGGTTGCCGGTGCGCAGCGCGTGGTGCGCGATGGTGACGGTGAGGCCGCTGGTGAGCAGGATGGCCGTGTTCAGGAGCGGAATGCCGATCGCCGGAATGGTCGTGAAGGTGCCGTCGGCGTGCCCGCCGACGTGGCCCGGGCCGTTGGTCGGCCAGGCGTCCTCGAAGTGCGGCCACAGGAGGTAGTTGCTGAAGACCTTCACGCCCTCCCCGCCCAGCCACGGCACCGACAGCACGCGCGCGTAGAAGAGCGCGCCGAAGAAGGCGCCGAAGAACATGACCTCGGAGAAGATGAACCACATCATCCCCATGCGGAAGCTGCGGTCGACCTGCAGGTTGAAGATGCCGGCCTGGTTCTCATCGATCACCGTGCGGAACCAGCCGAAGAACATGAACGCCATGAGCGCAGCGCCGGGCAGGAACACCAGGCCCGGGCCCCAGTCGTTCAGGTAGGAGACGGCGCCGAGCATCGTGCTGAAGAGGGCCACGGAGCCGACGATCGGCCACATGCTGTCGTGCGGGATGTAGTACTTGCGGCCGTCGGGGGTGGTTGCATTCGCCATGTTGCGGACTTTCTGGAAGCGTAAAGCTTGGGGTGGTGGCCTAGCGTGCAGTCACGCGCGAGGAGGCATCGTAGAAGGTGTACGCGAGCGTGATCATATCGATGTGCTCCGGGAGCGCCGGGTCGATGATGAAGCGCACCGGCATGTCACGCCCCTCGTCGAGCTTGAAGTGCTGCGGCGAGAAGCAGAAGCATTCGGTCTTGTGGAAGTAGGCCGCGACCTCGGAGGGCGCGATGTTCGGCACCGCCTGCGCCACCGTGTCGCGCC
>JBIOES010000170.1:0-3362 GCA_044446265.1 Solirubrobacterales bacterium
ACCTGAGGGAATCGTGCTGATCGACGACTGCTACAACGCCAACCCGATGTCGATGCGAGCGGCGCTCGAGAACCTCGCCGCGAGCGCTCCGGGCAGGCGCGTGGCGGTGCTCGGGGACATGCTCGAGCTGGGATCCGAGCAGGAGCGGCTGCATCGCGAGATCGGCGCGTGTGCGCGGGAGCGGGGGGTGGAGCTGCTGCTGGCGGTCGGCCCGCTCGCCGCCGCGATCGGGGAGGGGTTCGCCGCCGCGCCGGGGGAGAGGGCGACAGCGACGGCGACGGCGAGAGAGGGAGAGGTCCACACTGTGCCCGACGCGTCCGCCGCCGCCGAGCTGCTGCCCGCGCTGCTGTGCCCCGGAGACACGGTGCTCGTGAAGGCCTCGCGCGGGGTGGAACTCGAGCGCGTGGGCCAACGCCTGCAACGCGGGGAGAGCTGATGGGGCGCGTCCTGATCGGGGGGACAGCCGCGCTGCTGATCTGCATCTTCTTGAGTCCCAAGTTCATCGAGTTCCTGCGCCGGCGCGAGTTCGGCCAGCAGATCCGCGAGGAGGGCCCCGAGGGCCACCGTCAGAAGGCCGGCACACCCACGATGGGGGGCGTGATCATCTTCCTTGCGATCGCCGTGCCCTTCCTGATCCTGAGCGACTACGAATGGCGCTCGGTGGGTGTGTTCGCAGTAGCGCTGGCGTGCGCGCTGCTGGGCTTCGCCGATGACTACACCAAGCTCGTGAGGCGTCGCTCGCTGGGATTGCGCGCGCGCACCAAGCTAGCGGTGACGATCGCGATCTCGCTGGGGCTGTGGTACGTGGCGCACCACGAGGCGCACCTGCCGAGCACGCTGCGGCTGTGGTTCGTCGACTACCAGATCGACCTGGGGCCGCTCTATCCGGTGCTGATCTACCTGGTGGTGGCGGGAACGACGAGCTCGGTGAACCTCACCGACGGCCTCGACGGGTTGGCCGCGGGCTGCGCGGCGATCGTGCTGCTCGCCTACATCGGCATCACGTTCCTCGCCGTGGACGACGACATGGCGATGCTCGCGGGGTGCCTGGTGGGAGCGTGCATCGGGTTCCTCTGGTTCAACGCCTTCCCGGCGACGATCTTCATGGGCGACACCGGCTCGCTGGGGCTCGGTGGCGCGATCGCGGGCCTCGCGGTGATGACCAAGACCGAGGCGCTCTTGATCCTGCTAGGCGGGATCTTCGTGATCGAGGCGCTCTCGGTCGTGATCCAGGTCGTCTCCTTCCAAACGACGCGCAAGCGGGTCTTCCTGATGGCGCCGATCCACCACCACTTCGAGCTGCGCGCGTGGTCGGAGACCAAGATCATCCTGCGCTTCTGGATCGTCGCCTCGATCTGCGCCGCGATCGGCTTCACTATCTACCACCACCGATGAAGCCGCGCCCACCCCTTCCGGACGGTCCCTTCCTCGTGGTGGGGCTGGCCCGCTCGGGTACCGCGGCCGCGCTGGAGCTGCGCGCCAGGGGAGAGGAGGTGCTCGGCGTCGACGCCGGCGCTCCCGCCGGCTTGCAGGCGCTCGCCGATGCGGGGGTGCGGCTGCGCCTGCAGGCCGACGGCCTGCGCGAGCTCGAGAGCGTGCGGACGGTCGTCAAGAGCCCCGGGGTGCCCGCGCAGGCGCCGGCGATCGCCGCCGCGCGCGCGCGCGGCGTGCCCGTGCTGGGCGAGCTGGAGCTGGCCTGGCGGATGCTGAAAAACGAGTTCATCGCGGTGACCGGCACCAACGGCAAGACGACGACCGTCGAGCTGATCGGGCACATCCACCGCGAGGCTGGGCTGCCGGTCGAGGTGGCCGGCAACGTCGGCACGGCGCTCAGTGGCCTCGTGGGGCGCATCGAGGAGCGTGCGACGATCGTCTGCGAGGCGTCCTCCTTCCAGCTGGAGGACACCATTGCCTTCGCCCCCGAGGCCGCCGTGCTGCTCAATTTCAGCCCCGACCACCTCGATCGTCACGGCACGCTGGAGGACTATCTCGCCGCCAAGCTGCGGGTGTTCGCGCACCAGGACGAGAGCGACCTCGCGGTGCTCCCGCGCCGGCTGGCAGTCGATGAGCTCGGCGGCCGTGCCCGGCGCCTGTACTTCGACGAGCTGGAGGGTCTCCCGGTCGATGAGTTGCGCCTCCCCGGAGCACACAACCTGCAGAACGCGATGGCCGCGGCGGCGGTGTGCCTGGCCCGTGGGATGGACCCGGACGCCGTGCGCGCCGGGCTGCGCACCTTCCCCGGCGTCCCTCATCGTCTGGAGGAGGTCGCTCGACGCGCGGGGGTGATCTACGTAAACGACTCCAAGGCCACCAACATCGTGAGCACGCTCGTGGCCCTGCGCGCCTTCGCCGGATGCAGGGTCCACCTGATCCTCGGCGGCCAGGGCAAGAACCAGGACTTCGCTCCCCTGCGCGGCCCCGTCGAGCTTGGCTGCCGGGCGGTGTATCTGATCGGAGAAGACGCCCCGCTGATCGCGGACGCGCTGGAGGACGTGGCGGTGCCGGTGCGCCGCTGCGGCGACCTGGAGCGTGCGCTCGCGGTGGCCAGGGACTACGCCGCGCCCGGCGACGTCATCCTGCTCTCCCCGGGCTGCGCCAGCTTTGACCAGTTCGCCGACTTCGAAGCTCGCGGGGAGCGCTTCAGGGAGCTGGTCCTGTCTCGCTCGGGCTGACCGCGACGGCGTCGCCGGCTGACGATGGAGGCTTCCGCGCACTAGCGTCGAAGTGAGCCAGGATGCCGTCAGCCGCGCGGGGCACGAACGCCCGAAGCAAGCCACAGGGAGCGCGCCCGCGTCGCTCGGGCGCCGCCAGAGCCAAACGCCAGCAGCCGCTGGAGCACCGCATCCTCCTGACCGCGACGCTGTGCCTGCTGGCGTTCGGCGCGGTGATGGTCTACAGCGCCTCCTCGGCTCCGACGCTGCTGCAGGGCCGCGGCAACGGCAGCGGCTACCTGGTCAGGTACCTGCTGTTCGGCGGGGTGGGCCTCGTGGCCATGAACTTCCTGGCGCGCGATGGCGTCAAGTACGTGCAGCGCGTCACCGGGCCGCTCTTGGTGGTGTCGTTCCTGCTGACGCTGGCCGTGTTCGTCCCCCACTTGGGGGTGCGCGTGAACGGGGCGCGGCGCTGGATCGGGCCGGGCCTCTTCCAGTTCCAGCCCTCCGAGCTGTTGAAGATCGCGCTGGTGCTCTACACCGCCACGCTGCTGGCGAAGCGCCCCAAGCGCGTGCTGGACCTGCAGGACCTCGCCCGCCCGCTGCTGGTGGTGGTTGGGGGAGCGTGCCTGCTGGTGGCCCTGCAGCCCGATCTGGGCACGGCGTTGGTGATCGCCTTCACGGTGTGCTCGCTGCTGGTCGTTGCGGGGA
>JBIOES010000171.1:0-3292 GCA_044446265.1 Solirubrobacterales bacterium
ACTCCACGATCAGCGCCGGCAGCTCGCGCTGGGCGTCATGGGGGCCGCGTACCTCATACCCCGCGGCGCCCGCCGCGCTGCGCAGCTCGCCCGCGAGCACGCCCTCGCCGCAGATGACCACCAATCCGTCGCCGTCGCCGGGGGCCTGCGTCTCCGGCGGGGCTGGGTCCTCGGGGCGGTGGGAGTCGCCTGAGTAGTCGTAGTAGCCGCGCCCGCTCTTGCGCCCGTGCAGCCCCGCCGCCACCATCCTCGCCTGGATCGGCGAGGGGCGCCAGCGCGGCTCGCCGAACCCCAGCTCGTAGAAGCTGCGTGCGACGTCGAAGCCCGTATCCACGCCCACGAGGTCGCTCAGCTCGAACGGTCCCATGCGAAAGCCGCCCTCCTCGCGCACGATCCGATCGATCGTGGGCACGTCCGCGATCCGCTCCTGCAGCAGTCGCAGCGCCTCCAGCCCGAAGGGGCGGTTGCAGCGGTTGACGAGGAACCCGGGACCGTCGCTCGCGCGGATCACCGTCTTGCCCATCGCCTCGCCCGTGGCGCTCGCCAGCGCCAGCGCCTGCTCGCCCGAGCGCATCCCCGCGATCACCTCCACTAGGCGCATCACCGGGGCGGGGTTGAAGAAGTGCATCCCCACCACCCGCTCGGGGTGGCTCGCCGCGGCGGCCACTGCCGTCACCGGCAGCGAGGAGGTGTTGGTGGCCAGCACGCACTCCGCGCTCACGACCTCCGAGAGGCGCCCGTACAGCTCGTTCTTCAGCTCGATGCGCTCGGGCGCGGCCTCGATCACAAGGTCGCAGGGGGCCATGGCCTCCATGCTGTCGATGGCCTGGAGCCTGTCCGCCGCGGCTTGCGCATCCCCGTCGCTCAGCTTGCCCTTGGCCGCTTCCTCCTGGAGCCCTTCAACCGCGCGCTTGGCGCCGCGCTCCAGCGCCTCGGGAATCGGATCGTGCAGCAAGGTCCGTGCCCCCGTCTTTGCCGCAAGCTGGGCGATCCCCGAGCCCATCGTGCCCGCGCCGAGCACGCCGATCGTCTGCGCTCTGTCCGTGCCCATCGGGGCGGCAGACTACCGTTTGCGCTGCGCGGCCCCATGCTGGGGTGCGCGCTGTGCTCACCGCCGGTGGACGGTTATCCCCTGCCTCGTCCTGCGCGTCATCGGGGCCATACGCGGCCCATCCCGGCCGGCCTTGTGCCGGCCCTCTCCCAATTTGACGCGCGTCAGGACGGCACGAGCGCGTTGATCCCCGTCATCGCGCGCCCGATAATGAGCTTCTGGATCTGCGAGGTGCCCTCGTACAGCGTCGTCACGCGCACGTCGCGGAAGTAGCGCTCCACCGGGTGGTCGTCCACGTAGCCCGCGCCGCCGTGCACCTGGATCGCGGTGTTCGCGCACTCCACGGCCGCCTCGGTCGCGTGCAGCTTCGCGACCGACGTCTCCAGCGTGTTGGGGCGTCCCTTGTCCTTGAGGAACCCCGCGCGCCACACGAGCATGCGCGAGGCGTCGGTCTTCAGCACCATATCCGCGATCATCGCCTGCACCAGCTGGAAACTCGCGATCGGGCGGCCGAACTGCTCGCGCTCCTTGGCGTAGTTCACCGACTCCTCCACGCAGCCCTGGCAGATGCCCACGCAGCCGGCGGCCACCGAGAAGCGGCCGCTGTCGAGCGCGCTCATCGCCACCTTGAAGCCATCGCCCACCTCGCCCAGCACGTCGTCGGGGCCCACGTGCACGTCATCGAGGCCGATCGAGGCCGTATCGCTTGCATGCAGACCCATCTTGTGCTCGATCGTCTGCGCCTGGTAGCCCGGCTGGTCGGTGTCCACGAGGAAACACGCCAGTCCGCGATGCCCCTTCTCGGGGTCCGTCTGGGCGAAGATCAGCGCCAGCTTGGCGTAGTTGCCCATCGAGATCCACATCTTCGCGCCGTTGATCGTCCAACCATCGTCGGTCTTCGTCGCGCGCGTGCGCTGGTTGGCGGCGTCGGAGCCGGTGTCGGGCTCGGTGAGGCCGAAGCACCCCAGCCACTCGCCGCTGCACAGCTTGGGCAGGTAGTGCTGCTTCTGCTCCTCCGTTCCCCACTTGAGGATCGCGCTGCACACGAGGCTCGTCTGCACGGAGATGACGGTGCGCACCGAGCTGCAGCCGCGGCCGATCTCCTCGACGACCAACCCGTAATCCATGTAGCCGAGCCCCGCGCCGCCGTACTCGCGTGGGACGATCGCGCCCAGGTAGCCCTGATCGGCGATCTTCTTCACGAGATCGAGATCGAAGTGGTGGTTGCGCGCGTTTTCGCGCGCGCGCTCCACGATCTCCTTGTCGGTGAACTCGCGCGCGGTGTCGCGGATCAGGCGCTGCTCGTCGGTCAAATCGAAGTCCATGTCTCTCCTTTTATTGAAGCTTGGGCGTCTTCCAGGGCGCGCTCAGGCGCCGTTCGATGTTCTCCGCCAGTCCGTCGATCGCCACGCGCTCCTGGGCGAGCGAGTCGCGGTCGCGCAGCGTGACCGTGCGGTCCTGCACGCTCTGATGGTCGATGGTCATGCAGAAAGGCGTGCCGATCTCGTCCTGGCGGCGATAGCGCTTGCCGATCGAGCCGCCCTCGTCGTACTCGACCATGCCGAGCCCCACTCGCCCGCGCAGAGCGCGGTGGACCTCCTGGGCGAGCTCGGGCTGGCCTTCCTTCCTCAGGAGCGGCAACACCGCCGCCTTGACAGGCGCCAGGCGCGGGTGCAGGCGCAGCACGGTGCGACTCTCGCCGGCCACGTCCTCCTCGTCGTACGCGTCCACGAGGAACGCCAGCGTCGCGCGGTCCGCGCCCGCGGCGGGCTCGATCACGTGGGGCACATAGCGCTCGCCCGAGGCCTGATCGAAGTACTCGAGCTTCTCGCCCGAGTACTTCGCGTGCTGGGTGAGATCGAAGTCGCCGCGGTTGGCGATCCCCTCGAGCTCCGACCAGCCGATGGGGAAGAGGTACTCCACGTCGCTCGTCTGCGTGGAGTAGTGCGAGAGCTCGTCCTGATCGTGGGCGCGCAAGCGCAGGTGGTCGGGGCGGATGCCCAGCTCGGTGTACCACCGCTCGCGCTCCGCGAGCCAGTGCTCGAACCACTGCGGCGCCTCCCCCGGAGGCACGAAGAACTCCATCTCCATCTGCTCGAACTCACGCGTGCGGAAGATGAAGTTGCCGGGCGTGATCTCGTTGCGAAAGGACTTGCCGACCTGCGCTATGCCGAACGGCGGCTTCTTGCGCGAGAACTGCAGCACGTTCTTGAAGTTGATGAAGATCCCCTGGGCCGTCTC
>JBIOES010000172.1:0-3284 GCA_044446265.1 Solirubrobacterales bacterium
CTTCCCGTTGACAGTCGCTGGGGGGCCTGCATTCCCGGTTACGGGGTCGCCCACTTCGAGGTTGTTCTGACAGCCGGTCACCTGTCCGATGTGTCCCCACGCTGGAACGATGTTGTTACCGAACGGATCGTCCAGCCACTCTCCCAACTCGGGTCAAGCTCCTGTAGGACGCTGCCGGGCGCTTCTGCCGTTTGCACGCGACCAGAGTCGGGTCAGCCCAGGAGCCCGGACAGGCGCGAGGGGTCGCGCAGGACCTTGACCAGCAGCGCCGCGAAGAAGGCCCCGCAGGCCAGCACGCCGAACTCGCGCCAGAGGGATGGGCGCAGCTCGCGCGGCAGCAGAGCGCGGTTGATCCAGACCGTATGCAGGGAGAGCACGACGAAGTTGAGCGCCGCCACGTTGGCGCCGATCAGGATGAGCCGGAACGGGTCCGCGAGCGTCATGGCGACGCAGCCGGCCGCGGTGAAGGCCGCCAGCACCGCGTAGTACAGGGCGCCAGCGCCGCCCTCGGCTCCCGGTGCGCGGCCCCGCGCGCGGGCCGTCCACAGGATGTCCGTCACGCTTCGCGCGAAGCCCTCGACGATGCCCACCTGCGTCAGGGCGAGGATGGCGAAGCCGGTGAGGAGCACGAGCGTCCAGACCACGAACCCGTAGCGCCACCCGACTGCCCGAGCGAGCCACGCGGGAGCAGTCAAGCCCGCCCAAACCTCGCCGGGCCCGGTGAAGTGCGCAGCGAGCAGCGCGGGAAGCGCCATGCCGGCGAGACAGCCGGCCGTCCAGAGGTACCAGAAATCGGTTCTCAGGTAGCGCCACCATTGCCGCCACTTGACCAGGTTGGCGTCGGTCGGCGCGAAGGTCATCCCGTCGCGGGCGAAGCGGACGCTCTCGCCGCCCACCACGACCGGGCGGCTCTCGATCGTACCGGCCATGCCGAAGCCCTTGTCACGAAGCCAATGGGTCAGCGCCGCGTTGATCGTGCCGCCGCCGCCCGAGTAGGCGGCGAAGGCGGCCAGCAGCACCCAATCGATGCCCGGCTCTCGTGCTGCCGGCAGGGCGGGCGACACGAAGCCTACGGCGACAGCCTGCCAGGTAGTCCAGGGGACAAGGAGCAACCCGAGGGTGGCCAGGAAAACGAGTGTCCAGGCCATGACGAGCCACTCGGCCCACTCGACAGTCCGCCGGGCCCGGGCCCCGAGCAGGGTCACCGCGACGGCCCCGAGGAAGATCGCGTAACCCAACCCCACGATGACAGCCTTGTCCTCGGGGCGCGGCAGGCGTCCGTGGAACGCCGCGGTGAGCGCGGCGGCCGCCGCGAGCGCCCAGCCCGGCCAGCCCAACTGGCCGAGGTGCAGGACCGCGTAGACCGGTCCCCACACGCGCGGGCCCGGCGCGACACGCATGAAGCCCGCGAAGATGGACTCGCCCGTTGCAAGCGTGTAGCGGGCCATCTCCGTGTTGAGCAACGCCTGCAGCAGGACGGATACCGTGCAGATCCAGAGGATGCCAGGCCCCCAGCGAGCGGTGGCGGCGGGCCCGAGAATCCAGTCGCCGGAGCCGAGCGACACGCCCAGCAGGATGGCGCCGGGGCCGATGATGCGGACGATATTGCGGAGCGTGTAGGGAGGCGGTTGGGGCAGATCCGACCGCCGCCACTCGGCGGCCCGTCTCACGATGCCGCCCCCCACCCGAGCATGCCTACACGGTGGCATGAGCGCCGGAAGTTGACAAGACTCTCACACTAAACATAGGATGAGCCATGTCGCTGCAGGAGATCCTCGACAGTCTCCTGACTTCTTCCCGCACCGGTCCTCTCATCACCGCTACACGGCACTTCGAGGCCAAGCCCCCGCTCTTCGCGCCGTTTCCCTCGTCGCTCGACCCCCGCCTGCTCGAAGCGCTCCGGGGACGCGGCGTCGAGCAGCTCTACTCGCACCAGGCCAAGGCCTATGACACGGTCGCCAAGGGCGAGAACCTGGTCGTCGTGACGCCGACCGCGTCCGGCAAGACGCTCTGCTACAACCTGCCGGTGCTCCAGGCCCTCGTGCAGCAGCCCGAGTCACGTGTCCTCTACCTGTTCCCGACCAAGGCCCTGGCCCAGGACCAGCTGGCCGAGCTGATGGAGCTGGCGAAGACCTTGCCCGACATGCGCATGTACACGTACGACGGCGATACGCCGCAGGACGCTCGGCGCTCGGTGCGCGCGAGGGCCAACCTCGTGCTCACCAACCCAGACATGCTCCACTCGGGAATCCTGCCGCATCACACCAAGTGGGTGAACCTCTTCCAGAACCTCCGCTACGTGGTCATCGACGAGCTCCACGCCTACCGGGGTGTCTTCGGCAGCCATCTCGCCAACGTGTTGAGGCGGCTCAAGCGCATCTGCCGACACTACGGTTCCTCGCCGCAATTCATCATGGCGTCGGCGACCATCGCCAACCCGCGCGAGCTGGCCGAGCGGCTGACGGGCGAGGTCGTCAGGGAGGTCAGCGAGAGCGGTGCGCCGACGGGCGAGAAGCTCTTCCTCTGTTACAACCCTCCCGTCGTGAACCCGGAGCTCGGCATCCGCGCGCCCTATCTGGGCGAGGCGGCCGCCCTCGCGATCCGGCTCCTCAAGGAAAAGGTCGCCACCATCGTCTTTGCCCAGAGCCGGCTGTCCACCGAGGTGCTCCTCTCCGCCATCAAGAAAGGCGTCGAGGACAGGACCGGGGACGCGGGCATCGTCCGGGGCTATCGCGGCGGCTACCTCCCGCTGCGCCGGCGCGAGGTGGAGCAGGGGCTGCGATCCGGCGACGTGCTGGGAGTCGTTGCCACCAGCGCGCTCGAGCTCGGCATCGACATCGGCCACCTGGACGTGGCCGTCCTGGCGGGCTACCCCGGCACGATTGCCTCGATGTGGCAGCAGGCCGGCCGCGCGGGACGGCGGAGCAGCTGGTCGGCGGCCATCCTGGTGGCCAGCTCCTCCCCCATGGACCAGTACCTGGCCGCGCACCCCGACTATCTCTTCGGCGCGCCGCCCGAGCACGCGCGCATCAACCCCGAGAACCCGTTCATCCTCGTCAACCACCTCAAGTGCGCGGCCTTCGAGCTGCCCTTCGGGAGGCAGGAGGTGTTCGGCGGCGACGTGCAGCCGCACCTCGGGGCGCTCGAGGAGGAGGGACTGCTCCACCGCGCGGGCGAGCAGTTCCACTGGACATCCGAGACGTACCCGGCCGACCATATTTCGCTCCGCACGGTCACCTCCGACAACTTCTTGGTGATCGATACGAGCGCGCACGACACGAAGC
>JBIOES010000173.1:0-3138 GCA_044446265.1 Solirubrobacterales bacterium
CTGCAGACGGGGGGCGTGCCGGTCGAACTGAAGTACCGCCCCCGCCGCCCGCGCCGCCCGGAGATCTACGTGCTCTGCGACGTCTCTACGAGTGTCACCTCCGCGTCGGTCTTCTTCTTGTCTGTCCTGCACGCCCTGCACGACAGCTTCCGCAAGATGCGCTCCTTCGTGTTCATCGAGCGTATCTCGGAGATCACGGACATCTTCGAGCAGACGCGCGACTTCAAGACCGTCAGCGAACGCATCGCGGGCGACGCGGGCGTCGCCGACATCTCCGGCTACACCGACTACGGCCGCGTCTGGTCGGAGCTGCTGGAGCTGATCCGCGACGACCTCACCCCCCGCTCCACGGTGATCGTGCTCGGCGACGCTCGCACCAACGGCCGCGACCCGCGCGCGGACCTGTTCGCCGCGGTGGCAGCGCGCGCGGGGCGCACCTTCTGGCTGAACCCCGAGCCGCGCCTGTACTGGAACTACGGCGACTCCGTGATCGCGGCCTACGAGGAGTTCTGCACCGCGTTCGAGTGCTGGACGACCGCGCAGCTGGAGGACTTCGTCAAGGCGCTCGCGCGGCCGGGGCTGGCCGCCGCGCGCTAGCATCAGCGCAGCAAGCAAACCAGGGGAGCTGGCGGGCAGGCTGGCTGAGATGGCGCACGGGAGGCGACTCCCCCGGCGCCGACCCTTCGAACCTGTGGGGTAATGCCCGCGGAGGGAGCGGCGTGTTGACAGGGCTCGAGCCGCCCGGTCAGAGACCATCGGAGTCAGAGCCAGAGCGCGGCGGATCTGCGGGTGGCGTGGCGGTGCACGGCGTGAGCCTCGCCTACCGCCCCGAGCGCCGCGAGCCGGTGCAGGCGCTCAGCGAGGTCTCGCTGCACGCCTCACCCGGCGAGATGCTGGCGGTGGTGGGACCGAGCGGCTGCGGCAAGACCACCCTGCTGGAGCTGATCTGCGGATTGCGCGCGGCCGACGCGGGCACCATCGAGAGCGCGCCCGCTGCCCTGATGCCCCAGCGCGACCTGCTGCTGCCGTGGCTGAGCGCGCTCGATAACGCGGCGCTGGCGCTGCGCATCGCGCACGCGCCGAAGGCGCAGGCGCGGGGTCGCGCGCGCGAACTGTTCGCCGAGCTGGGGCTCGATGGCTTCGAGGATGCCCGCCCGCACGAGCTCTCCGGCGGGATGCGCCAGCGCGTGGCGTTCGTGCGCACGCTCCTCTCCGGCAAGGCCCTGCTGTGCCTGGATGAGCCGTTTGGCGCGCTCGATGCGATCACGCGCGCGGAGATGCAGGCGTGGCTGGCGGATGCGCTGCGCAAGGAGCCGCGCACGGTCGTGCTCGTGACGCACGACGTGGAGGAGGCGGTGGTGCTGGCGGATCGCATCGTGGTCCTCTCCCCCCGCCCCGGCCGCGTGAGCGGCGAGCTCGATGTGACGCTCGAGCGCCCCCGCTCGCGCACCGATCCGGCGGTCACCGCGCTGCGCGAGCAGGTGCTGGAGACCCTTTCGCCAGCCGGCGTCCCCGCGCGGGAGGAGTCGGCGTGAGACGCAAGCTGCTGAATGCCCTCCCAGCCGCCGTGCTGATCCTCGCGCTGCTCGGAGCCTGGGAGATATACGCGGATGGCGGCGGCGTGAACCAGTTCGTCCTCCCGGCGCCGCACGAAATGGCCGAAGAACTGTGGAACAACTGGAGCCTGATCTCCTCCAATCTGGCGGTGACCGCCAGAGAGGTGATCCTTGGCCTCGCCCTGGCGCTCGTGAGCGGCTTCACAACGGCCGTGGCGATTCACTTCTCGCCGCTGGCGCGCCGCGCGATCTACCCGCTCGCGGTTGGCTCCCAGGCGGTGCCGGTCGCGGTGATCGCGACGCTTTTGGTGTTCTGGTGGGGCTTCGGGATCTGGCCGAAGCTCGTGGTGATCGCGCTGATCTGCTTCTTCCCGGTGGTGGTGACCACCGTGGATGGACTGGCGGCGGTGGACCCCGATCAGCTGAAGCTGCTGCGCACGCTGGACGCCTCGCGCTGGCAGGCGTTTCGCATCGCGGAGATGCCGGCTGCCCTGCCGGCCGCGCTCAGCGGCACGCGCATCGCCCTCGCCGTTGGCGTGATCGGCGCGTACATCGCGGAAGTTACGACCGCGGGCACGAGCGCCGGCTTGGGCCACGAGATCGAGCTGGACCTGAGCACGCTGGAAACCTCGCGCGCGTGGGCCGCGACGGCCGTGCTGTTCGTGTTCGCGGTCGCATGTTTCTATACCCTCGCCCTGATCGAACGCCGCCTGGCGCCCTGGGCGCACCCCCGCAAAGGAGAGAATCGTTGAAAGCCCTGTTCGCCGCCCTGGCTCTGTGCGCCGTCCTCGCCCTCGCGGCGTGCGGCGAAAAGAAGGACGCCATCTCCCCCTCGGCCACGAAGACCTTCACGGTGATGCTGGATTACTTCCCCAACGCCGATCACGCGGCGCTGTACTCGGCGATCGCCAACGGCGACTTCAGGGCGGGCGGCCTCGATGTGAAGCCCGAGACCCCGGCGAACCCGGCCGAACCGCTGCGGCTGCTGGCGGCGGGGAAGGTGGATATGGCGATCAGCTACGAGCCGGAAGTGCTGATCGCGCGCGATCAGGGGCTGAGGGTCGTGTCGATCGCGGCGCTCGTGCAGCGACCGCTGACCTCGATCATCGCGCTGCCGAACCAGCACGTGAAGAGCGTCGCGGATCTGAAGGGCAGGAAGGTGGGCACCGCGGGGATCCCCTACCAGGCGGCGGAGCTGAAGACGGCGTTGCGGGACGCCGGCGTGGATCCGAGCACCGTGAAGGAAGTGAACGTGGGCTTCAACCTCGTGCCGGCGATGCTCTCGGGCAAGGTGGCGGCGACGCTGGGAGGGTTCTGGAACTACGAGGCGATCCAGCTGGAAGAGCTGCACAGGCATCCTGTCACGATCCCCGTGGATGAGGCGGGCGTGCCCGAGTACAACGAGCTGGTGCTGGTGGTGCGCGAAGTGCAGGCGCACGCGCGCGGGCAGGATCTGCGCGCCTTCCTGCAGGCGCTCACGCGCGGCCAGCGCGAGGTGCGGGCCGACCCCGCCGGGGCGGCGTCGCTGATCGTCAGGGCCAACCCCTCGCTACAGCACAGGCTGCAGCTCGAATCGATCCGC
>JBIOES010000174.1:0-3093 GCA_044446265.1 Solirubrobacterales bacterium
GGCCTCGGGGAGTGACAGCGACCACTGGGCCTCAGAGAGAGCAGGGTAGTCATTCGGCCTCGGAGAGCTGGTGCGGGTGCTGGTCCTCAGAGTGCGACGGCGCGTGCCTGCAGGTGCGCGCCGACCTTGCGCTTGACGCGTTGCAGCGCGTTGTCGACCGTCTTGGTGTCGCACGCCAAGCGCTCTCCCACCTGCTCGTAGGAGCAGCCGTCGAGGTAGAGCGTGAGCACGCGGCTCTCCAGCTCCGAAAGAGCGGTTGAGAGGCAGCCGACGAGCGAGCGCAGCTCCTCCGAGGAGATCACCTGGTTGACGGGGTCGTGCACGGTGGAGCCGGGGATGATCTGATCGAGCGTGGGCACGTCCTCGCCCGCGGCGGCGGGGGTCGAGGAGAACGAGACGTACTGGTTCAGGGGAGTGTGCTTGTTGCGCGTGGCGGTCTTCACGGCGGTGATGATCTGGCGCGTGATGCAGAGCTCGGCGAAGTTGCGGAAGCTCGACTCGCGGTCTGAGCGGAAGTCGCGGATCGCCTTGTAGAGGCCCACGAGGCCCTCTTGGATGAGGTCTTCGGAGTCTCCCCCCACGAGGAAGTAGGAGGAGGCCTTGAGGCGAACGAACCCGTGGTAGCGGCGAACGAGGCGGTCGTAGGCGGTGCGGTCGCCCTGCTTGGCCAAGGCGATCAGGAATCCATCATCGACCTTGACCTCAGACTGAGGGTTACTGAAGGTACGTGCCACGAGCAGTCCTTTCTCGGGCTGAGGGCAGCCCAAATGCTCAGTGGCGCACTCCTCCCCTGGCGCCAACGTCTATGGATGCGTCCCCTAGGGATCGACCGAATGCAGAGGGGCCCGGCTCGCCGGCCTTGAGGCCGGATGCGCCACCCTCTTGTCAACCTTAGGTTCAGCGTTATGTTGGTGGGCAATCTCTCACAGTTATGGAGCCTTGTCAAGGCCCCCCGCGCGATTCTGCAAGATCTCATACAGGAGCGCCGCCGCGGCGGCGCTCACGCCCAGCGACTCGATGCGCCCGCGCATGGGCAGGGCGATGAGCGCGTCGCAGGCGCTCGCCACACGCGGGCGCAGACCGTGGCCCTCGCTGCCCAGCACGAGCACGACGCCGCCGCTGTAGTCCGGCTGCGCGTAGTCCATCGTGGCGCCCTCGGCGCTGGCGCCATAGCACCAGCACTGGGCCTCGCGAGCGTGAGCGAGGAAGTCGGCGACGTTGCGCACCCGCGCGATGCGCAGGTGCTCGATGGCCCCGGCGGATGCCTTGCAGACGGCGGGGGTGACCTCGGCGGCGCGGCGCTGGGGGATCACGACGCCGGTGGCGCCGGTGCACTCCGCGGTGCGGCAGATCGAGCCTAGGTTCTGCGGATCCTGGATCTGGTCGAGCGCGAGGATCAGCGGATCCTCGCCCATGAGCAGCTCCTCGGCGGAGACGTAGGGGTAGGAGCCCGCCTGCGCGCAGAGGCCCTGGTGGGCCGCGGAGCCGCAGCGGCGCTCGATCTCCTCCGGTGAGGCCATACGAAGGCGAACCTCCGCGAGCCACGGCTCGCGCGCGGCGCCGTGGGTGGCCCACACCTCCCCCACGGTATGGGCGCGGCGACCGCGCAGCGCCTCCCTGATCGGGTTGCGGCCGTAGAGGATCAAAGCGGCAGCAGCTCGAAGCCGCCGGCTCCATCGCGCACCGCCCAGCCGAGGGCGGCGATCTCATCGCGCAGTCGATCGGCGGCGGCGAAGTCGCGCTCCTCGCGGGCGCGCTCGCGCGAGGCGGCCAGCTCGCGCACCCGCTCGGGCGCCTCGGCGGCTGGCGCCAGGAGTCCCTCCAAGCCCAGGACGCCGAGCATTTCGCGTAGGTGCGAGTCGCCCGGCGGCCCCCCTCGAGGCGAGTCGCTAGGCGGCTCCCCCTGGAGCGAGTCGCTAGGCGGCTCCCGCTGGAGCGCGCCGGCCTCACGGATCCACTCGTTGAGCGCCGCGAGCGCCTCCGCTGTGTTGAAGTCGTGGGCAAGTGCCGCGAAGAAGCGCTCGCGCAGACCCTCGAGGGCAGCTGGCGAGGGACCTGGGGCGAGCCTGCGTCCCGCCTCGCGGATGCGGTTGACGTTGGCGCGCGCCTGCTCCAGCGCGGCCTCGGAGAAGGCCAGCGGCTGGCGGTAGTGCCCTCCCACCAGATACATCACCACCGCCTCGGCGCCGTAGCGCTCGATGACCTCGTGCAGGGGCGCGATGTTGCCCACCGACTTGGCCATCTTCTCGCCGGTGAACTGGATCATGCCGTTGTGCACCCACATCGCGGCCAACTCCGCGCCGCGTGCGGCGCGTGTCTGGGTGGCCTCGTTCTCATGGTGGGGGAACACCAGATCCGAGCCGCCGCCGTGGATGTCGAAGCCTACGCCCAGCAGGCTCTCGGCCATCGCCGAGCACTCGATGTGCCAGCCCGGCCGGCCGGGGCCCCAGGGGGAATCCCAGTGGGTGTCCTCGGAGGGCTTGTGCGCCTTCCACAGCGCGAAGTCGAGCGGGTCGCGCTTGCGCTCGGAGCCCTCGAGACCCTCGCCCTGGTCCATGTCGTCCACGCGGCGGTGCGAGAGCGCGCCGTAGTCGGGGTCCGAGCGCACCGCGAAGAACACGTCTCCCCCGCTCTCGTAGGCGTGCTCGGAGTCGATCAACGCCTGGATGTAGTCGACGATCGGACCCATCGTCTGCGAGGCAAGCGGCTCGTGGTCGGGACGACCGAGGCCGAGGGCGCCGGTGTCAACGAGATATGCCTCGGTCATCTCGCGCGCGAGCTGCTCGCTGGGCACGCCCGCGCTGCGCGCGGCAACGTAGATCTTGTCGTTGACGTCGGTGATGTTCACAACGAGCGTCACCTCATACCCGGCGTGCTCCAGGAAGCGCTTCATCAGGGTGAAGATCACGAACGGGCGGGCGTTGCCGATGTGGATGCGGCTGTAGACGGTGGGGCCGCAGGCGTAGATGCTCACCCGACCGGGGTCGCGTGGATTCAGCGGGAGCAGTTCCCCCGTGCGGGTGTCGTGCAGGCGAATGGAGCGCATTGCCGCGCAACCCTAGCTCAGGACGCGGCCTGCCCAGGGCTCCCGAC
>JBIOES010000175.1:0-3031 GCA_044446265.1 Solirubrobacterales bacterium
CTCTACGACGCGATCCTGATCAAGGAGAACCACATCGCCGCCGCCGGGGGAATCGGGGAGGCCGTGGCTCGTGCGCGCGTTCACGCACCGCGGCTCGCCGCCACGCTCGAGGTCGAGGTGCGCAATCCAGAGGAGATCGAGCAGGCGCTGGCCGCCGGCGCGGGGCGTCTGCTGCTGGACAACCTGGACCTCGCCGAGCTGCGCGCCGCCGTCTTTCAGGTGGGGGGGCGCGCGGTGCTGGAGGCAAGCGGAGGCGTGACGCTGCAGACGCTGCCCGAGTACGCGCGAACGGGAGTGGACTTCATCTCGCTCGGCGCGCTGACCCACTCGGCCCGCGCGCTGGATCTATCGCTGATCGTGCAGGAGCCCTCGCTGTAGGAGCTTCAGCGCCTGACCTTCAGCGCCCGGCGCTCGGCGCTCGACCCTCAGCGCCGCGAGCCGCCGGCCTGCCGATCGGCCACGAACGCCTCGGCCCGTTCGGATCCCAGGAACGGCGTGAGGACGGCGAGCGCTATCTCGGGCACGATCGTGGGGAGCGTCTCGGGGGAGTCCTCCACGACGTGCCGGTGCAGCAGTCCGAAGACGGTGTTGGCGACCGTCTGATCGATGGTGCGTGCGGAGGGCGTGTCTCTGGGCGCGAAGCGGTAGCCGGGTTCGAGGAACAGCGCGAAGGCGTCCAGCAGCGAGCGCAGCAGCTCCCGGCCGGAGGGGCCGATGGCGAGTATCTCGACGAGGCCGAGGCGGGCGAAATCTGGCTCGTTGGCCATCCAGTCGGTATAGGCCTCGCACGCGGCCCAGATCGCCTCGGGCCATGTGGAGGCCACCTGAAAGGCTTCCTGGCAGTGGGCCATGCGCTGATCGGCCCCGGCTTCCACGGCGGAGATGGCGGCCTCCTGCTTGCCCGGGAAGTGCTCGTGGAAGATCCTGGGGGCGATGTGCGCCGCGGCGCAGATGTCCTCCACGGTGGTGGCCTCATAGCCATTTGCGGCGATCGCACGCGCGACGGCGGCTTGGATTTGATCGTGCTCGTTGCGCGTCACGAATCTGCGGGGCGGGTTATGCGGGCGGCGGCCGCCTGGAGAAGGGTCGAGCGGCTCCGGTTCCCCCGGCGCGGAGTCCTCGATTGAGAGCAAATATGACATTACAGCGTTTGACGATAGTGGAAGGTCAAGCCACGGAACAGAGCGTGCAGTCCCTGGTGCGGCCTCCCTGCGAACGCCGGGCCGCGCGGATGGGGCCGGCTTCGGAAGGATCTGCGCGGCGCAGTAGACTCGAAGGTGCTCAGCGGCCGCGCCCAGCGCGGTTTCGCTTCTGCAAACGTCCTGCCCTCATCGTCCTGGAGGCAAGCCATGCAGCTGCCGATGGCGCCCTCGAAGCAGCAGCCTTTCGCACCCCTCACGCCCGCCGAGATCGACGCGCTGAAGGCGCAGGTGCGCGCGCTCGCGGCCGAGCGCGGCGCGGTGATCCTCGCGCACAACTACCAGGTGCCGGAGGTGCAGGACGTCGCCGACTACGTGGGCGACTCGCTCGGGCTCTCCCGCAGGGCGGCGGCGGCGCAGGGCGATGTGATCGTCTTCTGCGGCGTGCACTTCATGGCCGAGACCGCCTCCGTGCTGTGCCCCGAGAAGACGGTGCTGATCCCCGACCTGGACGCCGGCTGCTCGCTAGCGGCATCGATCGACGCCGAGCAGCTCGGGGAGTGGAAGGCGGAGCATCCCAAGGGGGTGGTGGTGATGTACGTCAACACGACCGCCGAGGTGAAGGCGCTGACCGACTACTGCTGCACCTCCGCCAACGCCGTGCAGGTGGTGCGCCACATCTACGAGACCCACGGCGCAAACACGGAGATCCTGTTCGGGCCCGACATGTGGCTGGGCGCGTTCGTCGAGAAGGAACTCGGCAAGCGGATGCACGTGTGGGACGGCGAGTGCCACGTGCACGCGGGCATCCGTCCCTCGGACATCGAGGCGACGCGCGCAGCGCACCCCGGCGCCGACTTCCTGATCCACCCCGAGTGCGGCTGCAGCACCAGCGTGATGGAGTACGTCGCGGCCGGGGACGTCTCCGCGGAGGGGGTGCACATGCTCTCAACGGGGGGGATGCTCAGGTACGCCCACGACGCCGAGGAGCGCAAGGACGGCCCGCGCGAGGCCGTTGTCGCCACGGAGGTTGGGATGCTCTACCCGCTGCGCATGGCGGCGCCCGATATGAACTTCATCCCCGCCAACCCCGAGGCCAGCTGCCAGTATATGAAGATGATCACGCTCTCCAAGGTGCGCGATGCGCTGCGCGACATGAAGTTCGAGGTGCGCGTGCCGCCGGAGATCGCCGAGCGGGCTCGCGTGCCCATCGACCGCATGGTGGCAATCGGTTAGTAGCCCAGAGGCGGCCGTGGACCAAGCGGGGCCAGGACGCAGGGAGCGTGGCGTGCTTAGCACGCGAGCGACCGAGGACGCCGCCCCGCGCAGCGTCCACGGTCGCCTCTCAGAATTCGTCGGCCGTGTGCGGGCCTACGCACGCGATCGCCAGATCGTCGGCGACGCCGGCGGCGACCTCGCGGACCTGCTCGTGGGTGACGGCGTCCAGCGCGGCGATCGCGGCGTCGGGATCGATCTCCTCGCCGAACACCACCGAGCGTCCCGCCGCATAGCGAGCGACGGCGCCGGTGTTCTCGAAGGCCAGCACCAGGCGCCCGGCGGCGTAGGCGCGCGCCCGCTGCACCTCCTCCTGCGTGGGCCCCTGTGCGCGCAGCTCATCGACGATCTCGCGCATGCGCGTGTACGCCTCGACGCACTTGGCGGACTCCAGCCCCGAGCCCAGCTGCAGGATCGGGACGTCGGCGAAGGCATGATCGATCGCGTACACCGAGTAGCAGAGACCGCGCTTCTCGCGGATCTCCTCGAACAGCCTGGACCCCATTGAGCCGCCGAGCAGGGTTGAATAGATGGAGAGGGCCGCGCGCTGGGAGACATCTGTGACGCTGACGTCGGGGCGGTAGATCATCCGCAGGTGGGACTGGTTGGTGTCCCTC
>JBIOES010000176.1:0-3023 GCA_044446265.1 Solirubrobacterales bacterium
CAGCGATCCAGGCTCGTCGGCAAACCCCGACAATGAACAGTACCTTCCCCTTCCCGGGCGGCGGCTATGACGCCGAGTCTCCCCCCTGTAACCGCTCGTGACCGGGAGCTACTTGACCGTCTCTCCCAACACGAGCCCCTCTCCACCTCGGAGCTCCACCTTCTCTTCTTCACTGGTCTTCGTACCTGTCGTCGTCGCCTGAGCCGACTGGAAGCTGCGGGTCTGCTGGTGCGTGTCTTCCCGACGCGCTCCACTCGCGGCGGGAGCGCCGAGGCGCTTTGGTTCCTCTCACCCAACGGGCGGCGGGTGATCGGTGCTCCCGGCCGGCGGCTGCCCGGCCTCTCGATCCCCGACCTCGAGCACCGTCGCGCCGCCGCCCATTTTTTCCTCGCGCTGATCGAGCGGAGTCTCACCCGGCCGGAGGAGGGGTTGTATAGCTGGCTCGGCGAGCAGCAGGCGCAGGAAGGCACCGGGGCGAGCGTGCGCCCGGACGGGTACGGCCGCTACCTGCTGCCCGAGGGCGAGATCACTTTCTACCTGGAGCTTGACCGTGGCAGCGAGCCCGCCGGCCGGATCAAGAGCAAGCTCGACGCCTACCGGCAGGCGCTCGCGGCTGACCCGCGCCGCGAGCAGGGGAACATCCTGCTCGTCTGCCAGGGGTCGCGGCGACTTGCCAACCTCGCGCGGTGCGCACCGCCCGGCCCGCCGTGGGTGTGGGGCACCGTCGAGGGCGAGCGCTACACGCTGCTATCAGGCCGCGACCAGCAACGCGCGTTCTGCGAGCTACCCGCAGGGCCTCGCCAGCCCGGCCGCCGCGCCGCTGACTGCCTCGGCCGTCGCTGGCGCTGGCGGACAGAGTGTGCAGCGGGCGCGGGCAGCGTTCTTGGCGAGCCGGGGCGCGGGGACCCCCTGCTCAGCACACGCCCTGGGAGGGTAAGTGAGTTCTGATCTTCCACCTCACGTGCAGGCCGAGGTACGCCGCATCCTCGATGCTGCCGCCCGTCGCTTGCTGCGCGAACGTCTTGCTAGCGATGCGCCCGACGCCACCGAAGGGCAATGTCGCCCAGCGCTCAGACAGCGACGCTCACGACAAGTCGCGCATCGCCGTGACGCCGCCGGGCTCTCTCGCTGTCGGCGGCGAGCACGATCCCACTCGCAGGGCTAAGAGCCGCAAGGAGCAAGTCGACGCCGCACGCGAGCGCGGCTGGCGGGCTCATCGCAGCCGCGCGGAAAGCCGCGGCTCGCCGCAACCTTGCAGTTTGACAACCACGTCGTGAGGTGGTAGCGCTTCACACCATCAAGATAACCGCCCTGTGTATGGAGTCGCCGCAGATCAAGCAGCCTGCGGCACCGCTGCCGGCTCGCGTTCCATCTTCGCCGGCTCCTTCGCGGGAGACGCCGCGGCAGGTATCGCGGGGGAGGCGGCGGGCGTGCCGGCCACGATCTCGCCCACGATCGGCGTCACGGCGGCGGGGCCGATGTTCAGGATCGCGTAGATCTTCTTCTCGATCTCCTTCGCGAGCGCCGGGTTCTCCTCGAGGTGGGTCTTCGCGTTGCCGCGCCCCTGGCCCAGGCGCTGCTCGCCGTAGGAGAAGAAGGAGCCCGACTTGGTCACGATGCTGTGCTCCAGGCCGAGGTCGATCAGGCAGCCCGAGGTGGAGATGCCCTTGCCGAACTCGATATCGAACTCCGCCTGGCGGAAAGGCGCGGCGACCTTGTTCTTGACGACCTTCACGCGCACGCGGTTGCCCACGGCCTCCGTCCCATCCTTGAGCGTCTCGATGCGTCGGATGTCAAGGCGCTGGGAGGCGTAGAACTTCAGCGCCCGCCCGCCCGGCTGGGTCTCGGGCGAGCCGAACATCACGCCCACCTTTTCGCGGATCTGGTTGGTGAGGATGCAGAGCGTCTGCGTGCGGTTGAGGTTGCCCGCGAGCTTGCGCATCGCCTGAGACATCATGCGCGCCTGCGCGCCGACGGTCTGGTCGCCCATCTGCCCCTCCAGCTCCACGCGCGGCGTGAGCGCGGCGACCGAGTCGATCGCCACGACATCCACCGCGCCGGAGCGCACGAGCATGTCGGCGATCTCCAGCGCCTGCTCGCCGTAATCGGGCTGGGAGACGAGCAGCTCGTCGATGTCCACGCCGATCTCCTTCGCATACAGCGGATCCATCGCGTGCTCGGCGTCGATGAACGCGCACACGCCCCCCATCTTCTGGGCTTCGGCGAGCACGTGGTAGATCAGCGTCGTCTTGCCCGAGGACTCCGGACCGAAGACCTCCACGATGCGTCCCCTGGGCACCCCGCCGATGCCGAGCGCCACATCGAGCGTGATCGCGCCCGTGGAGATCGCGTCGACGCGCACCTGCGCGCCCTCATCGCCCATGCGCATCACGGTGCCCTTGCCGAACTCGCGCTCGATCTGGCCGAGCGCGCCCTGCAGGGCGGCGTCGCGCGCCTTTGCTGCCTTCTCCTGGTCGGTCACGGGCATCGTAAAAGCTCCTCTACGGTCGAATTGAGCAGACCAAGGTAGCCGGCGCCCCGGACGGAACATATGTTCGTATCCAGGCTTGCCGCCATGTGAGTGTTCCAGGCGCCCCGGCGGAGTTAGAGAGGGACCAGCGTGGCGCTCGCCAGCGCCTCGTAGGAGGCTCCCTCCGGGGCGAGCCACGAGCGATAGAGGACGACCTCCCGCGGCGCGAACTCGAGCGCCGGCGTGGGCGGCAGCTCGCGTTCGCGCGGCGCCGCGTCCTCGCGCATGCGCGCGAGCGTGATGTGGGGACGGAAGCGCTTGGGACGGCGTCCCTCCGGCTCCCAGCCGAAGCTGCCCGCGAGCGTCTCGCTCAGCGCGCCGTGCAGCCGCGCCAGGTCACCCTCGGGATCATGCACCTCGACGGCAAGCGCGCGCGGGCGGCGCGGCGGCAGCCACAGGGGCGCGCCGACCGACAGCTCGCCCACCTCTCGGGCACAGTCGCCCAGCACGGCCACGATCCGCTCGATCTCCGCCACCGGCCGCGCACCGAGGA
>JBIOES010000177.1:0-3013 GCA_044446265.1 Solirubrobacterales bacterium
GATGGGGTCATCTCGCTGTTCGGATTCCCCAGTCCCGCCCTCCCCGCGTGGCGTTCGGAGGACCCAGCGCGCTCGCCCGCGCGCCCCGAGGGGGTCTTCCACACGATCGATGGCATCCCGCACTACCTTTCCACCGCCGCCGCGCGGCACCTGCTCGACCTTGTTTCCGTCTTCGAGCTCGTTTGGTGCTCGGGGTGGGAGGAGAAGGCCGACGAATACCTCCCCCACCTGCTGGGGCTTCCGCGCGGACTGCCCTTCCTGCGCTTCGAGCGGGATATGCGCGCGATGGGCGGAGCGGATGGCGGCAGCGCGGTGGGCACGCGCGCGCACTGGAAGCTCGACGCGATCGATGCCTACGCCGGAGAGGACCGCCCGCTGGCGTGGATCGACGACGCCTTCAACGACGCCTGCCACGAGTGGGCCGAAGCGCGCGGCGCACCGACCCTGCTCGTGCAGACCGATCCCTCCACGGGGCTCACTGAGCGAGAGGCCGTTCGCCTGCGGGAGTGGGCACGGCCACCCCCCTACTCCTCGATCGGAGGCGCCTCTGACATCTCGAGCTCCGCGAGCTCCTCGACGAAGCCGGGGTCCGAGTCGCCGGCGCCGATCTTCTCCAGCGAGGCGAGGTCGGCGTCGAACTCGTGGCCGTAGGCGCCGAAGGCGTCTCCCTCGGAGATTCCGAGCTCGGCGGCGATCTCGTCCTGGTCGAGCAGGCCGACGTCGTCGATCGCGCGGGGGAGCGGTTCGGTGGGCTCGATCTCGAT
The DNA here is from genome assembly GCA_044446265.1 of Solirubrobacterales bacterium. Classification (GTDB taxonomy): domain Bacteria; phylum Actinomycetota; class Thermoleophilia; order Solirubrobacterales; family Solirubrobacteraceae; genus Palsa-744. The sequence goes on from JBIOES010000177.1 coordinate 765, forward strand.
GCGCCGGTAGCGCTTGAGCCCGGTCGCCGCTGGGATCAGCTTGCCGATGATCACGTTCTCCTTGAGCCCGTTGAGGCGGTCGATCTTGCCCTCCAGGGCGGCGTCGGTGAGCACCTTGGTCGTCTCCTGGAAGGAGGCTGCGGACAAAAAGGAGTCGGTGTTGAGCGACGCCTTGGTGATGCCCAGGATGATGTCCTCGTACTGCGCCTGCTCGCCGTCCTTCTCGCCGACGTCGGCGTTGACGCGGGCGAATTCGAAGCGGTCCACGAACTGGCCGGGGAGGTAGTCGGTGTCGCCCTTCTGGTCCACGCGCACCTTCTTGAGCATCTGGCGCACGATCAGCTCGATGTGCTTGTCGTTGATGTCCACGCCCTGGGACTTGTAGACCTCCTGCACCTCCTTCACGAGGTAGCGCTCGGTCTCGGTGCGCCCGCGCAGCTTGAGCAGGTCGTGCGGATACAGCGAGCCCTCGTTGAGCTGCCTGCCGGCGGTGACCTTCTCGCCCTCGCTCACGAACAGGCGCGTGCGGCGCGGGAAGGCGTGGCGGTGCTCCTCGCCGGCCTCGTCGGTGACGACCACGGTGAGCGCCTTCTCGGACTCCTCGATCGAGGCCACCCCATCCTGCTCGGCGATCTGCGCGAGGCCCTTGGGCTTGCGCGCCTCGAACAGCTCCACCACGCGCGGCAGGCCGTGCGTTATGTCCGCGCCGGCGACGCCGCCGGTGTGGAAGGTGCGCATCGTGAGCTGCGTTCCGGGCTCGCCGATCGACTGCGCCGCGATGATCCCCACGGCGTCTCCGATCTGCGCGGTCTGGCCGGTGGCCATCGCGCGGCCGTAGCAAGCCTGGCATACGCCGCTGAGCGCCTTGCACTTCAGCACGGAGCGCACGGGAACGGTGATCTCATTGCCCTTGTCGTGGTCCTCCTGGAAGGCGCTCACGATCTCGGCTAGCTCCGCGCGCCCGATCTCCTCGCCCCCCTCGGCGAGCATGCGCCCGCGCTTGGTGGTGATCGGCTGCGCGGCGACGCGTCCCACGAGGTCGTCGTTGGGGTCCCCGCCGGCCTTGAAGACGGTCATCTCGATGTGGTCCTCGGTGCCACAATCGGGCTCGCGGATGATCACGTCCTGGGCGACGTCCACCAGACGGCGCGTCAGGTAGCCGGAGTCCGCGGTGCGTAGCGCGGTGTCGGCGAGCCCCTTGCGCGCGCCGTGGGTGGAGATGAAGTACTCGAGCACCGAGAGCCCCTCCATGAAGTTGCTCTTGATCGGCCGCTCGATGATTTCGCCCTTGGGGTTGGCCATCAGCCCGCGCATCCCCGCGAGCTGGCGGATCTGCTTGAAGCTGCCGCGCGCCCCGGAGTTGGCCATCATGAAGATCGGGTTGAGCGTGTCGAGGTTCTCGATCATCGCCTCCGCGACCTCGTCGGTGGCGGAGTTCCACTTCTCGACGACCGCCTCGTGGCGCTCCTCCTGGGTGATCAGGCCCATGTCGTACTGGTCTGAGATCTCGGCGACGATGTCCTCGTACTTCTTGATGATCTCGCCCTTGCGCGGGGGGATCACGACGTCGTTCTTGGAGATCGTGATGCCCGCCTGGGTGGCGTACTTGAAGCCGAGATCCTTGAAGGCGTCGAGCACCAGCGAGATCGTCGTCGCGCCGTAGGTCTGCACCAGCGCGTCGATCAGACGGGTGGTGTCGCGCTTCTTCATCGACTGGTTCACGAACACGTAGGTGGAGGCGTCGAAGCCCTCCCCCAGCGCCTCCGCCAGCGCACGCTCGATGCGGTCGTTGTAGACGATCCGCCCCACCGTCGTGAGCACGTGGCCGCCCTCGCGCCCGAAGGGGCGGAACTCCGCTATGTCGTGCAGCTTCACGACGCCGGCCTCATAGGAGAGCTCGGCCTCCTGCGCGGTGCGGAACACGTGCGGGCGCGGCTCGCTCTTGGGCCACTTGCCGGCGGTGAGCAGCTCGCGCTTGCCCGCCAGCTCCTCCGCCTCGGGGCCGTATGTCAAGTAGTAGGCGCCAAGGATCATGTCCTGAGTAGGCGTTGCGAGCGGGGCCCCATGCGCGGGCGAGAGGATGTTGTTGGAGGAGAGCATCAGGATCCGCGCCTCGGCCTGCGCCTCCGCCGAAAGGGGAAGGTGCACTGCCATCTGGTCACCGTCGAAGTCCGCGTTGAACGCGTGGCACACGAGCGGGTGGACCTGGATCGCCTTGCCCTCGACGAGCAGCGGCTCGAACGCCTGGA
>JBIOES010000178.1:0-2975 GCA_044446265.1 Solirubrobacterales bacterium
CCCCCACCGCCACGACGCCCACCGGCACGGCACCCGGCAGCGAACCGGTCCCCACGAACCCCGGCGGAACGCTCGGCAAGGACGGCTTCCTCAAGCTGATGGTCGCCCAGCTGCAGGCGCAGGACCCGCTGCAGCCCACCGAAAGCTCCGCCTACGTGGGCGAGCTTGCGCAGTTCACCGAGCTCGAGCAGGTCACCAACCTGGCGCAGACGGCCTCCCAGTCGGCCACCGCCCAGCAGGTCGCCCAGGCGGTCGCGCTGATCGGGCACACGGTCTCCTACAAGGACTCCACGGGAGCCACCGTCCAGGGGACCGTGCAGAACGTGAACATCACCTCCGCCGGCGCCACCCTCACCGTCGAAGGCCACAGCGGGATCGAACCTGCGGGCATCACGGAGATCTCGTGAGCGCCCTCTCGAACCCCGCGCTGCTGCCAACCGGCGCGCCGCCCGCCGCGGCGCCCGCTGGCCCAAGCGCGGGCGGGCGGGTGGCAATCAAGCCGCGTCCCGCCGGCCCCGAGGGGCCCTCCTTCGCCGAGGTCCTCCACAAGACCGCCGCCCCCGAGCCGCTGCGCTTCTCCCGCCACGCGCTCGAGCGGGTGCAGCGCCGGGGCATCGAGCTCGATCACGCCACCTTGAACAGGCTTCACGACGGAGTTGGACGCGCCGCGGGCAAGGGCTCGCGCGACTCCGTCGTACTCGTCGACGGCACCGCCTTCGTGGTGTCCGTCGCCAGCCGCACCGTCGTTACGGCGGTGGGCGCCGAACACATGCGCGAGCACGTGTTCACCAACATCGATAGCGCCGTGATCGCATGAGGCGCCGCGCGATGACACCAACCCAAAGCAACCACGGCCGGACCTCATCGAGGAGGCCGCGAAAGGAAGTGCTACCACGATGATGGGTGGAATGTATGCCGCGATCAGCGGCCTCGACGCAAACCAGACGATGCTCAACGAGACGGCCAACAACCTGGCCAACGTCAACACCGTGGGCTACAAGTCCGCGCGTGTGACGTTCGCCGACTCGCTCACGCAGGTGCTGCGGGGGGCCTCGGGCTCGACCGTCACCAACGGCGGCTCCAACCCGATGCAGGTGGGGCTCGGGGTGCAGGTCGCCTCGACCGACTCGGAGATGTCGCAGGGATCCTTCCAGTCCACCAACAACCCCCTCGACGTCGGCATCGAGGGCTCGGGGTTCCTGCGCGTCGGCGCCGGCACGCCGCCCGCCGGGCCTCCCTACACTGCCGCGCTGCCCAAGAACATGCAGTACACCCGCGCGGGCGACCTCACGACCAACACGAAGGGCTTCCTGGCCACCCAGGCCGGGGAGTACGTGATCGGGCGCAACGCCGTCGCGACCGTCTCCGAAGCCGGCACCACCTACTCGCCGGGCGCCGAAGACACCTACATCGTCATCCCCCCTGGCTCGGCCAACGTGGCGATCGGGCAGGATGGCTCGGTGAGCTACGAGGACGAGAACCCGGCCTCCCCGACCTATCAGCAGCAGGTCACCGCCGGCTACCTCTCGCTCGCGCAGTTCGCCAACCAGTCGGGGCTCGAACGCCTCGGCGGCTCGCTGTGGTCGCAGACCGCCAACTCGGGCGCCCCGATCGTGGGCACCCCCGACACCGGCGCCTTCGGCGCCACGATCGGCGGCGAGCTGGAGATGTCCAACGTCGACCTCGCGGGCGAGATGACCGCGATGATCACCGCCGAGCGCGGCTTCCAGGCCAACTCGCGCGTGATCTCCACAGCCGACCAGATGTTGCAGACGGTGGTGAGCATGGTCCAGGGCTAAAGCGTAAAGCGCAGCGCCGCGGGGCCACCACGGCCCCGGGGACGAATCCGAGGAGCCCGGGGTGAGACGGCCAGGGATGGTCGTCTCACCCTACGGCTACGCTCACTGCAGGCAGCGCCAGTAAAAGCCAGGCCACAGGGAGGAGGCAACTCAGATGATCACCCTGCACCGGCTCGGGCACACCGACGAGCCCTTTCAACTGAACCCCGATTTGATCGTCACGATCGAATCCACGCCGGATACCGTCATAACGCTCGCCACCACCGCCAAGGTCGTGGTCGCGGAGAACCCCGAGCAGGTCGCCGCCGAGGTGCGCGCCTGGCGCGTGGAGGTCCTTTCCGAGGCGCTTCGCAACCGCCGTCCCGAGCGCGAGCCCTCCGAGCCGCGCGCTCTGCGCTGAGCGCGCCCCAGCGGTACGCCGCGGCGCACCCTCCGGCGCGCGCCGAGTCCGAAGATCGGATCCCGGCCATCGCACGTCCGACGCCGGCGAAGCCCCATTGAAGGATTGCGCCCAGCGGCCGATGAACGAGGGCGATGAAAGCCGCAACAGCCATTGGGATCGGGGTCGCCTTCGGCGCCCTGATGTTGAGCGCCATGATGGATGGCACGAGTCCGGCTGTCTTCATGAACATCCCGGCGCTCATCATCATCATCGGCGGCACCGGCGGGGTGACGCTCGCGAGCGTCGGCATGGACTCGATGAAGCGCATCCCGAGCCTCTACAAGATGGTCTTCTCCAGCGAACCACCGGATATGCGTGGACGGCTGGATCAGCTCGTGGGCCTCGCCGATCAGGCGCGCCGCGAGGGCCTGCTGGCGCTCGATGCACAGCTCGGCGAGGTGGAGGACATGTTCACCCGCAACGCCCTGCAACTCGTCGTCGATGGCACCGACCCGGAGATGGTGCACGCGATCCTCGAGGCGGAGGTCGATGGCATGGCCGCGCGCCACGCCGCCGCCGCCGCGCCGTTTGAGAAGGCCGGTGGCTTCGCGCCGACGATGGGCATCATCGGCACCGTGATGGGGCTCGTGCACGTGCTCGAGAACCTCGCCGCGCCCTCCACCCTTGGCCCCTCGATCTCCTCGGCGTTCCTGGCGACGCTGATGGGAGTGGGCTCGGCGAACGTGATCTTCCTGCCGATCGCCAACCGCCTGAAGGCGATCTCCGCCGAAGAG
>JBIOES010000179.1:0-2973 GCA_044446265.1 Solirubrobacterales bacterium
ACACGGTCGAGATCCACGTCTACGGCAAGGACTTGGCAGGGCTCCAGCGCCACACCTTCGACAAGGACGGCACCGTCAAGTCCCTCGTCAGCTCCAAGTACATGAACTGCTGAAGGGCCGTCCCGGAGCGCGGACGCCGGCGTATGGCCAAGGATCTCTGGGACCTGCCACTCTCTACCGAATCGCCGAGAGCGGCCGAGGAGTACGTGCTGGCCGTGGAGAAGCTGCTCTCCGCGAATGTCGGCGCCGAGGAGGCGCTCGGGCGGGCGATCGACGCCGATCCCGGCTTCGCGCTCGCGCACGCGGCCCGCGCGCGCGTGCTCCAGCTGCGCGGCTTCATGCCCGAGGCCCGCGCCGCCGCGGCGCGCGCCGTCCTGCTCGCGCCCTCCGCCACCCGGCGAGAGCGCGGCCACGTCGAGGCGCTCGCGCTCAACCTCGACCCGGATATGCCGCGCACGCTCGCCCACGTCCTCGAGCACCTGCGCGAGTTTCCGCGCGACGGTCTCGTGCTCTCGCTCACGAGCGGCGTCTTCGGCCTGATCGGCTTCAGCGGCCGCCGCGACCGCAACGAGGCGCAGCTCGACCTGCTGAACGGTCTGGCCGTCTCGTACGGCGAGGACTGGTGGTTCCTCAACGTCCACGGCTTCGCCTGCACCGAGGCGGAACAGTGGGCGCGCGGCCGGCGCCTCGTGGATCGCGCTCTCGCCTTGAACCCGCGCAACGCCCACGCCGCCCACGCGAGGGCGCACGTCTGCTACGAGGCGAACAGATGCGAGGAGGGGGTGGGCTTCCTGCGGTCCTGGCTGCCCGACTACGATCGGACGGCGCAGATGCACTGCCATCTCGCCTGGCACCAGGCGCTCTTCGAGCTCGCCCTCGGCCGCCCGGAGGTCGCCTGGACGCTCTACGACGAGCACATCCGGCCGGTGAACTCCTGCGCCCCGGCCCTCAACACGCTGACCGACTCGGTGTCGCTCCTCTGGCGCTGCCGTCTCTGGGACAAAGAGCGCGGGGCCGTGGCGTGGGGCGAGCTGCGGGACTTCGCGCGCCGGTCCTTTCCGACGCCGAGCGTGGCCTTCGCCGACGCGCACGTGGTGATGGCCTGCGCGGCCTACGGCGATCGCGCGGCCGCCGACGCGAGGATCGAGGAGCTGCGTCTCGCCGAGCGGGAGGGGCGACAGCCGGCGGGGCGCGTCGCCGCGGACGTGGCCGAGGCCATGGCGGCCTTCGCGCAAGGCGACGACGACGCGGTGATCCGGCTCCTCGGGCCGGTGCTGGCGGAGCTCGTGCGCGTGGGCGGCAGCCACGCCCAGCGCGACGTCTTCGAGGAGACGCTGCTGGGCGCCTACCTGCGCTCGGGACGAACCGAGGCGGCCGCCCTGCTCTTCCGCGAGCGCCTGGACCGCCGGCCCTCGGCCCGCGACCGCTCCTGGCTCCCGCCCTTTAGCCCGCCGCGGGCTTCTTGAGCTTGAAGCGGTTGTCCGAGACGCGCGCACCCGCCCGTGACCGGGCGGCCGTGCCCCAGGCGCCCAGCGAGGGCGTGTTCGTCGCCTGATCGCGCGGCGTGGTCATCAGAGGCCCGGAGAGGAAGATAGGCGACGGTCGCCGGTGGGCGCTGAGTGACGCGGCGCGGCTCATTGGGTTCAGCCGATCGGTGATTGCTCAACGCGTGCCCGGAGGCTATAGTCGGCTCGTCCACCACGATGAGCCGGTCTCGCAGCCAGAAATTTTATGGCCGACGGGATAGGGTGCGGGGCCTCGCCGCCTATACCCTGGGTGCGGTGGGGGACCGCCAACAAGGTAAGCGACTGAATTGAAAAGTGAAGCCTGGAGCGATGGGCGCGATCACGCGAGGGATATGCTCCCGACCGCCGTAGCGTTTGCTTGACTACGCAGCCGGATTCACAGGTCCTCTACTTCTAGTTCGGCGACATGACGAATCCCTGGCTCCAGATTCCACTGAGCGACTACGAGGCGCACATGGCCCTGCCTCATGTGCGACAGGCGCAGCTCCTGTCGAGCATTTTTGGGTCCGCTCTCGATACCTACACGCCGCGGTCCATCGCCCTTCTCGGTTGCGCCGGCGGCAATGGCCTCGAGCAGCTTGAAGGGAGGGAACTCGGCCGCGTCGTGGCAGTGGATATCAACCCGGCCTACGTTGAGCACGTACGCGCACGATGGCGCGGTCGCATCGCGGGGCTCGACCTAGTGGTTGGAGACGTGGAGAAGGACGATCTTGATATTGCACCGGTCGACTTGGTGTTTGCGGGTCTACTGCTCGAATACTTGGATACTGTCGCTGTCTTACCGCGAATGCGTTCGATGGTGCACCTTGGTGGAACGCTTATCACGGTACTGCAATCGGCGAGCGCCGTTACGCCGGAGATTACGCCTTCTCCGTTCAGAAGCTTGAGCGCGCTTTCCTCGATCATGCGCTTGGTCCCGCCAGATCGACTGGGGGCGCTGGCGGAGGAGCATGGATTCCGACAAATCGACGTGCGGGTGGTGCAAGCGGAGGGTGGCAAGCACTTCGTTGTGCAAAGCTTTCGCGCGGTGCCGCCGAACAACCGCTTGGAGCGGACGCGGGATGAATAAAGTGCCATTCCAGACACCTCGGCAGCGCGCCGCTCAAGCGAGGCGTTAGCTGACTTGTGCGATTGCTTGGCGATCACAGTTCGTTCTGGTTAGAGAAAGTGATTCAGAAAATGGAATGTTTCATTCCACACAGCCGTAGAGTTCAAGGACACAGGAAATGGAGGCAAACATGAACACGAAGGTCAGAGACGAGAGCGCGGGCAAGTGCCCGTTCAAACACATCGCCGGCGTCGGCCGGACGAACCGCGACTGGTGGCCGAATCAGCTGCGGCTGGAGCTGCTTCACCAGCATTCTGCGAAGTCCGACCCGATGGGCAAGGGCTTCAACTACGCGAAGGAATTCAAGAGCCTCGACTACAAGGCGCTGAAGAAGGACCT
>JBIOES010000180.1:0-2970 GCA_044446265.1 Solirubrobacterales bacterium
CCGCCTGGCCGCCGATCAGATGGCCAACCGACCCCTGAGTGGGGTCGCCCGAGTCATAAAAGCCCTCGCTCGGCGCGAGCGTGGCGACGTGCCGGCCGTGCTTGCTCACGTCGAGCACGGCGCCGAGGCTGAGCGTGGGTGCGCTGCTCGATGTCTCCAAGGGCGGCCGCCACGTGGCGTGGCTGAATCCGAGCGAGGGCTTCTACGACTCCGGCGACCCCACCCAGGGCTCGGTGGGGCACTTCATCGGCGGCACCGCCGTGAGCCACATCGCGATGGACGCCGGCTTCACGCGCGATGTGTGGACGGCGGTGGCGCCCAACATCGACACGGCGGCGCTGCAGCGGATCGTGAACATCGCCAACCGCACGATCCCGCTCGTGCGCCCCGACGAGGGCATCATCGCGATCGCGGTGCTCGCGCGCGCCTACCTGCAGGCGCCGCCGCCGGCCGCCTTCCACTTCATCGTCTCGCCGCTGGTGATGTGGATCTGGATCGGCGGCGCGATCGTCTTCGGCGGCGGCCTGCTCGCGCTGTGGCCCGCGGGTCTGATCGGGCGCCGCGGGCACGCGAGCGTGCGCTCGCGCACGCGCCTTGGCTCCGAGCTGGAGGCCGCGCGCGAGGCCAAGTACCGCGAGATCCGCGATCTGGAGCTCGACTACGCGACCGGCAAGCTCTCCGAGGAGGACTACCGCGCGAGCGACATCGCGCTGCGCACCGAGGCGCTCGCGATCCTCGATCGCCTCGAGGAGCTCGATGGGCTGGAGGATGGCGCTGCGAACGCGAACGCAGAGGAGCCGGAGCCCGTTGGGGCGAATCTATTTTAAAGAGGGACCCCTTCCGGGGTCCGGGATGGGCCGGTTCGTGCGAGGTCTCCGGATGGCGCCGAATCCGGGGCCTCGAGCCCAGGGGCCCGCGCGCGAGCGCTAAGCCCAGGGCTTCTTGAGCAGCAGGATCGTGTTTCCGACGAACAGGATCGCGAACACGACGGTCCAGCGGTTGAGGTTGCGCTCCACCAGCGATCCGCCCCCCAGCGGGCCCGTGCCGCTGCCCACGCCGAAGGCGCCCGAGAGCCCTGCGTCCTTGCCCGAGTGCATCAGCACGAGGAAGATCAGGACGACGGCGATTATCACCTGCAGGAACGAGAGGATCGCTTCCATGGCGCAAGATTAGCGAAAGGCGGCCCGGGCGTTTCCGCTGAAGGCGGCGAGCCGTCGTGGCTAGGGGCAGCGCGCCGTGGTGGTGGTCGAGCCCGTGGAGCCGTCGGCGAAGGTGAAGTCCGCGCCGAAGGGGAACCCGCTGGCGGGACAACTGCGGGGCACGCGCACCAGCGCGCGTGGGCCGTGGGCGCCGCCGATCGTGAGCGTGAAGTGGAAGATCGAGGCGTTCGGTTCGGTTGGGAGCGTGGGGATCGGGGGGATCGACAGCGCGAGCTCCACGCCGTAGGGGGGGCGGTCACGCTGCAGAACGCCCGTGATCAGCACTCGCTCGATCAGCGGCGTGATGCCCTGGCTGGAGATCAGCATGGTTGGGTGCCCGCCCTGGTTGGCTCCGCGATAGGCGTTCACGGTGGCGTTCTCGGTGAGCGTCTGCGAGCCCAGGTGCGCGATCGCGACGGTGCTGCCCACTCCCACCCGCGAGGAGGCGGGGCAGCGCGCGTGGAGCGCCTGCGCGCGCGGACACGCGCTCACGCTGCTCAGGTCGAAGATCAGTCCCGCGGGAAGGTGCAGGAGCGTGTGAGTCGCCGGCGCGGGCACCCTGTGCGGCGCGCCCGTGTAGTCGATCTTCAGCGTGAGCGCCGCGGGGGCGCCCAGCCGATTGGGCGAGAACGAGGGGGTGAGGGCGCTCGTGGTCCCTTCGGGCTGTCCAGGTGGGGCGACCGCGGGCGCCCCCGCGGGCGCGCCTGCCAGGAGCGCCGCGCTGAGGGTCAGCGCGGCGCAGAGCGCGGATGTCCTGGTCATCGTGTCGCTACTTCTTCTTCTTGGGCGGGCAGGGCACCGTGGCCTTGACTTCATTGGTGGTGCCATCCTCGAAGGAGACTTCCGTCTCGAACGGGAAGCCACCGCGCGGACACGTCTTGGGGACGATCAGGCCCTTGATGTGCACCAGCTTGCGCTTGCCGTGGACCTTCTCGAAGTAGGCCGCGTTGGCAGCCCCGATCGAGACGTGGGCACTAAGCACGGTGGCGTCCGAGGCGCCCGGGAGCGTTGGGATGAGGGGGATGTTGAAGTGGAAGCCGAGTCCGTAGGGCTTGGGCTCGTTGATCACGTTCGCCGAGAATACGAGCTGGATCGAGACGGGCGAGACGGCTTCGACGTAGAGCAGGATCACGATGTGCCCAGGCGTGTTGTTGCCGAGGAAGAAGTCCAGCGTGAAGGGCTCTTCGATGACCTGGCTGCCCAGCTTCAGCGCGCCCATGCCGCCGCCGAACCCGGCCTTGGATTCCTTCGGGCAGGCGCTCGGGCCGACGTTTTCCAGGGCCTTCGCGTTGCACGTCTTGGTGCCGGTCGTATCGACGCGCAGCCCGGCCGGTCCCTTGACGGTGAACCCGGTGATCGGCTGCGGTATTTCGCCCGGGATGGTGGACGCGAAGGAGGCGCCGCCGGAGGCGTTCGTGGGGGACCCCAGCTTGTCGGGGGTGAAGGCGACGTGGAAATTCGAAATCGTCTGCGCGGCCTGCGCCGTGGCGACGCCCGCGAGACACATGCAACCGGCGAGTACTGCGCTGATGACCCTGAACCTGAACATGACCCTCTCCATCCCTTTTCTCGGACTAACTGTCTCGTCTCGGACTCTATTGTTTCGCGGATATCGTTGCAAACCTCATAACCCCCGGGCGGGTGCAACGGAGCGGTGGCCCGACGATTGGCCGGCTGGCCAACTTGGCCTTGGAATCGGGTAGTCTTCATCGAGCCATGAGCGCCACCGCCTCCTCCACGCCCACCTCGGCCGCTCGCGTGTCTCCAGCCC
>JBIOES010000181.1:0-2969 GCA_044446265.1 Solirubrobacterales bacterium
CGTGGGGCCGGGCGTGGACGGCCACAGCCTCGATGGGCTGCTCCACGGCGCGCCGGCGCGCGCGTGGCGCCGGGAGATCCTGGTCGAGCACCACGGTCCGGTGCTCGACGCCGGCGACCCCGACCTGCCCACGCGCGGCGCGGGCAACCCCACGAGCTACGAGGCGCTGCGCACCGCCACGAGCCTCTACGTGGAGTACGTGACGGGCGAACGCGAGTACTACAACCTGAGCAGCGACCCCTTCGAGCTGCACAACACGGCGGCCCACCTTTCGACGGCGCACCTGCGGCGTCTGCACCGCGCGCTGGTGGCGATCGAGGGGTGCCGCGGGCAGCGAGAGTGCTGGCGCGCGCAGCACAGGGTGGCCTGAACTGAAGGTGTCGTCTCCGACAGGCGAGATTGGTAAGGTTGTGCGTAGATCGCCACGTTCCCTGCTCGCTGAGCGAGGGATCTCGATGTCGCCGGGCCGAGGAGGGTTCCGGAGCTACCCGGATCGAGGCGGACCTGTCCATCAATAGAGGAGAGAGAACTGATGCGCAGAGCATCCACCTGTCTGGCCTTGCTCGGCCTTGCCATCCTTGGCCTGCCGGCGCTCGCTTCGGCGGCGCCCACGGTCACGTTCAAGGTCAAGGCCGTGCCGCTCGCCGGCTTCCCCGGCACCGGCAACATCCTGGGCGCCGGCGCCGCGGTCCAGGCTGAATACAAGATCACCGGTACCGAATACCCGGGTGGCTTCCCCGCGCCACTGATCGGCGTCAACTTCTACACGCCCGCGGGCACCAAGCTGCACCCGCAGGGCTTCGTCACGTGTCCGTTGTCCACGCTGGAAGGAAACGCAGGCCCCGAAGGCTGCCCGAAGAAGTCGCAGGCCAGCCCAGTTGGGATCGCCGGCGTGGCGAACGAGATCGGCGGCACCCCCGTCACCGAGAACGCGACGCTGCAGGCGTTCTTCGCTCCGGGGGGGGGGTTGAACTTCTACGTCAACGGCTCCTCGCCGATCTCGGCGCAGATCGTCGCCAAGGGCCACTTCGTGACGGCTGCCGCCCCCTACGGTCCGGAGCTTGTCTCCGAAGTGCCGCTGGTCGAAGCGCTGCCCGGCGCGCCGGACGTGTCCACCACCTCGATCAACATCAAGGTCGGTGCCGCGTTCAAGCAGGGCAAGAAGACGATCTCCTATGGCTACCTGCCCAAGAAGTGCCCCAAGGGCGGCTTCCCCGTGAAGTCCGAACTGAAGTTCCTGGGCGGCGCGGTCGTCACCGTCAACTACAAGGCTCCATGCCCAAAGAAGTAGTCTTCTAGCACATATACTCGTAGCATAGAGGCGAGGGGCGGCCATTCGGGTCGCCCCGTCGCTATTGACATGGAGGAAGGATCCGGGGTTGAGGACGCAGACCGTCTGGTGGAGAAGGGGGACCATTGGGGTAGCCGGGGCGCTATGCACAGCCGCTCTGGCGGTAGCGATCCTGCTTTCGACCGCCGCGGGGGGTTCCAGCGGCGGCAACACGGTGCGCGCGATCTTCGATGACGCGGGCAACCTGATCCCCGGAGAGGACGTGCTGATCGACGGCGTCAAGGCGGGCACCGTCGGCGAAGTGGTGCCCACGCCGCAGGCCAAGGCCGCGGTGACGCTCGACATCGAAAACCCGGGCTTCCAGGACTTCCGCGCCGACGCGACGTGCACGATCAAGATCCAGTCGCTGATCGGCGAGAAGAACGTCGACTGCCTGCCCACCCAGCCGCGGCCCGTGGGCACCAAGGAACCGCCGGCGCTGCCCAAGATCCCCGCCGGCCACGAAGGCGCGGGGGAGCACTACCTGTCGGTGGAGCACACCTCGAGCCCCGTCGACGTGGACCTCGTGGGCGACATCAACCGCCGCCCCGAGCGCGAACGGCTGGCGATCATCCTCAACGAACTCGGCACCGGGCTGGCGGGTCGCGGCAGCGATCTGAACGCCGTCATCCGCCGCGCCGATCCGGCGCTGCGCGAAGTCGACGCGGTGCTCGGCATCCTCGCCTCCGAGAACAAGGTGCTCGCGAACCTCGCCGTGGAAGGCGACCGCGTGCTGGCTCCCTGGGCGAAGGTGCGCAGCCAGGTGGCCGACTTCATCGTGCAGGCCAACACCGTGAACACGGCCACCGCCCGCCACCGCGGCGCGCTCGCGCAGAACCTCGCGCTGTTCCCGGCGTTCCTGCGCCAGCTCGGGCCCGCGATGCAGCGCCTGGGCGAATTCGGCGAACAGGCCAAGCCCGCGCTCACCGACCTCGGGCTAGCCGCGCCGGGCATCAACCAGACCTTCGAGAACCTCGGCCCGTTCTCCACCACCTCGACCAAGTTCTTCGAAAGCCTCGGTAAGAGCTCCAAGATCACCGGCCCCGCGCTGGTCGCCGCGCAGCCCTTCTTCAAGCGCTTCAAGACGCTCGGCGCGGTGGCCAAGCCGTTCGCCGAAAACGCCAGCGGGCTGACCTCGAGCGTGCGCGAAACGGGTGGCATCGAGCGGATCGTGGATACGATCTTCAACAGCTCCGGGGCGATGAACGGCTACGACGCGCTCGGGCACTTCCTGCGCGGCGTGCTCGTGGTGAACGTCTGCCAGACCTACGCGATCGTCCCCACCCAGGGCTGCAACTCGAAGTTCAGCTCGGGCTCCACAACCGCCACCAAGAGCTCGCTCCCGGGATCCTCCGCGACCACCGAACTGGTGATGCAGCGCACGCTCGCGGTGCTGCAGGGCGCCACCCCCGCGCAGGCGATCGCGCGCTACCCCGGCACGGTCACCGCGGGCGGCTTCGGCGGCCTGGGGGGCCTCTCGGAAGTCACGCCCACCGCGCAGCCCGTTGGCGGCTCCAGCGGCGGCACTACCTACTACACGCCCTCCAGCGAAGGCTCGAGCGCGAGCGGCCTGCTGCTGAACTACCTGCTTGGGAACTGACCCGCGACCTCCACCCCGTTCACCGACCGCTCAATGACC
>JBIOES010000182.1:0-2936 GCA_044446265.1 Solirubrobacterales bacterium
CCTTCAGGAACAGTCCGATCACCTCGCCCTGGCCGTCGGTCTTGATCTCCTCTCCGACGATCACCCGCACGCCGGCCTGTGCGGCCTTCGCCTGCGCCTCCAGCGCGCCCGAGATCTCGTTGTGGTCGGTCACCGCGATCGCCCCCAGTCCCTGCTCGCGCGCGGTCGCCAACAGCACCTCCACGGGCGTCGCGCAGTCCCCGGAGTGATCGGTGTGCATGTGCAGATCGACATCGATCAGCCGCCGCCGCGCAAGGCGCTTGCGTAGCGCCGGGTCGCCCGCGGTGTCGTGGCGGCGGGCCGTGAGCGCCGTATAGATCTCCTCCAGTGCGTCCACCGCTCCAGGTCCGTCGGGCACCAGGCGGTAGTCGGCCGGATAGTGGCTCTTCATCAGCTCTGCCGTCGCCTCCTGGCTGGCCGTACGCGCATCCAGGCGCCCGAAGAACGTCCCCACGAAGCGCCTCGCCAGCAGCGTCGTGAGCAGGCGCTCGGTGGGCGCGTGGAAGCTCCCCACGTTCAGCGCGCGCGAATGGCGCAGCGCGACGCTCGAGGCGCTCGGCGGGAACGGCTCGTGCACGTGCACCACATCGAGCTCAACCGCCCCCAGCAGCTCCTGGATCGTGCGCGACACGTCGATCGGCAGCGAGCCGACTCCCGCGCCTGCACGGCGCCGGCTCGCGCGAGCGCCGGTGCGGCTGGGAGCGCGGACGCCGCTCTGCACATCCAGCACCTCGCCCACGGCGATCACACGCGGCGCTCCCGTGTCCGTGCCCTCCAGCAGAGATCCACTCCCCCCGGCCCGATCGCGCGCCGCGCGCAGCTCCCTGCGATCCTCTCGCACCCGCTCCGGAGAGCGCGAGGGCGCGAGGATCAGAACGCGGTGCCCGCGCTCGGAGAGCTCGCCTGCGACGCGCTGCACGTAGGCGTTGACGTCGTGCTCGGCCTCCCACGGATAGGGGCTCACATGGGCGATGGATAATGGCGGGCCGGCCATCAACCCACCATTATCCCGCCTTCCGCCGGCTCGCCGCCGCTACCCGAGGCGGTGAGCCGCAGCTTTCAGTCAGGACTTCGAGCCGGTCGTCTTCGCGCGCGGCGCCGTGCGCCCCTTCGGCTGTGTTCCCGGCTTGCGTGCGTACTTGGCGATGAACTTCTCGGTGTCCGCGCGCGCCTGGTCGTCGGGGCGCTGGTTGTGCGGGGACTTCATCAGGTAGGAGGACGGCCCGTCGAGCTGGCCGGCGATGCCGTGGTTGAGCGCGAGCTTGCAGCAGCGCACCGCGTCGATCACGATCCCCGCGGAGTTGGGCGAATCCCACACCTCGAGCTTCAGCTCGGCGGTGAGCGGGACGTCGCCGAAGGCCTGGCCCTCCAAGCGGATGTGCGCCCACTTGCGGTCGGTCAGCCACGGCACGTAGTCCGAGGGCCCCACGTGCACGTCCTCAGCGGGCAGCTGATCCTCCATGATCGAGGTCACCGCGTTGGTCTTGGAGATCTTCTTGGACTCCAGGCGCTCGCGCTCGAGCATGTTGTAGAAGTCCATGTTGCCCCCCACGTTCAGCTGCGAGGTGTGCACCATCTTCACGCCGCGATCGCCGAACAGACGCGCCAGCGCGCGGTGCACGATCGTCGCGCCCACCTGCGACTTGATGTCGTCGCCCACGATCGGCAGGCCCGCCTGCTTGAAGCGCCGATCCCAGTAGTCCTCGCGCGCGATGAACACGGGGATGCAGTTGACGAAGGCGCAGCCCGCCTCCAGCACCTGCTCCACGTACCACTTGGTCGCCTGCTCGGAGCCCACCGGCAGATATGAGACCACCACGTCGGTGTGCGTCTCCTTCAGGATCCTCACGATGTCGGCGGTCTCGCCGGGGGCCTTCTCGATCTTCTGCTTGAGGTACTTGCCCAGCCCATCGTGGGTCATGCCGCGGTGCACGGGCACGCCGAGCTTGCTCGGCACCGCCCGCTCGCCCTTCGCGAACTTGATCGTGTTGTTCTGCCCAGCCCAGATCGCCTGGCCGAGGTCCTTGCCGACCTTCGTGCGATCGATGTCGAACGCGGCTGTGAATTCGATGTCCCTGATGTGGTAGCCGCCGAGGTCGACGTGCATCAAGCCGGGCACGCGCTGGGAGGGATCGGCGTTCGCGTAGTGGTGCACGCCCTGCACGAACGCGTTCGCGCAGTTGCCCACGCCGACGATCGCCACGCGGACCTTCTCGGGCTGGTAGCGGGCGGCGCCGTTGGTGGCCGCGCCGTTGAGATTGGAAGTGGGTGTCACGTTGGCTTCTGTCCTTTGCTGTTCGTTCTGGAGGAGGTACCCCGCGGCGGGGGAGCGGTCACACCGAGGCGTCCCGCAGCAGCTCGCCGCGCACGTGCCACACGCGCTGGGCCACCGTGAAGACGCTGAGGGCGGCGAGCACGTAGACGGCGGGCGCGAGCAGTTCGAAGTCGCCCAGCGAGGCGCCCTTGGCGAAGAGCAGGCCGATCGAGATGATCACGACGCGCACTGGGCGCGTGGCGATGCCGACCTTGCACTCCACCCCCAGCGCCTCCGCGCGCGCGCGGGTGTAGGAGACCATCAGCGAGGCCAGCACCGCGATGACCACCGCCGCCGCGGCCCCCGCTTCGCCGCGGGTGGCGAAGTACGCCGCCACAGCCGTCAGCACGATGCCCTCCTCGATGCGGTCGAGCGTGGAGTCCAGGAACGCCCCGAAGGGCGAGCCCTTGCCCGACATGCGCGAATAGCGCCCATCGAGCGTGTCGCACACCGAGCCCACGATGAACGCGAGGCCGCCGAGGAAGAAGTATTCCTGCCACACCAGCACCGCCGCGACGACGTTCAGCGTCAGCCCCGTCAGCGAGATCGCGTTGGGCGTCAAACGCGACTCGATCAGGCGGTTGCGCACGAGCTCGCGCCGCTGCCCCGAGCCGATCGGAGA
>JBIOES010000183.1:0-2933 GCA_044446265.1 Solirubrobacterales bacterium
CGGGGTTTTCGGCTGGCCGGGTCCCCGCGCCGGCCGGCGCCCAGGGTGGCCCCATCAAGATCGGGCTCCTCGTCCCGCTGACCGGCGCCGCCTCGGCTCTCGGCAAGGACATGCAGAGCGGCACCGAGCTGTACCTGGACGAGATCAACCGGCAGGTGGCGGGCCGGAAGATCGAGCTGATCATCGAGGACACCGAGGGCGTCACGGCGACGGCGCTGACCAAGGCGCGCAAGCTCGTGGACCAGGACCACGTGGCGATTCTGACGGGCGGACTCCTGGCCTCGACTGGCTACGCGATCCACCCGTTCGCGGACGCCGCGAAGATTCCGACCACCTATCCCGTGATGTCCTCCGACGACCTGACCCAGCGCAAGCCGGCCAAGTGGGTGGTGCGCACGGGGTGGAACAGCAGCCAGTCCACCCAGGCCTTCGGCGAGTGGGTCGCCAAGAACCTCAAGTACAAGAAGATCGCCACGGTGGGCTTCGACTACGCCTTCGGCTGGGAATCCGTCGGCGGGTTCCAGCGCACCTTCGAGGAGAACGGCGGGCAAATCGTCCAGAAGATCTGGACGCCGCTGAACACGACCGACTTCTCGCCGTTCATCGCCCAGATAAAGGGCAACGCCGACGCGGTCTTCTCGGTCTTCTTCGGCCGCGGATCGCTCCAGTTCGTGAAGCAGTACGCTGACTCGGGGCTCAAGGCGAAGATCCCGCTGCTCGGCAACGGCACGGTCACCGACGAGTCGGTGCTGCCGCAGATGGGCGACGAGGCGCTCGGCGTGTACACGACGCTCCACTACTCGGCCGCGCTCGACAGCCCCGCCAACAAGAAATTCGTGAAGGCGTTCGAAGCCAAGGCGGGCAAGGTGCCGTCCTACTACGGCGAGACCTGCTATACGAACGCCCGGTGGATCGTGGAAGCCATCAAGGCGGTCAACGGCAAGGTCGAAGACCGTGAGACCTTCCTGGCTGCGCTCAGGAAAGTCGAGCTGAAGGATTTCCCGCGCGGTCCCGTCGTCATCGACAAGTGGGGCAACCCCATCCAGAACGTCTACATCCGCAAGGTCGAGCGCGTGGGCGGCCAGCTCCAGAACACCGTGATCTTCACGTACCCGGCGGTGAGCCAGTTCTGGAAGTACAACCCCGAGGAGTTCCTGAAGATGCCGCTTTACACGCGCGACTACCCCCCGTGCAAGCACTGCTGAAGTTCGAGCTGAAGCGCTCGCCTCGAGCGATGAGGCGAGGGCTGAGACAGGATGAAGTTCGAGCTGAAGCGCTCGCCTCGAGCGATGAGGCGAGGGCTGAGACATGACCGCTGAGCACGCGCTCAGTCTCGACGGGGTGACCAAGGACTTCGGCGGCCTCCGCGCCGTGGACGAAGTCGCGCTTGCCCTGCGCCCGGGAGAGCGGCGCGCGCTGATCGGCCCGAATGGGGCGGGGAAGACCACGCTGTTCAATCTCATCACGGGGTCGCTGCCCGTCACCGCGGGCACGGTGAGGCTCTTCGGGCGCGACGTAACGAGCACCTCCGCGCACGCCCGCGCTGCGCTGGGCCTGGCCCGCACCTTCCAGATTACCAACCTCTTCGCCGACCTGACCGTGCTGGAGAATTGCCTGCTGGCGGTCCAGGCCCAGACTCCGACACGCTTCGCCATGCTGCGGCCGGTCGGCGTCTTTGGCGGCCTCCACGCCCAAGCCCGCGCCACGCTCGAGTCGGTCGGGCTCCAGGACGTCGGCGACGCCATCGTGAAGAACCTCTCCCACGGCGAGCAGCGCCAGCTCGAGATCGCGCTTGCGCTGGCCGGCCGACCCCGCGTGCTCCTGCTCGACGAGCCGACGGCCGGCCTGTCACCGGCCGAGTCGCGCCTCATGGCCGGACTCCTCGCGCGCCTCGACCCCGCCATCACCGTGCTGATCATCGAGCACGACATGGACATCGCGCTCCAGCTCTCGGCGCACGTGACCGTGCTCCACTACGGGCGCGTCATCGCCGACGGCTCGCGCGAGGCGATCCGGGCCGACCCGCAGGTGCGGGAGATCTACCTCGGTGCCTAAGCCCCGGGTGCGGGACAAGCCTGCCTCCCCGCAGGGGACCAAAATAGTCCTCGAGGTCGAGGACGCGCACACGTACTACGGCGAGAGCCACGTGCTCCAGGGCGTCTCGCTTCACGTCGCGCAGGGCGAGGTGTTGGCCATCCTCGGCCGCAACGGCATGGGCAAGACCACGCTCATCCGCTCCGTCATCGGCTTCACGCCCCCGCGCCGCGGCGCCGTCCGGTTCAAGGGCGACGACATCACGCGCTGGCCTCCCTACCGCATGGTCGAGGCCGGGATCGCGTTGGTGCCGCAGGGGCGGCGCGTGTTCCCGTCGCTGACGGTCAGCGAGAACCTGGAGGTCGCCCGGAGCGGCAGCGGGCGCTGGACGATCGATCGCGTGCACGATCTGTTTCCGCGCCTGCGCGAGCGCGGCGGCAACCGCGCGAACAAGCTCTCCGGCGGGGAGCAGCAGATGCTCGCCATCGGCCGCGCGCTCATGAGCAACCCGGACCTGCTCCTGCTCGACGAGCCGACCGAGGGCCTGGCCCCGCTCCTCGTGCGCGAGGTCGGCCGCGTGATCCAGCAGCTCAAGCGGGAGGGGCTGTCCATCCTGCTCGTGGAGCAGAACCTGCCGCTGGCGCTGTCAGTGGCGGACCGCACCCATATCCTGAGCCGCGGCCAGATCGTGCACTCCTCGCGCCCGGAGGAGCTTCTCGCCAACGAGGACGTGAAATCGCGCTATCTTGGACTGACGTGAGAGAGCCCACTCCATGAAATTCGGCACCTTCTATTTCTTCCAGGCCCCGCCGGGACAGCGCCACGCCGATATCATCCGCCGCGAGCTGGAGCAGATCGAGTGGACCGAGGAGCTGGGCTTCGACGAGATCTGGCTGACC
>JBIOES010000184.1:0-2784 GCA_044446265.1 Solirubrobacterales bacterium
ATCGTGATCACGCTCGGGACGCCCTCGTTCTCGCACATCGAGATCGACATGCGCGACATCCGCTCGGCGCTCGATGACCTGCTGGGAGTGCTGGCGCCGGGGCATGCGCTGACGCTGCGCTCGACGGTGGCGCCGGGGACGACCGACTTCGTCGCCGGCTACCTGGCCAAGCACCGCGGCTTTCAGATCGGCGAGGAGGTGTTCGTGGCGCACGCGCCCGAGCGGATCGCGGCGGGACGCTTCCTGGAGGAGATCGACACGCTGCCGTGCATCCTCGGCGGCGTGGGCGCCCGCTCGGGGGAGGTCGTGGGGGAGCTGTTCGGGTGCTTCGAGGCGCCGATCGTGCAGACCACGCCCGTGCAGGCGGAGCTGGCGAAGATCTGGGCGAACATCCTGCGCTACACCAACTTCGCGCTGCCCAACCTGCTGATGATGGACTGCGAGCGCCACGGCGCGAACGTGTTCGAGACGATCGATCTGATCAACCGCGACTACCCGCGCGGGGGGATCGCCCAGCCCGGGCTGACGGCGGGAACGTGCCTGCGCAAGGACTTCGCGTTCTCCGAGGAGCGCTCCAACGCGCCCGGGATGCTGCTGGCGGTTTCGCGCGTGAACGAGTCGGTGCCGCTGTTCCTGGTGGAGGGCGTAAAACGCCGCGTGGGAGCGCTCTCGGACAGCAGGGTCGCCGTGCTGGGGTTGGCGTTCAAGGCCGGCACCGACGACGAGCGCGACTCGCTCGCGCACAAGCTGATCCGCCTGCTCGAGCGCGAGCTGGCCGACGTCGTGGCGCACGATCCGCACGTGGCCACCCCCACCGCCTCCTTCGAGCAGGCGCTGAAGGGGGCCGATGTGGTGATGGTGGCGACCGACCACCCCGAGTTCCGCGACCCGCTCGCGCTCGCGGCGATCGCGCGGCTCGCCAAGGCGGACTGCCTGGTGGTCGATCCGTGGAACTGCTGGGGTGCGGGACAGGTGTTCGCATACGCCTCGGAGCTGGCGGCCCTGGGAGCAGAGGCGCCCGAGAGCTCTGGCGTCGCGCCCAGGCGCGCGGACGTATGAGCCGGGTACTAGTAACTGGCGGCGCCGGCACGATCGGCGCGGCGGTCGTGCGGCGCCTGCTCGCCGACCCGGCGTGGGAGGTGCGCGTCTCAGATCAGCGCGCGGCACCGCAGTGGATGCGCGAGGGCTGCGAGGTGCACACGGGCGACCTGCGCGACCCGCGCGAGGCCGGCGCGGCGAGCAAGGGCTGCACGCACGTGATCCACCTCGCGGCGATCGTGGGGGGGATCGCCAACTTCCACCGCCTGCCGCACACGCTGACGGAGGTCAACAACGCGCTGTACAACGCGGTCATCCGCGCGGCGCTGGAGCACGAGGTGGAGCGCTTCACCTACGTCTCCTCCTCGATGGTGTTCGAGCGCGCCACGGAGTTCCCCACGACCGAGGCGCACCTGCCCGACTGCCCCACACCGCAGTCGGCGTACGGCTTCTCCAAGCTCACGGGCGAGGTGTACTGCCGCGCGGCGCACGACGAGCACGGGCTGCCGTTCACGATCTGCAGGCCCTTCAACGCGTACGGCCCCGGCGAGCTGCCCGACGCCGAGCCGGGGATCGCGCACGCGGTGCCCGACCTGATCAGGAAGGTGCTCTCCGGCCAGCGCCCGCTTCAGATCTTCGGCTCGGGCGAGCAGACGCGCACGCTCACCCACGTGGATGACATCGCCGATGGGATCGTCACGGCGATGGGCTCCCCGGCGGGACTCAACGAGGACTTCAACATCTCCGCCGCGCGGGAGCTGACAGTGGCGGAGATCGCGCGTATCGTGTGGGAGGCGTGCGGCGAGGATCCGGACGCGTTCGCGCTGGAGCACCTGCCGAGCTTCACGGTGGACGTCCCCCGTCGCTGGCCCTCGGTGGAGAAGGCAAGGAAGATGCTGGGCTGGGAGGCGAGGATCGGCGTGCGGGAGGGCATCGCGGCAACCGTGGGATGGCTGCGCGAGCGCGAAGGGTCGGCGCTGCACGCGCCCATCGCCGCAACGCCGGAAGGCCCGGCGGAGGCATGAAACGCACAGGCGGCACGGCACGATAGGGTCCCGCCCATGACCGCAAAGCGCTCAGCACTCATCACCGGAATCACCGGCCAGGACGGCTCCTATCTCGCCGAGCTGCTGCTGGAGAAGGGGTACGAGGTGCACGGCATGGTGCGCCGCGCCTCGACCGAGAAGTTCGAGCGCATCGAGCACCTGCGCGAGCGCATCGTCCTGCACCAGGGCGATCTGCTCGATCAGCGCTCGCTGGTGGACGCGCTGCGCGCCTCAGAGCCCGATGAGATCTACAACCTCGCCGCGATGTCCTTCGTGGCGGTCTCCTGGATCCAGCCGACCCTCACGGCGGAGTTCACCGGCGTGGGCGTTACGCGGATCCTCGAGGCGATGCGCGAAGTGTGCCCGCAGGCGCGCTTCTACCAGGCATCCTCGAGTGAGATGTTCGGCAAGGTGCTGGAGGTGCCCCAGACGGAGACAACGCCGTTTTACCCGCGCTCGCCCTATGGGGTGGCGAAGGCGTATGGACACTTCATCACCGTCAACTACCGCGAGAGCTTCAATCTGTACGCTGTGTCGGGGATCCTGTTCAACCATGAGAGTCCGCGGCGCGGCCTGGAGTTCGTCACGCGCAAGGTCACCCACGGCGTGGCGCGCATCACGAACGGCCTGGACACGCAGCTTCGCCTGGGAAACCTCGACGCGCAGCGTGACTGGGGCTACGCCGCCGACTACGTGCGCG
>JBIOES010000185.1:0-2756 GCA_044446265.1 Solirubrobacterales bacterium
ATCTAGGATGCCGCGGTGGCCGGCGCCTTCACCATCCAAGCACGTGACCCCTCCTCGCGCGCTCGCGCGGGGGTGCTGGAGACCGCGCATGGGCCGATCCGCACGCCCGCCTTCGTGCCGCTTGCCACGAAGGCCACCGTCAAGGGGCTGCTGCCGCGGGAGGTCGCCGCGCTCGGCTACGAGATGGTGCTCGGCAACACCTTCCACCTGCATCTGCGCCCCGGCGAGGATCTGATCGAGCGGATGGGAGGGCTGCACCGCTTCATGGGCTGGTCCGGTCCGATCATCACCGATTCCGGTGGCTTCCAGGTGTTCTCGATGGGCCACGGCACCGTCGCCGATGAGATCAAGGGCAGATCTGGCCTGGAGCATCACACCCATGGTTCCGAGGGGGGCGCCTCCCACGGCCCCGCCTCCCACGGCCCCGAGGGCCGTTCGGGGGCGATCCTCGCGATCGAGGAGGATGGCGTGCGCTTTCGCTCCTACCTCGACGGTCTCCCCCGCCTGCTCTCGCCCGAGCGCTCGATGGCGATCCAGGCCGCGCTGGGATCCGACATCGCGCTCGTCTTCGACGAGTGCACGCCCTTCCACGTGGAGCGCTCCTACACCGAGGCATCCACCGAGCGCACCCACCGCTGGCTCACGCGCTGCCTGGAGTGGCACGCCGAGCACGGCCCCGCGAGCCAGCTTGTGTATGGGATCGTGCAGGGCGGGGTCTTCGAGGACCTGCGCCGCGCCTCCGCGCGCGTGGTCGCGGGCAGCGGCTGCGAGGGGATCGCGATCGGCGGCTCGCTGGGGGACTCCAAGGCGCAGATGTACTCCGTCGTGGAGTGGGCCATGCAGGAGCTCGGCGGTGAGCACGAGAGCCGTCCCCGGCATCTGCTTGGCATCGGCGAGATCGACGATCTGATCCGCGGCGTCGAGCTGGGCGTCGATACCTTCGACTGCGCGATGCCCACGCGCCTCGGCCGCCACGGCTGCGCGCTGGTCCCCGATCCCACCCACCGCTGGCGTGTAGACCTCGTGAAGGAGCGCTGGCGCGAAGCCCCCGAGCCGCTG
The DNA here is from genome assembly GCA_044446265.1 of Solirubrobacterales bacterium. Classification (GTDB taxonomy): domain Bacteria; phylum Actinomycetota; class Thermoleophilia; order Solirubrobacterales; family Solirubrobacteraceae; genus Palsa-744. The sequence goes on from JBIOES010000185.1 coordinate 1,060, forward strand.
CAGGAGGACTGTCCGTGCCCCGCCTGCGCGCAGGGATTCTCGCGCGCCTACCTCTCATACCTGGCGCGCTCGAGCGAGCTGACGGGGGCGCGCCTCCTGACGCTGCACAACTTGACGTTCATCGCTCGCCTGATGGTCGAACTGCGCAGGGCGATCCTGGAGGGGCGCCTCGCCGAGGTCGCGGCTGCCTGGCGCGACGGAGAGAAGTCTCTCCACCCGTGAGTAGCGTTGGCCGTGGCTATCCGGTGTGGTGTAAGGGCAACATGGACGACCGTCACTCGTCAGCTGCCGGTTCGAGTCCGGCCGCCGGAGCCATGTTTGCAAGGCGACGGCTGGGACTGCTAGTCTGAAGGCGAGTGACGGTCGCCCGGTCCGTAAAAGGACTTGCAGTTCCGGCCGAGGGGCCCGCGTAAGCGGGCCTTTCGCCTTTACTTGGTGTTTTCCGAGACCAGTTCGCTGAGCGAGGAAGCGGCCTGGTTGACGTCCTTGTGCACCACGTTGTGGATCCTGATCGTCGTGGAGGCGGGGGCCGTGATGAAGATCACCGCCACAACCACCACCGCGAGCACCAGCAGGCCGAACAGCGCCGCCCAGACGCGCCCCGCGTTCGACGTGCGCGGGGGGGCCGCCACGGCGGGCTGAGCGCGCGGTGGTCCCGGTCGCGGCTGGCGCGGGGTGACGGCGCCGCGCGGGGCCGCGCGGTCCTGTCCGCGGGTCGTGGTGGCGAGCAGGCTCGTCGCCTGGGTGGCGGGCGCCCCGCGCGCTCCGCCGGCGGGCTCCTGCGGCGGGATGCCGCGCATCGCGTCGGCGATCGCGCGGCCCATCTCGCGCGCGGTGGCATACCGCTCGCTCGGGTCGAGCGCCAGCGCGATCGCCACCGCATCGGCCAGCTCGGGGCTCACCGCGGCGACGAGCGTGTCGAGCGTGGCGGGCTCTTCGCGCTGCTGCTTGAGCGCGAGCTCCGTCAGCGAGGTGGCCTCATAGGGTAGGCGCCCGGCGATCAGCTGGTAGCTGACGACGCCCAGCGCATAGAGGTCCGCGCGCGGCCCGGCCTCCTCGCCGCGGGCCTGCTCGGGGGCGAGGTATGCGGCTGTGCCCAGCACCGAGCCCACCTGTGTGATCGAGGACTGCTCGGTGGCCTTGGCGATGCCGAAGTCCGCGAGCTTCACCTCCCCCTCGCGCGCTCGCAGCAGGTTGCCGGGCTTGACGTCGCGGTGCACCACGCCGTGGCGATGGGCGTAGTACAGCCCCTCGCACGCCTGCTCGATGATCGCCACCGCCTCCTCGACCTCGACCCAGCCGTCGTCGCGCAGGATCTCCGCGCAGGACTGCCCCTCGATGTACTCCATCACGATGAAGTGCTGACCCGTACGCTCGTCCAGGCCAGAGTCGAAGACCTGCACGATGTTGGGATGCACGAGGCGCGCCGCCGCCTGCGCCTCGCGCTGGAAGCGCGATACGAAGGTGGGGTCCTCGGCGAGGTGCTCGGCCAGCAGCTTCACCGCCACCTGGCGCTCCAAGCGCAGGTCGAGGGCGAGGTGCACGGTGGACATCCCTCCGAACCCGAGCCTGCCCTGCAGTCGGTAGCGCCCGGCGATCTCCGTCTCTGGCTCGCTCACCTGCCGGCTCCCTGGCCGGCGCCCGCCCCGCCCGCTCCGGCGCCGCCCGCGCCCGCGCCGTTTTCGCCGGCGCCGGGG
>JBIOES010000186.1:0-2699 GCA_044446265.1 Solirubrobacterales bacterium
GCCGTGGTGCGTGCCGGGGCGGTGTGCGTGACCTCGGTGGACGCGATGATCGACGGCGTCCACTTCAGGCTGGCGAACGGCGCGGGAGCCGGGGACAGAGAGTCGGACGGCTGGGCGACGCCCGCGCAGGTCGGCTGGCGCGCGCTGGCGGGAGCGCTGTCGGATCTCGCCGCGATGGGCGCGGGGGCGGGCGAGGCCTACCTGACACTGGGGCTGCCCGCGGGGCTCAGCGAGGCACGGGCGCTGGAGCTGGTGCGCGGTGCGCGGGAGCTCGCGCTGCGGACTGGCACATCGCTGCTCGGGGGCGACGTGGTGAGCGCCCCCGCGCTGACGGTCGCGCTCACCGTGATCGGCTGGGCCGCCTCCGAGCAGGAGCTCGTGGGGCGCGACGGCGCGCGGGCGGGGGACCTGGTCGGGGTCACCGGTCGCCTCGGCGGCGCGGGCGCCGGACTGGCGGTACTCGAGGGGCGCGCCCGTGGAGGGACCGGCAAGCAGGCTGCGATCGATCGAGTGCTCCAGCCCCAGCCGCGCCTGGCCGAGGGCCGCGCGCTGGCGCAGGCGGGGGCGCATGCGCTGATCGACCTCTCCGACGGGCTCGCCACCGACGCCGCACACCTGGGGCGCGCAAGCGGGGTGCGCCTGGAGGTGGACCTCGCCGCGCTGCCCCTCGACGAGGGGGTCGCCGAGGTCGCGGCCGAGCTGGGGGTGCCCGCGTGGCGGCTTGCGGCTGGAGCGGGCGAAGACTACGAGCTGTGCGTGTGCGTGGCCGCCGAGGACCGCGGCCGCGCCGAGCGGGCCCTCGCGGGGGCGGGCGGCGCCGGCGTCACGTGGATCGGACGCGTGCTGGGCGCCTCAGAGCGCCTTGCGCCAGGGGCGGTGCTGCTAGAGGACGGCCGAGAGCGCCCGCTGGAGGGGTTCGAGCACCGCTGGTGAGCCCCTCGCGGGCGGCGCCCGCGGGCACCGCGCCGGTGAGGCGGGCGTACACCAGGATGCGCTTTTCAGCGCTGAAGAGGGGCGTGCACGCGGACAGCACGAGGCGGCTGTAGCCCACGCGGCCAACCGCCGCGGCGACGTCGGTGGGCTGCACGATGCGCTGGCCGCTCACCGTGTAGGTGAAGTGCGCGTAGGGCATATCGAGCACGATGCGATCCCCGCGGCGCAGCGCGTCGATGTGGCGGAAGGGAGCCAGATAGGTCGTGCGGTGCCCCGCGATCGCCGTGGTTCCGGGGATCCCGGGGAAGCGCGTTTCCGGATACACGCCGGGGCCCTTCTCCAGTTCGGCGACGCCGGTGCCCTTGACCACCACGAAGTCGGCGTGGATGCGCGCGATGTGGATGCTCCCCACCGGGCTCCCCGCGCCCGCGTGGCGCTGCAGCTCGCGCGCCAGGAACGCGATCCGCTTCGACTGGCTGGGCAGGTGCGCGAGCGCGCGGCGCTCCACGGGCGTGGGGGGAGCGCGTTCGATCCCGTGCAGCGCCCCGCTGAGCTCATCCTGCTGGATGCGGGCGTAGAGCGCGGAGAACGGCTCCTGCCATACGAGCGTCACCCCCGCGTCGAGCAGCGCCGCGAAGCCCACGAAGATGAGCGCCCACGAGAGCGCCCGCCATCCCCTGCGCGAGCGCTGGAAGGCAACCCCCGAGACCCGCTCGGGACGGCCGCGAACGGGGGGCGGGCGCAGGAGGCCGAGATCGGGCGCCGGCGGGCGGCCGCTTGCGCCGTCGCCCACACTGGGCGCGAAGCCGGAGCCGGGGTTCGGGGAGGGGAGCGGGATGTCGATGTCGGACATGACTGGCCTGCGGGAGCGACGTGGCCCCTGGAGCCTCCTATCGGCGCAACGCCGACTCCGTGCCGCCAAGCGAACCAGGGCCAGCGTAGGACATGGGCCCCCGAACGGTGATCGCGAAGCGCTCGTCATCGCCCTCCCCGGGAAGGAGAGGCGCAGACGGGGAGAGCGCCACCAGGGTCATCCCCGCGAGGCAGCCGAACGCGAGGCTCCACAAGAACATCCCCGCGATCGAGACGTACCCGCCGGCGAGCAGCAGCACCGCCGCGTGCGCGGCCTGCCCAGCGTCGAAGCCGAGCTGGCGCGCGTAGAAGGCGATGAGCAGCGCCAGCGGAGCGACCCCCAGCGCCACGAGCGCGAGCGCGCGGATCCGGTGAGCGCGTCCCCCGGAGTTGCGCCACTCGGGCGAAACGACGAGCAGCCACAGATGCAGGGCGGGCACGAGCAGCAGCGCGGTGTAGGGGTTCGCCAGCCCCACGACGATGGCCACCCCCAGGAGCAGGAGCAGCACCGCGAGCCCCGCCGCGTCGGAGCTCGCGCGCGTGGGCAAACCGGCGCGGCGCGCCGCCACGGGCCAAGCGAGCCACGCCGCAACGAGCACGAGCAGCGGGGCGAGCACCGCCTCCCAAGCGGCGGCGCCCGCGGGCAGCGCGCCGGGGAGCACAACCTCCGCGGGCGCTGCCAGCACGCCGGCGCGGCCAAGCAGGCGCACGAATAGGGCACACGCGAGAAACGGCGCCGCGCACGCCACCGCCCACGCCAGCCAGCGCGCCAGCGCCACGCCCCGGCGGCGCAGGCGAGCCAGGCCATCCACCGCCACCAGCAGCGGAGCGAGCAGGAGCGCCGCGAGCAGCAGCCGCACGGCCCACTCGGGGAGCGTCTTGCGCTGGATCAGCACATTCGATTGAGTCCCGCC
>JBIOES010000187.1:0-2692 GCA_044446265.1 Solirubrobacterales bacterium
CCCCCCCCCCGCTCGGCTGCCCCCGGGTCGGCGCCGGGCGGCCCCTCCGCCCCGCCCCCCGCGGGGGGGGGGGCGGGGGCCCCCCCCCCGGCGCCCCCCCCCGGCCGCGGGCGCGTGCTCGTCCGCCCAAGCGGAACGGAGCCGCTGATCCGAGTGATGGTCGAGGCTCCCACCGACGAGGAGGCCGAGGAGGTCTGCTCGCGCCTAGCGGCGCTGGTGGAGAGCGCGCTGGCGTAAGTCGCCGCGTCCAAACGTGTCCACCGCATCGGAGCGGTCCTCACCGCCGCTGGTATCTTCGAGGAGGTGTGCGGCATCGTTGGCTACGTCGGTGAGCGGCCCGTGCGGGAGCTGCTGCTCGCCGGCCTGCGCAAGCTCGAGTACCGGGGCTATGACAGCGCCGGCATCTCCGTGCTCGCCGAGGATCGCATCGAGGCCGTGCGTGCCGTCGGCAACCTCGACGCGCTGCAGGCCAAGCTCGGCGCGCAGGCGCACGAGGAGCGCTCCGGCGGCGCTGTGGCGCTCGCCGTGCGCCCCGCCACGACGGGCATCGGCCACACGCGCTGGGCCACGCACGGGCGGGTGAGCGAGGAGAACGCGCACCCGCACTACGACAGCGACGACCGCATCCACGTGGTCGTCAACGGCATCGTCGAGAACTACATGGCGCTCAAGGACCGGCTTCTAGCGGAAGGCTGCCACTTCACCTCCGAAACCGACGCCGAGACGATCGCGCACCTGCTCGCCCACCACTACCACGGCGATCTCGCCGCGGCGGTGCGCGCGGCGTACGCCGAGCTGGAGGGCCACTACGCCTTCGTGGCCGTGAGCCTCGACGAGCCCAACACGCTCGTGGGCGCCCGCAAGGAGTGTCCGCTCGTGATCGGGCGCGGCGAGGGCGAGCAGTTCGTCGCCTCCGCGGTCTCCGCCTTCCTCGCGCAGACCCGCACCGTGCAGTACATCGAGAACGGCGAGATCGTCGTGCTCACGCCCGAGGGGGTGAGCATCGAAACGGCCGACGGCCGGGAGGTGCAGCGGGCGCCGCAGGTGGTCGACTGGGATGAGGAGACCGCCGAGAAGGGCGGCTATGAGACGTTCATGCTCAAGGAGATCCACGAGCAGGCCGACGTCGTCGCCGAGACGATCGCCGACCGCACCGCCCGCGGCGACGGGGTCGATCTCGACGAGGAGGGCGCCCTCGACGAGGCGCTCCTCGCGGGTGTCAAGCGGATCGTGATCGTCGCCTGCGGCACCGCCTATCACGCCGGGCTGATCGGGCGCTACGCGATCGAGGAGTGGGCGCGCATCCCGGTGGAGATGGACGTTGCCTCGGAGTATCGCTACCGCAACCCCGTGATCGGCCCCGGCGACCTCGTGATCGGCATCTCCCAGTCCGGCGAGACCGCCGACACGCTCGCCGCGATGCGCACGGCGCGCGAGCGCGGCGCGACAGTGCTGGCGATCACGAATGTGATGGGCTCGCAGGCCACGCGCGAGGCCGACGGGGTGCTGTTCACGCGCGCGGGCCTCGAGATCAGCGTGGCCGCCACCAAGACGTTCGTCTGCCAGGTCGCGGTCATCTACCTGCTCGGCCTGCGCCTCGCCGAGCTGCGCGGCACGCTCCCTGAGCAGCGCATCGCCGAGCTGGTGAGCGAGATCAAGCGCCTGCCCCACTGCATCGCCGAGATCACCGGCTCCGCCGAGCTGAGCGAGCAGATCGGGCGCATCGCCGACGCCGAGTTCAGCAAGGATTTCTTCCTCTACATCGGCCGCCACGTCGGTCTGCCCGTAGCGCTGGAGGGGGCCCTGAAGCTCAAGGAGATCTCCTACATCGCCACCGACGCCTACGCGGCCGGGGAGATGAAGCACGGCCCGATCGCGCTGCTCGACGACTCCACCCCGGTGGTCTGCGTCGCCACCGACTCGCCGGTCCTGGAGAAGGTGATCTCCAACATGCAGGAGGTCCGCGCCCGCGGCGCACACGTGATCGCGATCACCACAATCGGCAACACCGATGTCACCAAGCACTCCGACGCCGCCATCGCGGTGCCCGCCGTGGACTGGATGCTGCAGTCGATCCTGGCGGTGATCCCCCTGCAGCTGCTGGCGTATGAGATCGCGCGGCGACGCGGGTTGAACGTCGATCAGCCTCGCAACCTCGCCAAGACGGTCACCGTGGAGTAGGCGACGAGGACCGCTGGTCTAGCATCGCGCAGATGACAGTGCCAGATTGGCTGCTCCCGCTGTTTGACTCCGAGCAGATGCGAGCGATCGACCGCTGGGCGATCGAGGAGCAGGGGGTGCCCTCGCTCGATTTGATGGAGCGCGCCGGAGCCGGCGTGTACCGGGCGGTCGCCGAGCTGGTCCCCGATGGCCCGGTGGCGGTCGTATGCGGTAAGGGCAACAACGGTGGCGACGGACTGGTGGTGGCGCGCCTGCTGCGCGAAGCCGGGCGCTCGGTGACGGTGCTTTGCACCGCTCCCATCGAGGAGTTCTCGGGCGACGCCGCCGCCAATCTGGCACGTCTTCCGGGCGCGGCGCCGCTGCAGCTGATCGCGGACTCGGGCGGCGGCGACCCGGCCAGCGGGGGGGCGCTGAACGCAGGCGGTGAGCCGGCGGCAAGAGTGCTCGCGGGGGCGGGGGCGATCGTGGACGCCCTGCTCGGCACGGGGTTCGAGGGCGTGCCGCGCGGCAC
>JBIOES010000188.1:0-2638 GCA_044446265.1 Solirubrobacterales bacterium
CCCGCGCCCGCGCCGTTTTCGCCGGCGCCGGGGTGGGCGGGTCCGAGTTCCTGTCCATTACCACTGCCGTTGCCCTGCGAGCCGCCGCTTTCGCTCGGGGGCGCCTGGGTGCCGCCCCCGACCCCCGGGGTCGTCGTGGCTGTGGGGGGCGTGGTGGTCGCCGTCGAGCTCGTCTGCGTGCTGCTCGTGCTCGTGGGGCTGCTCGTGGTCGTCGCGGTGGAGCTCGTCGTGGTGGTGCTCGGCACGCCGGTGGTGGTGGTCGAGGCCAGCGGTTCCGTGCAGGCCACACGCGCGCGCGTGGACAGGTTCGCGATACCCACCTGGAGGGTCTTGCGAAGCCCCGCATCCACCGTGGGTGGCAGCGCCGCGAAATCCTGTGCGGTCTTGGCGAGCGCTTCGTTGGTGGCCGCGCAGTTCCCGTCGCCCGCCAGCGCCGCCTGCGCGACCGCTTCGAAGTCGCTCTTGAGCGGGCCGGCGTTTTCGGCTGGGATCAGACCCGCGGTTGAGCTCCCGCAGGCCGTCAGCAAGGCGCCGCAGGCGAGCGCCAGAAGCCCTGCCGGGAAAAGGCGCATAGAGGGTGGTGCACCCCATTGCGGGGCACAGGCAGCCGGCCGGAGGCCGGCTGGCCGGGCCCATCTAGTTTTCCTGTCAGATCGCATCCTCACTGACCGTACTCCAGGCGCTCGGCGAGCGATGCCGGCAGCCGTGCGGCGCGGATCGCGCTCGCCGCGCCGGCTATGTCGTAGGGCGTGCGTCGGTAGGTGGCGCTCCAGCCGTCGAGGTCGAGCAGCATCCACGCCGCGCGCGCGTCGCCGTCCCGGGGCTGGCCCACGCTGCCTGGGTTCAGCAGCCATTCGCCCTGCGCGAGGTCGAGCGTCTCTCCCTCGCGGCGCGGTTCGCCCGTCGTCAGCTCGCCCTCGCGGCGTACGAACGAGAGTGCCACGTGGGAGTGGCCGATCAGGCTCACCCGCTGGCTCTGGGCGTCCAGGCACAGCTCCGCGAGCAGCGTGGAGAGCACGTACTCCCACACCGGATCGCGAGGGCTCGCGTGGTAGAGCCCCACCTGCCCCTCCTGCCCCTGCGGCTGCAGGCCGGTGAGGACGGATATGTTCTCTGCCTTCATCACCTCGCGCGTCCACTGCGCAGCGAGGCTGGCGCCGCGCGAGAACTCGTCCAGGGGCACCTTGCCGGTCACCGCCATATCGTGGTTGCCGGCGAGGCACACCGCGGTGTGCCTGACGGCCAGCTCCACGCACGCGTCGGGGTCCGCTCCGTAGCCCACGAGGTCGCCCAGGCACCACACCTCGGCTGCCTCGCTGCCGGCGATGTCCTCCAGCACCGCCTCGAAGGCGTGCCTGTTGGCATGGATGTCGGAGATCACCGCGACCTTCATCGTTCTGGCTGCTCGGAGTCAGCTCTGGGCACGGCCCGCCGGTCCCAGGGGCACATCCCAGTGGGGTTGCCACTGAGGGCGTATCTCGATAGGCCCTCAGTCCCGATCGAGATACGCCCTACTGCTCGCCGCCCTCCGTTTCGGTGCCCCCGTACTCGGGGAGGTTCTTGATGCCCTCGCGGGTGCGCCACTTGGAGTAGTTGTCCTCCATCGCGTCGATCAGCTCGCGCATGAAGCGCGGGGAGATGTTCACGCGCGAGACCACCACGCCCGGCACCTCGTCGGACTCGACCTCGTGGTCGACCCGCGCGAAGGTGACGGTGAACTCGTAGTCGGAATGGCTTACGTTCGCGAAGTTCGCGTACACGCCCCCCATGATCTCGGGGGAGAGATGGATGTTTATGTGGCGCTCGGCGCCTTGGTCGTCATCGTTCACGGGGCTAGTATCGCAACCCGTGCCCCCGACGGTGCCGGCCCCGTGCAACTGACCGTCCTCGGCGAGGTGCGCATGCGCGCGCCCCACGACGCTGCCGTGGCCCACTACGCCAAGCTCCTCTCCCGCCACGCGCGCCTCGAGTTGGTGCAGGTGCGCGATGTCTCCTCGGTTGCGCGCCGCGTGCCCGCCGGGGCGTTCGTGTCGCTGCTGGCGGCCGACGGGCAGGCATACGACAGCCTCGCCTTCAGCGCCTTCCTGGAGGAGCGTCGCCGCGCGGGCGCCGACCTGGCGTTCGTCGTTGGCGGCCCCTTCGGCGCCCCGCCTCTGCGGCGCGTGGATGCGCGCCTTTCGCTGGGTCCGATGACGCTGCCCCACCAGCTTGCGTGGGTGGTCCTGCTCGAGCAGCTCTACCGGGCGCATAAGATCATCGCCGGTGAGCCCTACCACTATTGAGATCGGTCGCCTTTCGATGGTCGCCTTATGAGCGAGGCCGCCCCCTCGCTGGGGGCTCTGCGCGCGGCGGTGCTCGCCGCGGCCACCGCGCTCGCAGGGGAGGAAGTCGCCCATCGCCAGGAGATCGCCCTGGAACGCCCACCCCGCGTGGAGCTGGGGGACTACTCGACCAATGCCGCGCTGCTCTTGGCGAAGGGTCTGGCGACTCCCCCGCGTGAGGTTGCCCAGCGGCTGGGGGAGCAGTTGCAGCTCGAGCTCGGTGAGAGCCTGGAGCGCTTCGAGGTCGCGGGCCCCGGCTTCCTGAACATGTTCCTCCGGGACGGCTGGTTTGCGGCCGCTCTGCAGGGCGTACTGGA
>JBIOES010000189.1:0-2617 GCA_044446265.1 Solirubrobacterales bacterium
CGTCCCCGGCGCCACCGTCGAGCGCAGCGTCAGCGCATGCCCCGGCGCCAGCACTCCCAGCAGGTCATCGAGCGCCGAGCGGATGTCGCGCATGTCGATCTCGATGTGCGAGAACGAGGGCGTCCCGAGCGTGATCACGATGTGGCGCGCCGCGGCGGCGTCGGCCACGCGCTCTGTGAGCTCCAGGCGGGCGGGCGGGCCCGAGTCGTGCACTCGCTCCAGCAGCTCCTGTGCCCCCGTCTCCTGGAAGGGCATCGTCCCTTCGCGCACCGCCCCCAGCCGCGTCGGGTCGTTGTCGATTCCGATCGTCCGCAGCCCGCGGTCGGCGAAGGACAGCGCTAGTGGCAATCCCACGCGACCGAGGCCAACGACGGCTACGTCGGCGGTGTGCTGGGGGCCTGCCATCGCGATCCAGAGGTTAGCGGCGGTCACGCATGCTCAGCGGCGCCAGCCGGTCCACACGCGGCGCACGCGCCCAGGGGAGCCCTGCTCAGTGGCGCTCGCGCAGGTACTGCCGAGCGAAGCCGGCCACGAAGCGCGGGTTGTAGCGCGCGTAGCGCCGCCACAGCCGCCGCGGCTCGCGCGCCAGGCGGTAGCTCCACTCCAGCCCCGCGCGCTGCATCCAGCGCGGCGCCTGGGGCACGAGCCCCGCGTGGAAGTCGAACGCCGCGCCAACGCCCACGAGCAGCGGCGCCCGCAGAAGGGGGCGCATGCGGTGCATCCAGCGCTCCTGCTTGGGCTGGCCCGTGCCCACCCACACCACCTGCGCGCCCGAGCCGTCGATGTCGGCCACCACTCGCTGCTCCTCTGAGGGGGTCAGCTCCCGGAATGGGGGCGAGTGGCCGCCGGCGATGCGCAGGCCGGGGAAGCGCTCGCGCAGGCGGGTCGTGAGCAGCTCCAGTGCGGCCTCGTCGCGGCCGCCGTACAGGTACATGGGGGTGCCGGCCGCGGCGGCCCGCGCGCAGAAGCCGAGCATCAGATCCGGCCCGTACACGCGTGTGGCGCGCCTGTGGCCGAGCGCTCGCAGGGCCCACACCAGCGGCATCCCATCGGGCACCGCCAGCGTGGCGCCCAGCACCGCCGCCATCGTCTCGGGCTCCTCGCGCGCGCTCATCACCAGGTTCACCGCCGCCGCCGTCAGGTAGCCGCGCGCGCCGGCCGCCACCATCGCCTCCATCCAGTCGAGCACATGCTCGTAGTCCGACACCGCCAGCGGGATGTCGAGGATCTCCGCGCGCGGGGGTGGAGCGGGTGTGGAGTCTGGGGGCGAGGCGATGGCGTGAAGATATCGCTGCGCTGGGGAACGAGACGCCGCCGCGCTTTCGATCAGCTCACAGGATTCCTCTGACTCGTAGTCTTTACCGCCATGAGCCCCCTGCCGCTGCGTCGCTATCGCGCCGAGCGCCTGCTGCGCAGGGAGTTCGAGGGTCAGCGCGAGCGGGTGCTGGGCGCCGTGCGCGGGCGCCTGCGCTCGCGTGGGGTCTCGCTCGACGATGCCGACCTGGAGGCTTGTTACGCAACGGCCTGGCAGGGTCTGTACACGGCGCTGCTGGAGGGCGAGGAAATCGAGAACCCCGCCGGCTGGCTCGTGCAGGTGTGCTTTCGCCGCGCGATCGACGAGGCGCGGGCACGCGCGCGCCGGCAGGAGCACCCGGACGCCGCGGACGGTCCCTTCGGGCTCTCCATCTCGGTCGAGCCGGACATGGCAGGGGCGCTCGACGATCGCCTGCGGCTGCGCCACACCTTCGAGGGTCTGCGCGAGCGCCTGAGCGCACGCGAGCGCGAGGCGGCCAGCCTCTGCTATCTGCAAGGCCTCAGCCGCGCTGAGGCGGCCGCCAAGATGGGTGTGAGCGAGGCGCGCATGCGCAAGCTGATGGAGGGTCGCGGGCCAGAGCGCCCGGGGGTCGCCGCCAAGATGGACGGACTCCTGCGCACGATCGGCGGCGGTGGGTGGTGCGAGCAGCAGGGCTCGTTGATGCGCGCGCTGGCCTTCGGCATCCTCGACCCCGAGGGCGAGCGCTACCAGCTGGCGCAACTGCACCGGCGCGAGTGCCCCGCGTGCCGCGCCTACATCGTCTCGCTGCGCGGGCTCGCGGCCGTGCTGCCGCCCCTTGCGCTGCCGTGGGGGCCTGGCGCGGTCGGGTTCGGTGGCGGCGCCGCGGGCGCCGGGGTGGGAGCGGGGGCTGGTGCCGGCGCTGGCGCTGGGGTCGGCTCGAGCAGCGGCTCGCTGTTTGCGGGGGGCTCATTCGGAGCCAAGCTCGCAACGGGCTGTCTGCTCGTGGCGGGTGTGGGAGGCGGCTGCGTGGCGATCGTCGTTCGCACCGATCACACGCACACGGATCGCCATCGTGACCGTGGCGTCACCGGCGAGAACGCTCAGCGGGGCGCGATCGGCCTGGCGGGAAGCCTCTCCGGCGTACGTGCGGCGAGCCCGGCCACCGCGCGCTCCGCGTCCTCCCGCCCGCGACGCTCTCCCGGCGCCTCTCCGGCGGCTGCCACGACGGCTGCGTTGCGGGCCCAGCGCGAGCTCGGCTTCGAGCGTGCCGCGACGCCCGTGGTTGCGGTGCCACGCATTGTTCCCACCGCGCGGCCCTCCTCTCTATCCTCCTCCTCCTCA
>JBIOES010000190.1:0-2615 GCA_044446265.1 Solirubrobacterales bacterium
GCCCACGGCACTTCGCTGGGATCGGCGGTGGCCTCCAGCGTGCGGTTGGTCCAGCCGAACCAGTTGGCGAGGAGCTGCTCGCCGATCACGCGCACCTAGCGCAGGCCGGCGCCGCCCGCGACCGCGGAGAGCTCGCGGGGGGCGACCGCGGGGACGTCCACGACGCCCTCCAGCGCGGCGTCCGGGGCGCCGCCCTCCGCTGGGGGGGCGGGCCCCGCGCCGATCGCGCGCCGCCACAGCGGCGCAACGGCGCTCGCCGCGCGCTTGGGCACGCGCGCGAGACGATCGCCGTAGCGGGAGGGCTCGCCGGCGAAGAGCACCGTGCCGCCGGGTGCAAGCACGCGCTCGAACTCCGCGAACGCCTGTGCGAGGTTGGGGATGTGGTGGAGCACCGCGTGGCCCAGCACCAGATCGAAGCTCCCATCGGGGAAGGGCAGGCGCTCGGCGTCGGCGGGTACGGTGCGCACGGCGAGCCCAAGGCGCTCGGCGTTGGCGCTCAGGGCACCCAGCATCCCCGGCGAGATGTCGCTGCACGTCGCCTCCTCGATCACGCCCGCGCGGAGCAGGTTGAGCGTGAAGTACCCCGTGCCCGAGCCGATCTCCAGCGAGCGCGCGTAGGGGCCCGGACGAGGACCCAGGACCTTGCGCACCTTGGAGATGACCTGATCGTGGCCGAGCTCGCCGAAGTCGATCCCCCACTTGGAGTCGTAGTGGCCGGCCGCCACATCGTGGTAGCGCGTGTTGACGTCGCGGATCTCCTCGGCGCTCAGCACGGGGCGCACCATATACTCGCGCGCCTTACCGTGTCTGTATCCGTGCCCCTCTACCAGCAGCGCGATCAGCCCGAGGGCGTGCCCCCGCTGGAGCTGACCGGCGAGCGCACGCTGCCCGATGTGCCCGAGGAGAACTACTGGTACCGCCGCCACGTGGCGGTGTACGAGTGGATCGCCGCGCGCGTGAGCGGGCTGCGCACGATCGATATGGCCTGTGGCGAGGGCTACGGCTCGGATCTGCTCGCGCGCAGCGCCGCCTCGGTGGTGGGCGTGGACGCCAACCCCGAAGCCCACGAGCACGCGCGCCTGCGCTACCGGCGCCCCAACCTGCGCTTCGCGCGCGAGTTGGTGGAGACCTTCTCCGAGCCCGCGGACGCGGTGGTGTTCCTGCAGACGATCGAGCATCTCCAGGACCCCGGCGCGGTGCTCGAGCACTTCGCCTCGCTCATCCGCGCGCGCGAGGGAGGGGAAGGAGACCGGCATAGCCGGTCTGGCGAGGGTCGCGCGGCAGCCATCTACCTGTCCACCCCGAATGTGCTCACGCTCGCCCCCAAGGGCGCCCCTCGCTCGGATAACCCCTGGCACGTGCACGAGTACCGCGCGGCGGAGTTCGAGGCGCTGTGCCGGGCGCACTTTTCCTCCGTTCAGCTCTTCGGCCTCTTCCACACGCGCAAGCTGCGCGTGCACGAGCTGGCGCTGAAGGCGGGGTGGGACGCCGTGCACCCCCGCCTGGGGCTCACCGAGCGCTTCTACGGATGGTTCACGCCCGCGATCTCCTCGCGCGACTTCGTGCTGCGCCCCCGCGGGCAAGCCGACCTCGATCGCGCTCTGGACTTCGTAGCGGTGTGCCGCCCGTGAGCGCCTGTCCGTCGCGGTCGGCTCCGGGGCGATACGGGCTGCACGCGAGCCCAGTGGCCTCGCACGCATGACCTCCCCACGCGCGGACCGCGGCGCGCTGGCGATCGTCCTGCACACCCACATGCCCTACGTGGAGGGCTTCGGCACGTGGCCCTTCGGCGAGGAGTGGCTGTGGGAGGCGATCGCCACCTCCTACCTGCCGCTGCTGGAGCTGCTCGACGCGGGCGCCCCGCTGACGCTCTCGCTAACGCCGGTCCTCTGCGATCAGCTCGCGGCCCCCGGCATCGGCGAGCGCTGCATGGCGTTCCTGCGCGAGGTTCGCCACCACACCCACCACGAGGATGCGCGCGGCCTGCGCGCCGGCGGGCACGATGGGCTCGCGCGCGAGGTGGAGCGCTCGTGGGGAGACTACGAGCGCGCCGCCCTGCGCCTGCAGGAGCTCGGAGGGGGCCTGCTGGGGGCGCTGGCGCCGCACGCGCAATGGACCTCCGCGGCCACCCACGCGGTGCTGCCGCTGCTCGCCACCGACGCGGGCCTGCGCGCGCAGGTGCGAGGGGGAGTGGAGTCGTACCTAGCCCGCTTCGGCGAGAACTGGCGCGGGGGTTTCTGGCTGCCCGAGTGCGCCCACTCCGCATCGCTGGAGTGGGCGCTCGCAGAGGCCGGGGTGCGCTCGACATGTATTGAGCTGACCGGCCGCCTCGGGCTGGGCGCGCCAACCCACCTGCGGCCGCTCGTGGGGGACTCCGGGGTGGTGCTCGTGCCGATCGACCGCGCGACCCTCTCGCTCGTGTGGAGCGACGCGGGCTACCCTGCGCACGGCAGCTACCGCGACTACCACCATCACACCGTGCACCACCACCAGCCGTGGGCCAACGATGGCAGCCCCTACGACCACACGCTCGCGTTGACCCTTGCGCGTGAGCACGCCGCGGACTTCGTCGCGCGCACGCTCGCGCGGCTGCGCGAGGCCGCGGTGTCCGGAAC
>JBIOES010000191.1:0-2581 GCA_044446265.1 Solirubrobacterales bacterium
ACCCAATCCAGCGCACGACCCCGGAGGCGATCGACCTGCAGGCGGCGCTGCGTGCGATGCTCGACGGGGGGGACCGCGCGGGCGCGATGGAGGTCTCCTCGCACGCGCTGGAGCTTGGTCGCACGGGCGGCGTGCGCTTCGCGGCGGCGATCTTCACGAACCTCACGCAGGACCATCTGGACTTCCACGGCACGATGGAGGAGTACTTTCAGAGCAAGCGCGGGCTGTTCGTGCCCAAGGCGCCGGGCGTGAGCGTGATCAACCTTGATGACCCCTATGGGCGGCGACTCGCGGCGGAACTGCCCGCGGCGGTGACGTTCGCGATCGAGTACGACGCGGATTACCGCGCGAGCGATGTGCGGATCGGTTTCGAGGGCTGCCGGTTTCGCCTCCGGACCCCCGCGGGCGAGCGCGCTCTGTCGCTGCCGCTGCCGGGCCGCTTCAACGTGGCGAACGCGTTGGGGGCGCTGGCGGCGGTCCACTCGCTGGGCGTGGATCTGGACACGCTGGTGGGGGCCCTCGAGCGGGGGGTGCGGGTGCCGGGGCGCTTCGAGCGCGTCGAGGAGGGCCAGGAGTTCGCAGTGCTGGTGGACTACGCGCACACGCCGGACTCGCTGGAGAACGTCCTGCGCGCGGCCCGCGAGCTGACGGAGGGGCGGGTGATCTGCGTGTTTGGCGCGGGTGGGGACCGCGACAGGGGCAAGCGCCCGCTGATGGGCGAGATCGCGGCGCGCCTCGCGGAGGTGGTGATCGTGACCTCGGACAATCCGCGCTCGGAGGATCCGG
Source organism: Solirubrobacterales bacterium (assembly GCA_044446265.1). GTDB lineage: Bacteria > Actinomycetota > Thermoleophilia > Solirubrobacterales > Solirubrobacteraceae > Palsa-744. The sequence continues at coordinate 787 of JBIOES010000191.1, forward strand.
AGGCGATCATCGCGGAGATCCTGGAGGGCGCAGCGCGAGCTCGCGCCGTGGGGATGCTTCCGATCGTGACGCTCGCCGACCGTCGCGCCGCGATCGGCCGCGCAATCGCGGCGGCGCAGCCGGACGATGTGGTGGTGATCGCGGGCAAGGGCCACGAGCAGGGCCAGGAGCTCGCGGACGGCGTGAAGGTGCCGTTCGACGACGTGACGGTCGCCCGCGAGGCGCTGCGCGCGGATCGTGCCCATCCGGCCGGAGCGACGGCGTGATCGAGTGGGACGCGGCGCGGATCGCCGCCGCGTCGGGGGCGCGCCTGCTTCGCGCGGGGAATGGAGACCCACCCACCCCGCGCCGTGTCGTGATCGACTCGCGCGCGGTGCGCCCGGGGGACCTGTTCGTGGGCCTGCCGGGGGAGCGGGTGGACGGCGGCGCCTACGCGGCGCAGGCGTTGCGCGCGGGAGCGTGGGGCGTGCTGGTGGCGCCGACCCACGCGAGACCGCTGGAGGCTGGCACTTCCGCTGCGCCGACGGGCACTCCCACTCCGCCTGCCGGCACTTCCGCTGCGCTCCCTGGTATCGGCGCGGTGCTCGTCCACCCCGACCCGCTCGCGGCCCTGCAGTCGCTGGCGCGCGCCTGGCGGCGGACGCTGGGGGAGGCGGGGGCGCGGGTGGTGGCGGTGACGGGCTCGACGGGGAAGACCTCGACGAAGGACATCCTCGCGGCGCTGCTGCGCGGCGCGGAGGCGGAGCTCGGCGGACCGGCGGTGGCGAGCCCAGAGAACCTCAACACCGAGATCGGCCTGCCGCTGGCGGTGCTCGCCGCGCCGCTGGGCACGCGGGCGCTGGTGCTGGAGATGGCGATGCGGGGGCCGGGGCAGATCGCACAGCTGACGGCGATCGCGGAGCCGGAGGTGGGGGTGATCGTGAACGTGGGCCCGGTGCACCTGGAGCAGCTGGGGTCGCTGGAGGCGATCGCGGCCGCGAAGGCGGAGCTGATCGCAGGGATGGCGCCGGGCGCGACGGTGGTGCTGCCGGCGAGCGAGCCGCTGCTGGCGCCCCACCTGCGCACGGAGCTGCGGACCGTCACGTTCGGCGAGGGCGGGGATGTGGAGCTGGTGGAGCGCGGGGAAGATGGGGAGGTGGCGATCGTGGACCGCGTGCCCCCCATCCAGGGTGCGCATCGCGGGGAGCGTGTGCCTGGTAGGGAGCGGGCGTCGGGGGGGATCACCGTGCCGTACGGGGGGCAGCTGATCCGCTTGCGGCCATCGTTCGTCCAATCCCATAACCTGCGCAACCTGCTGGCCGCGGTGGCGGCTGCGCGCGCTCTCGGCGTCACTCCCACAGGGAGTCTGGATGTGGAGTTCTCGGCGCTGCGCGGCGAACGGATCGCGCTGCCGGATGGAATCGTGCTGATCAACGACTGCTACAACGCCAACCCGATGTCGATGCGCGCCGCGCTCGACGACCTCGCGGCGAGCGCGCCGGGGCGCCGGGTGGCGGTGCTTGGCGACATGCTCGAGCTGGGCTCCGAGGAGCGGCGCCTGCACCGGGAGGTCGGTGCGCACGCCGGCGCGCGCGGCGTGGAGCTGCTGGTCGCGGTCGGTCCGTTGGCAGGCGAGATGGGAAAGGAATTGGAGGGGCCGGTCTACTGCGTGCCGGAGGCGGCCGAGGCGGCGGAGCTGCTGCCGGGCCTGTTGCGCGCGGGCGATAGCGTGCTCGTGAAGGGCTCGCGTGGGGTCGGCCTGGAGCGGGTCGCGGAGAGGCTGGTGCGCGAGGCGGGCGCGTCGGGGGTCGTGGGA
>JBIOES010000192.1:0-2558 GCA_044446265.1 Solirubrobacterales bacterium
CAACGCCGAGAGGCACGGGCACCCGCGTCGCGCCGCTGCTGCGCGGCGCCCTGGCGCTGGTGCTGACTGCGCTCGCGCCTGCGGCCGGTGCGGCCGACGCCTTCGCGGCCGTCGATCCGTTTATCGGCACCGCCGGTGACGGTCATACCTTTCCGGGCGCGGTGGTGCCCTTCGGCATGGTGCAGGTGAGCCCGGACACGCAGATCCGGCCGCGCCAGGAGGCGTACGGGTGGGCGGCGGGCTACCGCTACGAGGATCACACCATCGTCGGCTTCTCGCACACGCACTTCTCGGGCACCGGCCACTCGGACCTGGGGGACGTGCTGCTGATGCCGATTGCCGGGGCGGTGCGCCTGGAACGTGGCGACCCGGAGCATCCCGGCAGCGGCTACACCGCGCGCTTCAGCCACGCGAGCGAGCGCGCCGAGCCGGGCTATTACGCCGTCACGCTGGAGGACTACGGTGTGCGCGCCGAGCTCACCGCGGGCGCGCGCGTCGCGATGCATCGCTACGGCTTCCCGGCCGGGCAGCCGGCGCACGTGCTGATCGACCTGCGCACGAGCCTCTACGACTATCCCGGCAAGGTGCTGTGGTCGCGCCTGCGCGTGCGCACCAGCGATACGGTCAGTGGCTTTCGCGAAACGCGCGGGTGGGCGCCGGGCCGGCAGCTGTACTTCGCCATACGCTTCTCGCTGCCGATCACCGGGCAGGTGCTAGAGAACACCGAGGGCGAGCTGGCCTACCGGGGCTTCCCGCCACCGGCGGCGCAGGACCCGCACGCCCGGGCGCAGCTCGAGGGGCGCCAGCTCGTGGGGGCATTCGATTTCGCCGCCGCCGGGCAGTCGCTGCTGGTCAAGGTGGCGATCTCGCCGGTCAGCGAGGAGAGCGCCATCGCCAACCTCGATGCGGAACTGCCGGGCTGGGATTTCGAGGGCGTGCGCCAGGCGGCGCGCGAGGCGTGGACCCGGGCGCTGGGGGTGTTTGAGATCGAGGCGCCCGAGCCGCTGCGCCGCAGCTTCTACACCGCGCTCTACCACGCGCTCATGGCCCCCAGTCTGTTCATGGATGTGGACGGGCGCTACCGCGGGCCCGACAACGCGGTGCACCGCGCGCAGGGATTCACCAACTATTCGACCTACTCGCTCTGGGACACCTATCGTGCGCTGCATCCGCTGCTCACGCTGATACAGCCGCCGCAGCGCACCGCCGACGTCGTGCGCTCGCTCCTTGCCGCGCAGCAGGCCAGTCCCTACGGCATGCTGCCGGTGTGGGCGTTCCAGGGCCAGGAGACCTGGACCATGATCGGTTACCACGCCGTGGCGGTGATCGCCGATGCCTACCTGAAGGGCATCCGCGGCTACGACGCCGAGCAGGCGCTGGCGGCCATGGTCGCCACCGCGACCTACGCTCCCTACGGCGGCCTCGGCGCCTACATGCAGCTCGGCTACGTGCCGATCGATGAAGAAGGCGAGGCGGCCTCCAAAACCCTCGAATACGCCTTCGATGACTGGACCATCGCGCGCATGGCGCAGGCCGTGGGCCGCGACGACCTCGCCGCGCAGTTCCTGCGCCGCGCCGCGAACTGGCGCAACGCCTATGACGCCTCGACGGGCTTCATGCGTGCGCGCCGGCGTGACGGCACCTTCCGCACGCCGTTCGATCCGGCCGCGAGCGGCTACGGTACCGACTACACCGAGGGCAACGCCTGGCAGTACTCCTGGTACGTGCCCCAGGATGTGGCGGGGCTTGCGCGCGCGCACGGCGGCGCGGCGCGCCTGCTCGCGCAGCTCGACCAGGTGTTCGACGCCAGGATCGACCCGAAGCTGTTCGCGCACATGGAGGACATCACCGGGCTCATCGGCTGGTACGCCCACGGCAACGAGCCGAGCCACCACGTCGCCTACCTGTACGCGGCCGCCGGCGAGCCGTGGCGCACGCAGGCGCGGCTCGGCACGATCATGGCGAGCCAGTACGCGCCGCGGCCCGACGGCCTGGTGGGCAATGATGATCTCGGCCAGATGTCGGCGTGGTTCATCTTCACCGCGCTCGGCTTCTACCCGGTGACCCCGGCGAGCAACGAGTACATCCTCGGCCGTCCGTTCATCCGGCGCGCCTCGCTGCAGCTGCCCAACGGCAGGCGTTTCACGGTGAGCGCTCCGCAGCTCGATGAGGCGCATCCCTACGTCGCGCGGGTGACTCTCAACGGTCAGCCCCTGAACCGCGTGTTCATTCGCCACGAGGAGATCATGGCCGGCGGCGACCTCGTGTTCACGATGCAGGCGACGCCCAATCGCGGCTGGCCCGGAGCGCACGCGCAGCCGCCGTACTCGATGTCTACGGCGCGCTAGAGGGTCTGCCGAGGGCGCACGAGGAGCTGCTGCGGTGCACGTGCCGGTCGTCGTAGGTCACCGTAGCGCCTTGAGCCGCGAGCTCTTGCGGCACGGGGCCACGCGCACGCCTCAGCCGACGCGCCCGTAACGCTCGCCCGCGCCGATCCAGCGCGCGGTGAGCGCCGCGGTCGCCTCGGGGCTGGTGTTGAGCAGCAGCTCCGCGGTCTG
>JBIOES010000193.1:0-2524 GCA_044446265.1 Solirubrobacterales bacterium
GAATCCCCCCCGCCCCGCGGGCGGCGCCAGCGGGCCGGCGGGGGGACCGTGGCGCGCACGAGCGCAACCCACTCCTGCAGGGGAAGCTCGCCGGAGATCAACCGCCCCAGGGCGGTTGTTATAGGTGCCCCACCCGCCTGCACGCCCGCGCCCTCCAGCGCATGCGCCAGCAGGCCGACCGTCTGCAGCGCCTCGACCGCCTGGCCGATGCGGGCGGGGATCTCGGCCGCCGGAACGCCGGCCGCCAGCAGCTCGCCCGCGCGGCGGTTGCGGCTCTCGCGCGCGAGCGCGGTGGCCACCAGATCCCCGGCGCCGGCGAGTCCGATCATCGACTCCGGCCGCGCACCCAGCGTCTCGGCGTAGCGCCATACCTCGGCGAAGATGTGTCCCGCCGCGGCCCCCGCGGCGTTCAGCCCCTGCGCCTCGGTGGCCCCGGCGGCGAGCGCCGCGGCGTTCTTGGCGGCGCCGGCGAGCTCCACGCCCACGGGGTCGTTGGAGCGCTCGCACACGACCCCCGCGCGCGTGAACATCTGAGCGAGCGCTCCCGCGAGGGCCTCGTCGCTGGAGGCCGCCACGAGCGCCGCGCCGGAGTGCACCATCTCCTGGGCGTGGGCGGGCCCCCCCAGGCACGCAACCCGTCCCGCGCCGAACGCGGCGCTGAGGATCACCGTTGGCGGCGTGCCGTGCGGGGGGACGAGACCCTTGGCCACCGACACCACCGCCGCGCGCGCGCCGAGCCCCGCGGCGCCCAGCCCCGCGATGACCTCGTCCAGCCCGCGCGAGGGCACGGCGAGGAACACGTAGTCGGCGCGCGCCACCCCCGCCGTGACGGCCTCGATGCGCAGCTGACCTGGCAGCTCGACCCCCGGCAGGTAGGTGCGGTTCTCGCGCTCGGACTCCAGCAGCCGCGCCTGCTCGGCGGTGCGCGCTTGCAGCGTGGTGCGCAGTCCACCCCTGGCGAGCAGCACCGCGAGCGCCGTGCCGAAGGAGCCCGCGCCGATCACGGTTGCGCGCTTGGCTCCGGGCGTGGGCAGCGAGCGGGTGCGCGCGGCGCGCGGGGTTGGGGTGGCCGCGGACGCTGGCTCGGAATCCGTTGCGGAGACGGTCTCCGCGTTTGGCGCCGGCGCGGAGGGGAGGCTCGTTGTAGGCTCGGGCTGGATCATCCGGTGAGCGAGCCTAGCGACACATCCAGGGCATGAGCACGGCCAGCTCCGCGGAGTGGCGCAACTGGGCCGGCGATCAGCGTTGCCGGCCCGCCGCGTACGAGCGCCCGGGGTCGATCGAGGAGCTGGCGGAGGCGATCGTCCGCGCGGGCGCGCGTGGGCAGCGGGTGCGCGTGTCGGGCGCGGGGCACTCCTTCAGCGACATCGCGTGCACCGACGGCGCGATGGTCAAGCTCGATCGCATGACCGAGGTGCTCGACGTCGATCGCTCCGCCGGGTTGGTGCGGGTGCAGGCGGGGATCACGATCCACGCGCTCAACCGCCGCCTGGCCGAGCACGGGCTGGCGCTGGAGAACCTCGGCGACATCGACGTGCAGAGCATCGCCGGGGCGATCTCGACCGCCACGCATGGGACGGGGGCGCGACTGCGCAACATCCCCTCGCAGGTACGGGCGCTGACGCTGGTGCTCGCCGATGGCTCCACGCTGGAGTGCTCCGCCGAGCGCGATCCCGAGGTGTTCGCGGCAGCGCGCGTGGGGCTCGGCGCGCTGGGGGTGGTCGCCGAGGTGACGCTGCGCTGCGTGCCGGCCTTCCGCCTGCACGGGATCGACCGCCCGGCGCCGCTGGAGCAGACGCTCGAGCGCTTCGAGGAGCTCGCGCTGGAGAACGATCACTTCGAGTTCTTCGTCTTCCCCCACACCGATATGGCGCTGACGCGCACCAACAACCGCACCGAGCGGCCCGCGCGGCCGCGCAGCCGCGTGAGCGCGTACGCCAACGACGTGCTGCTGACCAACCACGCCTTCGGGCTCTTCTGCCGGCTGGGGCGGCGCATGCCCGCGCAGATCCCCCGCATCAACCGCCTCGTCACGCGCCTCGCGGGCTCCAGCCAGCGGGTGGACCGCTCCGATCTGATCTTCGCCTCGCTGCGGCTTGTCAAGTTCACCGAGATGGAGTACTCGCTGCCGCGCGAGCGCACCACAGAGGCGGTGCGCCGAGTGATGGCGCTGGTGGAGTCGGAGGGCTTCGCGGTGCCCTTCCCGATCGAGGTGCGCACGGTCGCGGCCGACGACGCCATGCTCTCCACCGCAGCGGGCCGCGACAGCGGGTTCGTCGCGGTGCACATGTTCGAGGGCATGGCCTGGGAGCCCTACTTCCGCGCGGTCGAGGCCGTGATGGGCGAGCTGGGAGGGCGCCCCCACTGGGGCAAGCGCCACTTCCAGACCGCCGCCACCCTGCGCGAGCGCTACCCCGAGTGGGATCGCTTCCAGGCGGTGCGCCGGCGGTTGGACCCGCAGGGGCGCTTTGCCAACGCGTGGACCGAGAGAGTATTGGGACCCGCCCACCCCACCTCCCGACAC
>JBIOES010000194.1:0-2489 GCA_044446265.1 Solirubrobacterales bacterium
CATCGACGTCGGCCTGCTGCACGGGCTGAGCCATCCCCATGGCCCGTTCGAGTGGGCCGACTCGATCGGCCTGGACCACGTGCTCGCGGTCCTCGAGTCCCTCTGCGAGGAGTACCGCGAGGAGCGCTACCGCCCGGCCCCGGCGCTGCGCCGGCTGGTGCTAGCCGAGCGCCTCGGGCGCGATGTGGGCGCGGGGTTCTTCGAGTACGAGGGCTGAGCCACGGCTCGTTTCGCGCATTCCGCCTCACGTTCCGCCGGTCGGCCGCGTTTTACTGCTGTGAGCGCCCCCCTGCCGCCCTTCCAGCGCTTCCTCGATGCCCACCGTGAGGAGGTCTGGCGCTTCCTGGTCGCCTCGGTGGGCGCCACCGAGGCGGACGACTGCTTCCAGGAGACGTTCATCTCGGCGCTGGACGCCTACCCGCGCCTGCGAGCGGACTCCAACCTGCGCGCGTGGGTGCTCACGATCGCACACCGCAAGGCCTTGGACGCCCACCGCGGAGGCGCCCGCCGGGCGCTGCCCGTGGCGGAGGTCGCCGAGGTTGCCGACAGCGGTGCCACCAGCGCCGGCCCCAGACGCAGCGGCCGACGGGCCACGCATTTGAGCGCGACCGCCGACCCGCCGCCCGGAGCGCTGCGCGACGATGGCCTGTGGGACGCCGTGCACGAGCTGCCTCCGCGCCAGCGCTCGGCTGTGCTGTTGCGCTACGTGGGGGACCTCCCCCACCGCGACATCGCCAGGGCGATCGGCTGCTCAGAGGACGCCGCGAGGCGCTCGCTGCACGAGGGCCTCACGAAGCTCAGAGAGGTGGTGACGGCATGAAGGACATCGAGAACATGCTCAGCGCCGCGGCCGCTCCCACGCCCGAGGACGAGCGCTCGGCGGCCCTCGCGGCAGAGCGCCTCAGCGCCCGTGCGGCGGCCGAGGGGCTGGCCGACATCGGCTACGGCGCCGTGGACTCCCCCTTCGGCACGCTCATCGCCGCCGCCACCGACGAGGGGCTGGTGCGCCTGGCGTTCCCCGAGGAGCCACTGGACGAAGTGCTCGATAGGCTCGCCGCGAAGCTCTCTCCGCGCATCGTCGAGGCGCCCACGCGCTTCGAGCGGGTGCGGCGCGAGCTGGACGAGTACTTCAGCGGCAAGCGGCGCGACTTCGACGTGCCGCTCGATCGAGTGCTGATGAGCGCCTTCGCACAGAAGGTTCTCGCTGCCACCAGCGCGATCCCCTATGGCAGCGTGAGCACCTACACCGAGATGGCCACCGCGGCGGGCAGCCCACGCGGCTCGCGCGCGGCGGGCAACGCGCTGGGCTCCAATCCGATCCCGGTGATCGTGCCGTGCCATCGCGTGCTGCGCACCGGCGGCAACCTCGGCGGCTACGGCGGGGGACTGGACCGCAAGCGTTGGCTGCTGGAGCTCGAGGGCGCCCTTACGCCCGAGCTGTAGGCGCGTACTGCGCTTCGGCTGGATCGCCCACCGGCATCCCCTCCGGCACGGGGATCCCGGGCGTGTCGCGCAGGTACCACTCGGCGTCGAGCGCCGCCTGACAGCCTGAACCGGCGGCCGTGACGGCCTGGCGGTAGGTGTGGTCCACGAGGTCCCCAGCGGCGAACACGCCGGGGCGGTTGGTGCGGGTAGAGCGGCCCTCCACCTTCACGTACCCCTCCTCGTCGAGATCGATCTGGCCGGCCACGAGGGCCGACTGGGGCTCATGGCCGATCGCCACGAACGCGCCCGTGGCCTCCAGCTCGCGCGTCTCACCGGTCTCGGTGTTCTCGAGCACCGCGTGCATCAGAACACCGCTCTCGCTGGGCTCGAAGCTCTTGACGGTATAGGGGGTCAGCAGCTCGATGTTCTCCTGCGCTCGAGCGCGCTCGAGCATGATCTTCGACGCGCGGAACTCCGCGCGGCGGTGCACCACCGTCACCTTGCCGGCGAACTTGGAGAGGAAGATCGCCTCCTCCATCGCGGAGTCCCCGCCGCCGACGATGATCGTCTGGGCCTCGCGGAAGAACGCCGCGTCGCAGGTCGCGCAATAGCTCACGCCGCGCCCACCGAGCTCCTCCTCGCCGGGGACCCCGAGCTTCTTGTGCTCCGCGCCCATCGCCAGGATCACGGTGCGCGCAAGGTGCTCGGTGTCGCCCACCCACACGCGGTGCACGCCGCCCGGCTCGGAGGCCAGCTCGACGCGATCCACCTGCTCGGTCACCAGGCGCGAGCCGAAGCGCTCGGCCTGGTCGCGCAGCTTCTGCATCATCTCCGGTCCCATGATGCCCTCGGGAAAGCCGGGGTAGTTCTCGACGTCGGTGGTCTGCTGCAACAGCCCGCCCCACGCCCATCCCTCGACCACCAGCGGCTTCAGGGTGGCGCGCGAGGTGTACAGCGCAGCGGTGTAGCCGGCGGGGCCGCTGCCGATGACGATCACGGTCTCGACGTTTCCGTCTCTGCCAGCCTTGGCGCCGCTCCCGTTTGCCACGTCTGCCAACTTGTTC
>JBIOES010000195.1:0-2485 GCA_044446265.1 Solirubrobacterales bacterium
CGCGCGGGCGTCAAGCGGGTGAGAGCGCGGCGAGAGGACCACGGCGAACCATCCGAGACCCCTACGGGGTTCTCGGAGCGAGCACGATCCGGCGATTCCGCAAACGTGAAGCTGTCCGGAATTTGGTCTTTAGCTCGGCCAGCGAGCGGAGGTGAGTCCCCGCTCAGGGCGGGCGAAGAGACTGTCGAGCGCCCGCCGTGGCGGAGCTATGCGGTAACGGCGTACGCCGAATGGCTCAGGGAAGCGAAAAGGAAGGCGCTCAGCGTAACCCCTCGCGGGGAGGCCACCCTCGTCGCAGTGTGCACCAGGGCCCAGGTCGCACACAACTGCGCGCCTTTACCTCGGAGGCCCGCCGCAGTTTGGCTCTGCAGAGCCAAACTGGAGTGGACGGCAGTACAGTTGCCCACCCTCCATTCCTGTGGGCAACTGCGCGTTTCGGCCCACCCGGGGGGTGGTGGCTGCATCGAGCCAGGAGGCGAATGCGTTTTGCGAGGGCCATCTGCGCGAACGTTTTCCCGCCAGGTCTTGTGCCGGACGTGAAGTCAGGCTGAGGGCAGAGCGCTCGCCAGCGTGTGAGCAAGCACTTCGATCGCGTGCGAGCCGAGCGGGCCCTCCCCGCGGAGCCGCTTGAGGAGAGACCTGCGGTGAAGCAGCAGATGGCCGCGTATCTTCAGGGTCCCGAAGAAGGGGAGATCGGCGATCGTGAAGCACAGCACGCCCTGCACCGGAACCCCGGGATGCCCGCCGGCCGCGAGCGCCTCGCGCACCGCCGCGACCTGCCGATCGAGACCATCGACGAACTTGGTGCGCTCGCGCCCGGCGACCAGCAGCCGCTGCGGGCCGAACAGGGGGGTGATGACCTTGACCTTGCCTCTGCAGCCCTTCGCGTCGATTACAAAGACACCCGAGCGGACGATCGCGAGGTGGTCGATATTGCCGTACCCGCCGGGCATGCGGCGGTCGTGCAGGACCGCCGACCCCTCCGTCAGCCGGCCCAGCGACGCCGCCACCGCTCGCTCGCCCAGCTCACCGAGGCGGAAAGCCTGCTCGTGCTGGGGAGCGCCGCGCAGCGCGAGCAGCAGCGGCCCGACCCATGGATGCACATTGAGGATGCGGGTCTCGCGGTTGTGCCTGCGCCGCTGGTACTCACGACCCACGCTCGCTCCGGCCCGGCCGCGATCGAGTTGCCTCGGCGTCCTGCTCGCGGCCCCTCCACCCGCTTCGTGCGCTCGGCAGAGCGTGCACATCACCCTCCTCGTCTCGGGGTCCCACCATGCGGAGGCGCCGGCTGGCAGGGCGGAGCCACAGGCGACACACGCCCCCGCCCAGCGCAACTTCAACGCTCGCGACGCCACGCGGCTCCGATCGTCGTGAGGCTTCCCGCACGCACCTCCGGCTCGCGCGCTCGGGGGTTGCCGTGCGCCACGGCCACCCGCACCTCCGGTGGCAGGCGTTGCACGCCGTAGGCCTGCAGCAGCCCCTCGTGTACGTCGCGCTCAGACGCCCACACCACCCCCGCCCGTCCCGGGTACTCCCAATCGGCGGGGTACTCGCCGGCGTACGCGCGGCATGCGGTGAGCACCCGATCGGCCTGGCGCGCGCACTCCCGCGCGCGGGCGCGGTCGCGGCACACGAAGACGACCACTGGGGTAACCGCGGAGCGCTGGCCGTAACGCTTGGTGCACACGCTCCACCCAGCCAGCAGATGGTCGTAGCGCTCGAGCTTGGCCGCCCCGCGATCGGCGGGAAGGCGGTCGTCGAGCTCCATCAGCACATCGACGCCGGACACCTCGATGATGGCGTCGGGACGCACCGTCTCAAATCGCTCCACCTCGTTCCTGCGTCCGGCCTCGTCCGTGCTGAGGAACTCGTGTGGAGTGCGCCCCCCCGGCAGGCGCAGCTCGCGCGGGCCCAGCGCCGTGCGCCCGCCGGCGGCCGAGTGCAGCGGCGGCGAGAGCACCGATTCCACTGGACCCCGCAGCCGCACCGAGGCGCCGCCGAGCGTCTGCCCGAGGGCCAGCGCCCAGCCGCTGACGTGCACGTCGTGACGCGCCTGGCGCAGGCGCCGCTCCTCAGCCGGCGACCCACGGGCGCCCTCCTCTTGGGATCCGTCGATGCGGTCTTGGGCGCGCAGCAGCTCCAATCCCGCCTCCGCGATGACGTAGCACATGGGCGTCCCTCCTCCATCGCGGCGGTGAAACTGCAGCCGCCGCACCCACCCCGCGTCGGAGAGGCGCTTCAGGCGACGCTGGGTGGTGGTGGCGGCACGGTCGGGGTTGAAGCGGCGGTGGATCTGGCTCGAGAGCACGTGGCGCATGCCCGCTACCAGCGCCAAGATCTCGATGTCAAGGCGATCGGGCTCCACGCTGAGCGGCGACTGCCGGGGCTTGGCCCAGCGCACGCTGTGCGCCCCATCGAGATCCACCAGCTCGCGGTAGCTCTCCGCGGCGACCGATGGCACCTCTGCGTGCGCCGGCACCGGCGC
>JBIOES010000196.1:0-2478 GCA_044446265.1 Solirubrobacterales bacterium
CCCTTGAACCCCGCCCGCCAACCCGCTACATTGTTCCAGCAGTTACAGGTAGCCAATTTGAACGCCTTCGCGTACCTGCGAGGCCGTTCGCGCATCTCAACCTGTAATCCGCACGCCGGCCTCCCCCCACAGAGGAGTGCTCTCACGGGCCGGTGACCCTGGTTTCGCCGTCCATCCCGGTGGCCCGGGGTCGAGAGTCAGATGAACGTTGCGGAGAGGTGTCCGAGCGGTTGAAGGAGCACGATTGGAAATCGTGTAGGCGCTAATAACGTCTCGAGGGTTCGAATCCCTCTCTCTCCGCCATTTCTCTTTGTGCCCGGTCGTCGGGAGCGGACTCCGGAGCGCAGGCGAAGCGGCGGGATGTGGCAGCTCACCCGGCCGTGCGACATAGCACGCAACACCCGCTCAACGAGGAGTACCCATCGCCATGGAACGAAACACGGTGCAGCGCCGCGCGATTCACAAGGTTCTCGAGCAGAGTGGCCGGCCCATGGGCCCGCCGGAGATCTTCGAAGCGGCCAAGTCGCACGCTCCGGGGCTGGGCATCGCCACGGTCTACCGCACGATCAAGCGGCTGATCGAGGACGGATTCCTCGCGCAGGTCGAGCTGCCGGGCGAGGCGCCGCGCTACGAGGTGTCGGGGAAGGGACATCACCACCACTTCCGCTGCAGCAACTGCAGCAAGGTGTTCGACCTGCAGGGCTGCCCGGGTGCCTTCAAGCAAATCCTGCCGAAGGGATTCCACCTCGAAGGTCACGAGGTCTATCTCTTCGGTCGTTGCGGGGACTGCGCGGCGGCCTGACCGCGCGTAGCCGCGACCGCTCGCCGACGCATCGGGGGTGGCCTGGGGCAAGCTGCACGCGTCGCGTGGCGACGGCGCGCAGCCCTGCCGCAGGCCGCTTCCACTTTCTGCCCGGCTTGACCGCGCGGCCCGAACCGCTAAGATGCGCTCCCTCGCGCACCTTGCTGGTTTCCAGGGGCGAATACCGTGCGCAGACTCGATTTGGGTGGGGATGTAGCTCAGCTGGGAGAGCGCCTCGTTCGCAACGAGGAGGTCGTCGGTTCGAGCCCGATCATCTCCACCACTTCTCAATTGGGCCAGGCCCAGCGCAACCCGACCTTGTGAACTCCGTCAGGACCGGAAGGTAGCAGCGGTAAGCAATCCTTCGGGTGTGCCGCTGACCCCCTGGCCCTTTATAGTGCGCCAATGGCCCATCGCGCGTTAACCCTCAAGTACCGGCCGCAGGTCTTCACCGACCTGATCGGCCAGGACCACGTCAGCACGGTCCTCGGTCGCGCCCTGGAGTCGGGCCGCGTGGCCCACGCATTCCTGTTCACGGGCGCTCGCGGCGTGGGCAAGACGACCTCGGCGCGCATCCTGGCCAAGGCGCTCAACTGTGAGAAGCGCGCCGCGGGCGTCCTCAAGGGCCCCGACCCGTGCAACGCCTGCACGAGCTGCACCGAGATCACCTCGGGCGTCTCGCTGGACGTGGCCGAGATCGACGGCGCGTCCAACCGCGGCATCGCCGACGTGCAGTCGCTGCGCGAGAAGGTGCGCTTCGCCCCGGCGCGGGGGCGCTACCGCGTGGTGATCATCGACGAGGTGCACCAGCTCTCGAACGACGCATTCGCGGCGCTGCTGAAGACGCTCGAGGAGCCGCCGGCGCACCTGGTGTTCATCTTCGCGACCACCGACCCGCAGAAGCTCCCGGACACGATCCGCTCGCGCACGCAGCGCTTCGACTTCGCGCGCGTGCCGCTGCGCAAGGTGGCGGACCGGCTGCTCGAGATCCAGCGGCGCGAGGCGGCGGACGCCACGGGCGTACGCTTCGAGCTGACCGACGGCGCGGCGCTGCTGATCGCGCACAAGGGCGAGGGCTCGCTGCGCGACTCGGTGAGCGCGCTCGACCAGGTGGTCTCGGCGGGCGAGCCGGCGGTGGACGAGGAGCTGGTCCGGCGCGTGCTGGGCATCCCCGACCGCGAGGGCTTCTTCCGGCTGGGCGAGACGATCACGCAGCGCGATCCCAAGGCGACGCTGCAGGAGCTGCACCGGGCGTTCGCCAAGGGCATGGACCCGCGCGACATCGCCGAGGGGCTGGCCGAGCACTTCCGCGGCATCATGGTGATGAAGGTGGATCCCGAGCGCGGCGGCGAGCTGGTGGCGGCGAGCCGCGAGGACATCGCGCGCCTGGTGGCGCAGGGCGAGAGCTGGAGCGAGGCCGACCTGCTGCGGCTGGTGCGCATCGCTGCGGAATGCCAGTGGCCGCTGCGCGATTCGCCGCAACCGATCGTGCACCTGGAGGCCGCGGTGCTGCAGATGGTGGCGCTGGAGCCGGCCGAGTCGGTGGCCACGCTGATCGCGCGGCTCGAGGACCTGGAGCGCCGGCTCTCGGGAGCGCCCGGCGGCATGCCGCTGTCCCCCGCGGGCGCCGGTCCCACGCGCCCGGCGCCGGCGGCGCACGCGCCGAGCCGCTCGCC
>JBIOES010000197.1:0-2464 GCA_044446265.1 Solirubrobacterales bacterium
CACCGAGGTGCTGGAAGCTCCTCGCCACTACTTCGTGCTCGACGTCGGCAGCGAGCGCGGCGCGGAGGTGCTGGGCGAACTGCCGCACGCTCTTGCCGGCGCGGACGAGCAGGGCGCCGCGAGCGCCGCGCACGCACGCGCCGCTGCGCAGATGGGGCGCGAGCTGGACGTCACCGACATCAGGGATCTGCTCTACCGCAACTACGAGAGCCCGCGTTGGGACGAGGTGGCCGAGCGCTGTCTGTCCTGCGGCAACTGCACGATGGTCTGCCCCACGTGCTTCTGCACGACCGTGGAGGACGTCACCGACCTCGCCGGCGAGCACGTCGAGCGCCAGCAGCGCTGGGACTCGTGCTTCACCGTCGACTACTCTCACATCCACGGAGGCGCGGTCCGCGCCTCGACGCGCTCGCGTTACCGCCAGTGGATGACTCACAAGCTCGCCACGTGGATCGACCAGTTCGGCAGCTCCGGTTGTGTCGGGTGCGGTCGCTGCATCACCTGGTGCCCGGTCGGGATCGACATCACCGAGGAGGCGCGGGCGATCCGCGAGAGCGAGATCGCGGGCGATGCAGACGCTTGAGCAGCTGATCACCGCGGCGCCCCTGTTCGCCGGGCTCTCGCCCGCACACCTGGAGCTCATCGCCGGCTGCGGCAGCAACGCGCGCTTCGCTGCCGGCGAGTACCTGTTCCGTGAGGGGGCCGCGGCCGAGCGCTTCTTCCTGATCCGCAAGGGTGCGGTGGCGCTGGAGGTCGATGCCCCGGGGCGCGGACCGCTGATCATCGAGACCCTCCACCCCGGCGACGTGGCCGGCTGGTCGTGGCTGTTCGAGCCCTATCGCTGGGAGCTCGATGCCCGCGCGCGCGAGCCCACGGCGGTGGTGGCCTTCGACGGCCTGTGCCTGCGCGGCAAGTGCGACGTCGACCACGAGCTGGGCTATCAGCTGATGCGCCGCTTCGCGGCATCCCTGACCGAGCGCCTGCAGGCCACACGGCTGCAGCTGCTCGACGTCTACGGCCATGTCCGCGCCGGCTGAAGCCGCCGCCTGCGAGCGCGGCCCGATGGTGCCGTCGTCGTTCTCGCTGCTCGCCAAGCGGCGCGAGACCGCCGACACGTGGACGTTGGAGCTGCAGGGGCCCGCCGGCGAGCGGCTTGGGTTCGCTCCCGGGCAGTTCACGATGCTGTCGGCCTTGGGCGCGGGCGAGGTGCCGATCTCGATCAGCGGCGACCCCGGCGGCGAGGGCCCGCTCGTGCACACCGTGCGCGCGGTCGGCCTGGCGACGAAGGCGATCTGCGACGCGGATCCGGGCGAGGTGCTCGGTGTGCGCGGACCGTTCGGACGGCCCTGGCCGGTCGGCGAGCTGGAGGGCGCGGACGTCCTCGTGGTCGCCGGCGGCATCGGCCTGGCTCCGCTGCGGCCCGCGATCCTCGCGCTGCTCGCCCGCCGCGAGCGCTACGGGCGGCTGGTGCTGCTCTACGGCGGGCGCTCGCCCGAGCAGCTGCTGTACGCGGCCGAGCTGCAGGAATGGGGCGA
This sequence comes from Solirubrobacterales bacterium, assembly GCA_044446265.1. Taxonomy (GTDB): domain Bacteria; phylum Actinomycetota; class Thermoleophilia; order Solirubrobacterales; family Solirubrobacteraceae; genus Palsa-744. The sequence goes on from JBIOES010000197.1 coordinate 1,536, forward strand.
GCGGGGCCTGGAGGTGCACGTCACCGTGGACAGCGCCGGGCCCGAGTGGCTCGGCCACGTGGGCGTCGTTCCCCGCCTTCTGCGGCGCGTGCGCCTGGACCCCGCCGGCACCGTCGGGCTGCTCTGCGGGCCCGAGGTGATGATGCGCTTCACCGTCTCGGCGCTGGCGCAGAGCGGCGTGGGCGGCGATCGCCTGTACGCCTCGATGGAGCGCAACATGCAGTGCGCCATCGGGCACTGCGGGCACTGCCAGCTCGGGCCCACGCTCATCTGCCGGGACGGGCCGGTGTACCGGTGGAGCGAGCTCGAGTCCTGGCTGGCGATCCGGGAGCTGTGATGGACGCGCCGCGCAAGCAGACCCTCGCGGTGTGGAAGTTCGCCTCCTGCGATGGCTGCCAGCTGAGCCTGCTCGACTGCGAGGACGAGCTGCTGCTGCTGGCCGACCGGGTGCACATCGCCCATTTCCTGGAGGCGAGCAGCGCGACCGTGAAGGGCCCGTATGACGTCTCGATCGTCGAGGGGTCGATCACCACGGCGCACGACGCCGAGCGCATCCAGGAGGTCCGCCGCAGCTCGCGCGCGCTGATCACGATCGGGGCGTGCGCGACCGCTGGCGGCATCCAGGCGCTGCGGAACTTCGCCGACGTGGAGGATTTCAAGTCAATCGTGTACGCCTCGCCGGACTACGTCTCAACGCTTGGCACCTCCACGCCGATCAGCGCGCACGTGCCCGTCGACTTCGAGCTGAACGGGTGCCCGATCAACAAGAGCCAGCTGCTGGAGGTGATCGGCGCGCACCTGGCCGGGCGTCGTCCGCACGTGCGTGCACACAGCGTGTGCGTCGAGTGCAAGCGGCAAGGGACCGTGTGCGTGATGGTCGCCCACGGCACGCCCTGCCTGGGGCCGGTCACGCACGCCGGCTGCGGCGC
>JBIOES010000198.1:0-2406 GCA_044446265.1 Solirubrobacterales bacterium
GTCGGGGCGGGGCCGGAGGTGGCGCCGGCGCGGCGCTCGGCGGTCGTGGCGGCTCCGGCAGCGAAGGAGTGGACTGGAGCGCGGGTGCCTCGGGCTGCGGAATCGGAGCCGCGGCTGCGGGCGCCGCGGCTGCCGGTGCGGCGATCGGGCGATCGGCGTGGCTCCCCATCGAGAACCCGCAGGCGGGGCAGAAGCGGTCCTCGCTGCCGTGGATCGCCGCACAGCGCGGACACGCGGTGACGCCGGCCTCGCGCAGCACGGTCACCCCGCGGCGCTGGCGCAGGGTCTCCTCGATCGCGCGCAGCTCGGTGTCGATGCGCGCCAGCGTCGCGAGCTTGCTCGCGAGCAGGTCCTCGCGCCGCTGGCCCAGCCGGTGCATCTCGAACACCAGCCCGCCCAGGTCGCGGTAGGCGAGCTCGCGGGTCTTGCGCAGGAAGCGCAGCCTGCGGCGCAGCCCGCCACGCTCCAGGAAGCCGGGGTCGGCGGGCGACGTGGGAGCGTCAACGCCGGCCACAGCGGGGTTGGCAGGCGCCGCGGAGGCATTCACGCCTGCCGCTTGACCCTTCTCCTCTGTCTGCCGGCCGGCTCCCACTGGACCCGAGGCGAGCTCGCTCTGAGCAGATTTGCTCTCGTCCACCATCGAATCATGCTATCCACCTTCACCGCAGCAGCGCTCGCCATGCCGCCGCCACGCGCCGCGCCATCCGCTCGGCCGAGAAGCGCTCTGCGTGGGAGCGGCCCGCCACGCGCGGGTCGGCCGCGGCCAGGTGGTGCCCCAACGCCTCTCGCCAGCGGGGGAGGTCGATGGGCGCGCACAGCGCGCCGTGGATGCCCTCCAGGGCCTCCGGGTGGATACCGACAGGCGTGGCCAGCACCGGGACCTCGCAGGCCAGCGCCTCGAGCGCCGCCAGGCCGAAGCCCTCCCGTTCGGAGGGCACCACGACGGCGTTGGCCGCGTTGATCCAGAGCGGCACCTGCTCCGGGCTGACGCCCCCGAGCGTCAGCAGCGTTGTCTGTGTCGCGTCAGCCAGCGCGCGCGCTCGATCGAAGCGCTTCTCCGCGCGCGCGGGATCGGCTGGGAACAGCAGCTGCGCTCGCGCGGGGTCCAGGCCCAGCTCGGCGCGGGCGCGCGCGCGCGGCAAGGGGCGAAAGCGCTCCATATCGACGCCGCAGGGCAGCACCAGGGCGCCCCGGCGCGCGGCGCGTCCGGGCAGCTCTGCCGCGAGCGCCGGAGAAGCGGCGGCGATGAGATCCATCAGGGGCAGCGCCACGCGCGTGGCCTGACGCGTGCGCGGATGGCGCACGTCGGTGCCGTGCACCGTCAGCGCCCTCACCCGTGCCCGCACGGCGAGCGCGGGCCACGCAGTGAGGCCGTAGTGCGCGTGGACGACATCCACCTGCTCCCCGCCTCGACGGCGCTGGGCGAGCGCGCGCGCCGCATCGACTAGCGCTCGGCCGCCGGGCGCGAACTCATACAGCTCCACCTCCAGCCCCTCCAGGCCGCGCAGCGCGCGCACCTGGTCGCGCACGAAGCGTCCGCGCTCGGGATGGCCGGCGTCGGGGAGCATGTTCGACACCACCAGCGCACGCACCACCCGCTGACCGTATCGCTCTGGAATGATGGCTTGCGTGGAGAGTCCTCTGTCAAGCGCTCAACCAGATGGCGCCGCCGCGGGGAGCGGAGGCGGAGGCGGCCATCGCGGCAGGCCCATCGGCGTGTTCGACTCGGGCGTGGGCGGGCTCACCGTGCTGCACGAGCTCCTCGTGAGGCTCCCGCACGAGGACTTCCTCTACCTCGGCGACACCGCGCGCTTTCCCTACGGCGAACGCCCGCCCGCCGAGATCGAGCGCTTCTCGGCCGAGATCGCCGAGGAGTTGCTCCGGCGCGGCGCCAAGCTGCTGGTCGTTGCCTGCAACTCCGCGACCTCCGCCGCGCTTCCCAGCTTGAGCAGGCGCATGATGCACACCACCCTCGGTCTCGATGTGATGGGGGTCGTCCGGCCGGAGGCGCTGCGCGCGGTGGCCACCACGCGCTCCGGGCGCATCGGGCTGCTCGCGACGCCCACCACCGTCGCCTCCCGCGCCTACGAGGAGGCCGTGCTCGCGATCGATCCCCACGTCACCCTGCACCCCGTGCCCTGCCCGGGACTGGCCGCCCTCATCCAGGCGGGAGAGCAGTTCGACGAGCGCGCCGTTGAGATGGTGCGCGAGGCGTGCGAGCCGCTGCGCCGGATCGGGGTCGACACCGTGATTCTCGGTTGCACCCACTATCCACTGCTTCAGCCCATGCTCCAGCGCATGCTCGGCCCCGACGTCACGCTCGTCACCTCCGGCGCGGCGCTCGCCCGGCAGGTCGAGCACGCCCTCTCGACGCGCGAGCTGCGCAACCCCCGCGGGGAGGGGGGA
>JBIOES010000199.1:0-2386 GCA_044446265.1 Solirubrobacterales bacterium
ATCCAGCCCTCGGCGAAGGCGCGATCGACGATCGCGTGCTCGATCTGCTTGATGGTCACAGCGTCGCCCTCGCGGATCTCGAGCACGCAGGCCGCTTCGCACGGCGCGGGGCAGAGGCGGCCGGTGAAGTCGGGGAAGTTGTTGGTGGCGTGCAGCTGCGCGATCGCCTCCCGCCAGCGGTCGTGGTAGACGAGGTCGTTCCAGTCGGGGATCAGGTTGCCCAGCGGGCAACCGTTGTGGCAGAAGGGCACGCCGCAGTCCATGCAGCGCCCGCCCTGGGCGCGCAGCTCCTCCACAGGAGCGGGCGCGACGAACTCGCGGTAGTCGTGGGCGCGCGCCGCTGGGTCGCGGTAGCGCGGCCCATGGCGCTCGATCTGCAGGAACCCGCCGAGCTTGCCCATCAGAGCACCCGCGCGATCTGGCTCGCCCGCACACGGGCACACCCGCCGTGTCCCGTCATGCGGGCACTCCCTCGGCCTGCTCCTCTTCCTCTTCGGCGAGCTCGCGCAGGACGCGCTTGTAGTCGTGGGGCATCACCTTCACGAAGGCACCCGCTGCCAGCAGGCGATCCCAGTCGCCGAGCAGGCGCTGGGCCACGGGCGAGTCGGTGCGCGCCTCATGCTCGGCGACGAGCGCGCGCAACTCGGCGGCGTCGGCGGCGGTGAGCTCCTCGAAGCCGACCATGCCCATGTTGCAGCGCCCTTCCAGCGAGCCGTCCCTGCGTCCCGCGAAGGAGCCGTCCTCGTCGAGCACGTAGGCCACGCCGCCGCTCATGCCGGCCGCGAAGTTGCGCCCGGTGGGGCCCAGCACGACCACGCGCCCACCCGTCATGTACTCGCAGCCGTGGTCGCCGACGCCCTCGACGACGGCCCAGGCACCCGAGTTGCGCACCGCGAAGCGCTCGCCCGCCAGCCCGCGGAAGAAGGCGCGGCCGGAGGTGGCGCCGTAGAGCAGCGTGTTGCCCACGATCACGTTCTCCTCGGCGACCCACGCGGGGGCCATGCCGGGACGGGGACGCACAGCGAGCACCCCGCCGGAAAGACCCTTGCCGGTGTAGTCGTTGGCGTCGCCGTGCAGGGTGAAGGTGACCCCGGGGGCCAGCCAGCCGCCGAAGCTCTGGCCGGCGGAACCTTCGAAGTCGACCACGATCGAATCCTCGGGTAGGCCCTGCGCTCCGTACCGGCTGGCGATGTGGCTGGAGAGGATGCCGCCCACGCAGCGGTTGACGTTGCGGATCGGCAGCTCGATGCGAACCCGCCGAGCCGCGATCCTGGTGGCCCGCCCGTCGAGGCTCCCGTCCGTGCCCGTGCCGTCATCGGCCTCGTCCCCGAGGAGCGCGCGCGCTCTCTCCACCAGCTGCCAGTCGAGCGCGTCCTCGAGCACCGCCGGGGGCGGTTCGATGCGCCGGCGCGGAGCGCCGTCCTCCAGGCCGATGTGGCGCAGGATGTGGGAAAGATCGACGCCGCGTGCCTTCCAGTGCTCGATCGCGGGCGCCGCTTCGAGCAGGTCCACGCGGCCGATCGCCTCGTCCAGCGAGCGCAGACCGAGGGTGGCGAGGATCTCGCGCACCTCCTCGGCGACGAAGAAGAAGAAGTTGACGACGTGCTCGGGGGTGCCCTTGAAGCGCTTGCGCAACTCGGGATCCTGGGTGGCGATGCCGACCGGACAGGTGTTCAGGTGGCAGGCGCGCATCATGATGCAGCCGGTTGCGATCAGCGGCCCGGTCGAGAAGCCCATCTCATCCGCGCCCAGCAGCGCGGCGATGACGACGTCACGGCCGGTCTTCAGCTGGCCGTCGGTCTGCACGACGATGCGCGAGCGCAGCTCGTTGAGCAGCAGCGTCTGCTGGGTCTCGGCGAGGCCGATCTCCCAGGGCACGCCCGCGGCCTGGATCGAGGAGAGCGGCGAGGCGCCGGTGCCGCCGTCGTGGCCCGCGATCAGCACGCGGTCGGCGTTGGCCTTGGAGACACCCGCGGCGACCGTGCCGACGCCGACCTCGGAGACGAGCTTGACCGAGACCTGGGCGCTCGGGTTCGAGCAGCGCAGGTCGTAGATCAGCTGCTTGAGGTCCTCGATCGAGTAGATGTCGTGGTGGGGCGGCGGCGAGATCAGGCCCACGCCGGGGGTGGTGTGGCGGATCGAGCCGATGTACTTGTCGACCTTGTGGCCGGGCAGCTGGCCGCCCTCGCCCGGCTTGGCTCCCTGAGCCATCTTGATCTGCAGCTCGTCCGCGTTGACGAGGTAGTGGATCGTGACGCCGAAGCGCCCGGAGGCGACCTGCTTGATCGCCGAGCGGCGGCGGTCGCCGTTGGGGTCGGGGGCGAAGCGCGAGGGGTCCTCCCCACCCTCGCCCGTGTTGGAGCGCCCGCCGAGGCGGTTCATCGCG
>JBIOES010000200.1:0-2221 GCA_044446265.1 Solirubrobacterales bacterium
CACTGCTCCTCGATGAACGCGGCGAGCAGCGTGATGCCCATCGAGTCGAGGATCTGTTCGGTGAGCAGCGGCGTCTCGAGAGTGATTTCGACACCGTTCGGGGTGGGGAAGTTGCGCCGGAGGAAATCGAGCAACACCTCGGCACGCGCGAGATCCATGGCGGGCGGCGAGCGATACCATGCTCGGCTGACCCTTGTCGATGTGGCGGGCGCGGGGCCGGTTCGCGTGACTCAGCGCACGCCGAGGAGCAGCCGCAACAAATGCGGCAGGCCTGCCGCGGCAGGGCCCTGATAGTGGAGCAAGATCGGCGTCAGCGAGCCGAGCGCCCAGACGAGCCCCGTGGCAACCGCAGTGCGCACCCACAGAGGTACGATCGATGGCGCGCGCAGCGCGCCGGTTCGGGTGACATTCACGTGCACGAGCACGGCCGCCGCGTTCACACCAGCCCAGAGCGCGACCGCCGTCGCATACTCGGGGCGGAAATTGGGGGTGAGAAACGGGACACCCAGGACATGCCACAGCAGGCTGACGGCGAACGCGGCGGCGATGTTGACCGACTGGTGACGACGGCTCGCGCCGAGAGGCGCGTAGACGTACTGCACCAGCCAGTTCGTGAAGGTGCCCCGCCATGACCACCACAACTCGGATGGATTGCGGCACGACAGCAGTCCGGCGAAGTTCGCCCGCAACTGCACCCCATAGAGCAGCGCTGTACCGTCCAGCAACCGCCACGCGCCCATGGCGCCCAGGGCGGTCCGGACGAAAAATGCGATGCTGCACGCCCATGCCTCCGGCGCCGTGGTGCTCGTCTCGATCCGCGCCAGCGTGACCGGCACCAGCATCGCCGCCGATATGAGCAGCACGCCCTCGATGATGCGCCGTGCCGCCCGCCGGTGGTGCAGCGCGGGCGGGCGCGCCAGGTTGCGGCGCGCGAACTCGTCGTAGACCTCCGGCGCACCGAGCAGTCCCATCGCGCCCGGGTAAAACGCCATGAAGGCGCCGCAGTCGGCGATCGGCGGCGGCCCGCTGCGCGCGGTTCTGACGATGAGGCTGATGTGACGGAGGAGCCAGAAGGTAAGGAGGCCCTGCACCCGCGCGGCCTCGGGGAAGTTCCACGTCCGCAGCCAGAACGCGCCGCCGTATGCCGCGACCACCAACGCGCCCTGCGCGGCGATCATGGTGCGGCGGTGCGATCGCAGGCGCGTATGCCAGAGCAAGATGCCTGCGGCGGTCAAGCCGACCACCACGCTCAGCGCCAGCGGCCCAGCATATTGCAGCAGGATGCTCCCGCTCAACGCCGCGAGCCACCATTTGCGCTGCGCGCCTCCGAGTACCGTGATGGCGAGACCGGCCGCACCGGCGAACGCGAGATGGTCCCAGCGCCCGAAGAGTGCATCGAAGTGATCGCTCGGGTGCTGCAGCAGCCACAGGGCGAGGAACGCGGCCACCACACCGCTGAGGACGGCGACAGCGCGCTCCACCCGCCGGCCCTGCATGCGGTGGCTCAGCTCGCCGAACGCACCGCAGGCGGCCGCGATTGCGATCAGGCCGCTCGAATCGACCAGCATGCCGAGCGCGCTCTGCAACGGCTCCGGCAAGGCGCTGGCGGCAATCAGCGCGTGCGCAGCGTTCAGGGCGGGCCCAGCCAGACCCTTGAGGAAATCGCGCTCGGCCAAGGCTGCTATCACTGGCGGTTCAGCAGCGCCCCGGCTCGCCGCACACGCGCTCTTCCGACACTCCTCGGCACCGCTACGTGCCCGTGTCGCGCCTGTTGGTGAGACCCCCGCGACCTACGACGGCTGTTCGGCTATGCCTGTGGCCGCGGCGCCGACCCGCGATGGTGCCGGCGGCGCCTGGGGTGGGGCGCCGCGGTCGAGCTCGCCGCCCGGGATGACCGCCTGCGCGATCGGGGTGTCGAGGATCTCCGGCGTCAGGTCGTCCTCATTGCCGAGGAACGTGAACGGCAGCTTGTCCGGCAGCAGCCGATCGAGCACCTGCGGGAAGCGGCGCACCAGGCGCGAGCGGCCGAGCGTGCGCACGGCCCGGCGCGGCAGCGGCGTCCGCGTCAGCAGGTAGAGCTTGTGGTAGTAGCGGTAGTCCTCGTCGCTCAGCGTGAGCTCGGCGCCGCGCGACTCGACGTTGAGGGTGTAGCCGAACCTCGGAAACGACACCATGGCGCCGAAGCCGACGCTGCGCACCGCCTGCGGGAACTCGCACAGGA
>JBIOES010000201.1:0-2097 GCA_044446265.1 Solirubrobacterales bacterium
ACCCCGCCTCGCGCGCCAGCGCGCGGGCGTACCTGGCGACCGCCGCGGCGTGGCGCGCGGTCATGCGGTCGCGCAGCGCGAGCGTCTCCACGAGCGTCACCAGCACCCCCAGCTGCAGCGAGGCGAGGCGCATCGAGCGCGCCTCCAGCTGTTCGGCGCGGTCCTCCGAGCGCACCAGCGCGCGCAGCAGGTACTGGAAGATCAGGATCCCCAGCACCAGTCCCAGCAGCGCCGGGTAGCCGAGGTTGGTGTAGGCGACCGCCAGCAGCGCCGCGAGCGCCGCCGCCGCGACCTGCCCGGGCAGGATCGGCATGAAGAGGTAGCGTGCCTGGTCGATCAGCCCGCGGCCGCTCAGCACCCGTTTGTGCAGCGCGATCAGCGCGAAGTTGATCAGGTTCGTGACGATGTACACCCCGAACACGAACAGCCCAAACGTCATGCTGCGGATCGTGCTCAACTGGGAGTGACCGTGCACGTCGCCCACCGCCAGCTTGGTGAGCAGGGCGCCCGTGACGAGGAACACCGCGTACGTGGACACGTTCGTCCGCCAGCTCGCCGCGGGCAGCCTGCGAATGATCGCGTCGGGCACCGCGAGGGCCATCCCGATCAGCACCGCGGGCAGCGGACCCAGCAGCGTCATCGCCAGCACGAGGGCGATGAACGCCGCCGAGAGTTCCTGGTTGCGCACCGTGAACGTGAGGCGATCGGCGAACGCGCTGAGCGCCAGCAGCAGCACGAACAGCTGGATCGGTTGCCAGTCCTGGCTGCGCGAAAGTACAACCGCGACTGCGATCGACCCGCCGAGCAGCAGGAAGTCGAAGAGCGCGTAGCCGCGCTGAATCTTGGTATGAGACATGCAAATCGCCCTGTCGTCCTTAACGGCGGATGGAGCGTCGTCCTTAAGGGCCGCGCTCCGCGACCCCCACCCGGGGATTCGGGAGATGTTCGGTATTCAGGGCCGCCAGGCTCTCCAGGCCGCCGCCGCTCGCGGCCGGCGCCATGGCGCCGGTGGGAGCCACTTCGCCGGCGCCCTCGCCGCCGGCGAGGTCCGTTTCGGGCAGCGACAGCCCATTGCCGATGACGCGCAGGAACACACCGGTGAGCCCAGTCGCGACCAGCCCCGCCATCAGCAGCGCCACGCGCGGGGAGCTCAGCGCCGTCACCGCGCCGCCCAGGGAGAAGCCGATCGCGGGGCACAGCCCGCCGATCGATTCGACCGCTCCCATCAGGCGCCCCTGCAGCGCGCTCGGCGTGAGCTTCTGCACCGCGCTGATCAGCGATGGCCACTGCACGCTGTTGCCGGCCCCGCCCACCACGCAGGCCACGCAGGCCACGGCGAGCGTGGGCGCCGCGGCGAGGCCGATGTAGGAGAGGCCCACCACGAGCGTCCCGCCGGCGAGCATCGGACCGAGCGGGCGGCGCACCGCGCGCGCGAAGAAGAGGCTGCCCGCAACCATCCCCAGCCCCCACGTGGCGAGCAGCAGCCCGAAGCCGCCGTTGCCGGCGTGCAGCGTCTGCTTGACGTAGACGATCTCGATCGGCTCGGCCGATGCGAAGAAGACGACCGCCACCGCCTCGGTGAGGAGCAGCGCGCGCAGCTGCGGCACCTCGTGCAGGTACTCCCACGCGGCCCTCAGCCGCTCGCGCACGGTGGCGGCCGTCTCCTCGATGTGGGGGCGCAGGTCGAGCAGCAGCGCCGCGCAGATCGCGAAGGAGGCGGCGTCCAGGTACAGCGCCGCCTGGCCGCCGGCGGTGGCGACGAACACCCCGGCGAGCGCCGGCCCGAGCGTCACCGCGCCCGTGAACGCGACGTTCAGCCAGGCGTTGGCCTTGCGCTGAGCCACCTCCACCTCCTCAGGGTTCTCCTGCGCCGCGATGTGCGCCACCGCCGCGCGCAGCAGCGCGTTGGCGGCGAGCCCGGCGGTTCCGTCGATCGCCACCAGCACGAGCACGGCCAGCAGCATCAGATTGGGCAGCTGCAGGGCCAACAGGACGGACGTAACCGCCTCGATCGCATACAGGCGGCTCAGTCCGCCGCCCCTCCCGAATGCCTCCACGCGCGCCACCAGCGCGGGTGTGAGCAGGGCGGGGAAGAGG
>JBIOES010000202.1:0-2080 GCA_044446265.1 Solirubrobacterales bacterium
AAGACCACGACGATCGCCAAGCTGGCGAGCCATCCGCAGGCGTTCGGCGGCAAACGTGCCGGCCTGCTGTGCCTGGACACGTATCGCATCGGCGGCATCGAGCAGTCGCGGCAGTATGCCGAGCTCGCACGGCTGCCGTTCGAGGTCGTGTGGGAGTCGAAGGACATCGCTCGCGCCATGCGCCGGCTGCGCGATTGCGCGGTCGTCCTCGTGGACACTCCCGGCCGCGGCCCGCGAGCCGCGGGCGACCTGCGCGAGACGCAGGAACGGCTGCTCGAGATCACGCCGGACGAAGTGCACCTCGTATTGCCCGCCGGCCTGCAGCGTTCGCTCGCGCGGCACATCGTGAGCGCGCACCTGCCGCTGGGTGTGACGCACCTGCTGCCCTCCAAGCTCGACGAGTATCCCGACGAGCGCAGCCTGTTCGAGATCGCGCGCCAGTTCGCGCTGCCCATGCGCTGGATCGCCGACGGGCAGGAAGTCCCGCGCGATCTCCAGGTCGCTCCGCAGACCCCTGGCCTGCGCATGTCGCTTGCGGTCGCGGCGGAGGGGGCGTGAGGGACCAGGCACACGAGCTGCGCGCCCTGGTCCAGGCCGGGCGCCCCGCAGCGGCGCTCCCGGACGGGCCGCCCGCTGTGGTGATCGGGAGCGGCAAGGGCGGCGTGGGCAAGTCCGTGCTGGCGGTCTCGCTCGCCGCGGCGTTCGCCCGCTCGGGCCGGCGCACGCTGCTGCTCGACGGCGCGCAGAACCAGGGCAACCTGCACATCCTGCTGGGAATTCGCCCCGCGGCGCCGCTGTCCTCCGTGTTCGCGGGCGAGGCCCGCCCCGAGGACCTGCTGGTGCCCGTCATGCAGCGGCTGTCGCTGCTGCCTGCGGACTCGGGAGACGAGGTGCTGTACGCACTCGGAGCCATCGACCGCGCACGGCTCCACCGGCGGCTGAGTTCGCTGTACGACGGCTTCGACATGATCGTGATCGACGGCGGCTCGGGAATTGACAGCGTGGTGCGCGCCGCCGGCATCCGGGCCTCGCGGCTGGCCGTCGTTGCCACGCCCGAACCCGCGTCCCTGGCCGATGCTTACGCCCTGCTCAAGATCGTGAACCTGCAGATCCCGTCGCTGCCGATCGAGGTGATGGTCAACCGGGTCGCTGCCGATGAAGAAGGGCAGGCGGTGTTCGACCGGTTGCACCTCGCGGCCGAGCGCTTTCTCCGGCGTGAACTCGGCTATCTCGGGTGCGTTCCCGAGGACGATTCGCTGCGGCAGGGGGCGCGTCGTCCCGGTGCCCTGCTCGAGGCACGCAACGACGCGATCGAGAGCATCGCGGCGCGGCTCGAACAACGTGAAGCGCAGGGGCGGGAGGCCGGGTGGACTTCCCACACCGAGGCGAGGGGACAGGGCACATGACGGATCTCATCGACGCGCTGTGGGCTCGCTATCGCCAGAACGGGGATCCCCAGGCGCGCACGCAGTTGCTCGACCGCTTCCTCGGCCTGGTCCATCACAGCGCGCACCAGCTGGCGCGGCGCATCTCGCGCGACGTCGAGATCGACGATCTCATCGGCGCGGGCACGCTCGGGCTGGTGCAGGCGCTCGAAGGCTTCGAGCCCGCTCGCGGGCTGGCGTTCAGCACGTACGCGATGCCGCGGATCCGGGGTTCGATGCTCGACGAGCTGCGCACCCGCGACTGGATGCCGCGCTCCGTGCGCATGCGCAGCCGCCAGCTCCAGGCCGCCCGCGCCGCCCTCCAGCACAAGTTCGGACGGCAGCCGTCGCACGAGGAGGTCTCGCAGGCGCTGGGGATCGATCTCGAGACGTACTGGCACTGGCAGGAGGAAGTCGACGGTCGCGTGCTGCTCCAGCTGGACGCCACAGGTTCCGACGACGACGAGCATGCGCCGCGGCTTGCCGAGCGCATCGCGGACGTGCTCGCGGGCGACCCCGGCGACGCGTTGGACGACATGGAGACGGTCGCGAGGCTTCGCGACGCATTCGGCCGCCTCTCCGCAAGGGACCGCCTCGTGCTGACCCTCTACTACTACGAGGAGCTGAACCTGCGCCAGATCGGCGAGGTCATGCAC
>JBIOES010000203.1:0-2067 GCA_044446265.1 Solirubrobacterales bacterium
CCGGCCGCGCCACCCACCCCGAGCCCTCGATCGCCAACCCGCAGGCGGTGCCCAGCACGCGCACCACGCTCCGCGACGCGGCGCGCACCCCGGGGGTGCGCGCGTTCCCCGGCAGCGGCGGCGCCACGTCGGGCGAGGGTCCCGCGATCGAGGGCAGCGGATCCAGGCGCGCCAGCGCGTTCAGGATCGGCCCGGTCGGCGGCAGCAGCCGGTTGAGGTCGCGCAGGATCGCCGAGCGCTGGATGTCCTCGCGCACCAGCGCCTGCACCGGCGCCTGCCCCGCCACGGCCGCCACGATCCACACGATCGCGAGGCCCACCGCGGCGCTCAGGAGCGCCCCGAGCGTCCCGTCGAGCAAGCCCAACCCCGGGATCGCCAGCCTGCGGCGCAGCCGCAAACCCACTCCCTCCAGGCCGGTGGCCAGGATCCCGCCCGCGAGCAGCGCGCCGATCAGCCCGAACGCGGGCACGTAGGGCGAGGCGGAGCCCCGCGGCAGCAATAGAGGAGCCAGGCGAGTGCCGAGGAATGCACCAAGGGCGAACCCGCCAACGGACAGCACTCCCACGATGAAGCCCCGCCGGAAGCCGAAGAAGGCCATCAGGCCCACGAATGCGACGATGAACCAGTCCAGTCGCGTCATCGACCATGTTCTACCGTTCCGCTGAGGTGATGCACGCGGGCAGCCATGCAGAGCGCGAAGCGCGCCGGCTGCGCACGCGGCGCCTGCGAGCGCTTGCGGGCCTCGCGGCGGTCGCCTTCCTCGCAGGCGTCATCGTGGGCGCGGCCCATCCCTCCTCCTCCTCTTCCGCGCACGAACTCGCGGCGCGCGTCGCCGCAGCGTGGGCGCGCGGGGACTACGCCGCGATGTACTCGGACATCGACCTCTCTGCGCAGCGCGAGCTGTCGGTGAGCGACTTCGCCGCGGGCTACGTGCACGCCTCGGTCACCGCCACCGCCACGCGCCTGCAGGTCGCGGGGGGACCGCGCGATGACGAAGTATCCACCCACCCCACCTACCCGGCGGGAACAACGCTCGTCGCCGTCCCCGTGCGCGTGCACACGCTGCTGTTCGGCACCCTCTCCACCCGCTTCGAACTGCCCGTTCGTGGCGAGGGCAAGAGCGCGCGCATCGTATGGTCGCGCGCCCTTCTGTTTCCGGGCCTGCGCGAGGGCGAGCAGCTCACGCGCGACACCGCGATGCCCGCGCGCGCGGCGCTGCTCGCGCGCGACGGCTCGACGCTCGCCGGCGGCCCGGCCGTGGATGGCCAGCGCGATTCGCCGCTCGGAGTGCAGATGGGGCCGGTCGTGGGCAGCACGGGCCCGGTTCCCTCCACCGCGCGCGAGGCGCTCGAAAGCCAGGGGCTCCCCGCCGATGCGCTGGTTGGGGTCTCCGGTCTGGAGCTCGCGCTCGACGCACGCCTGCGCGGCACGCCGGGGGGTGAGCTGCTGGCCGGCGAACGGGTGCTCGCGAGCGCGCCCCCCCGCGCGGCCCCCGCGGTGCGCACGAGCATCTCCCCCGCCGTTCAGCGCGCGGCCGTGGAAGCCCTCGGCGCCCAGTACGGGGGCGTCGTCGCGCTGGAACCCTCCAGCGGCGCGATCCTCGCGGTTGCCGGCATCGGCCTGGACGACCTGCAGCCGCCGGGATCGACCTTCAAGATGATCACGCTCACCGCCGCGCTGCAGGCCGGCGTGGCTCGTCCCAGCACCGTCTTCTCCTACGCGACCCACGCGACCCTCGATGGGGTCAAGCTGAGCAACGCCAACGGCGAGGAATGCGGCGGGTCGCTGGCGCTGGCCTTCGCGGTGTCCTGCAACTCGGTCTTCGCTCCCCTCGGGGTCAAGGTGGGGGCGGCTCGCTTGGTGGCGAGCGCCGAACGCTTCGGCTTCAACCACCCGCCGGGGGTCGCTGGAGCGGTGGAAAGCACCCTCCCCCCCGCCGCTCAGATCCAGGGCGAACTGGACGTCGGCTCGACCGCCATCGGCCAGGGGCAGGTGCAGGCAAGCGCGCTGGAGATGGCCACCGTGGCCGCCACGATCGCCGATGGGGGGCGCCGCCCCCAGCCCACC
>JBIOES010000204.1:0-2066 GCA_044446265.1 Solirubrobacterales bacterium
CTCGCCGTGCGCGGCCCTCCCCTCCTCCTCTCCTCGCCCCTCCGTGCCTCTCTGGCCTTCGGTCCCTGCACGCGCGCGCTGAACCTCGCGGCGATCCCAGTGGGGCTGGGTGAGATCGGCGAGGTGGCGCCCCCCGCGCTCGGCCTGGCGCGCGGCGTGCAGCGCGAGGCGCTCGCGATCCACCCGCAGGGGGATCGTGCGCGCGATGAACGGCGGCTGGCGCCCTTCCGGCGTGCTCCAGCTGACGATCGCGTGGTGCTTGGGCAGGCGCAGGCGCGCATCGGGGTTGCCCAGCGCCGAGAGGCTCTCCCCCGGGCGCACCACGTCTGAGAACTCCGCCATCATCAGGCTCGCAGACGCGCGCGCGTCCGCCACCGACGCCGTCGCGAAGTACACACGGTGCGCGAACAGCGCGTCGAGCTGCTCGCGCACCTCCCGTTCGGTCCACTGCGCCTCGCTCTGCCAGCACGCCACCGTCTCCAGCCCAGCGGAGCGCTTCAGCGCCAGCGTCTCGGCGAAGCCGCGGTTGAGCACCAATGGGGCCTCATCCACCTTCAGCGCCACGCTCACCCGCCGCGCCGCCGCCACGAGATCCTGCTGGCGGGCCAGCGCGGCGTCGAGCATGCCCACGAGCAGCTGCATCAGCACGGATGTGTTGCCCGCTCCCATCGCTCCCAGCGCGCCGCGCACCACCAGCACCTCGCGCGCGGCGATCAGCCGATCGAAGTCGACCCTGAGGGAGTCGTTGAGCAGCACTCGCTTGATCGAGGGCGAGTTCAGCAGCCGCGCGAGCTTGTTCACCGGCGCGTCGAGCTTCGCGGTGGTCATGCTGCGCGCATCCGCCAGCTGCGCCGCGAGCTCCGCGGTGAAGAACTCCGAGATCTCCTTGAACTCCGGCAGCTCCCGCACGCGCGCTCCCACGCGCGCGCGGTAGGCGTAACCCTCCTCCCCCACCGACAAAAGCCGCGCCGCGTCCCACAGCGTGGCGTTGCGGTCGTACGCGAGCACCGCGATGATCGCGTTGCGCAGGTAGCGATCCGAGGAGGCGCGGATATCCGAATCGGTGAAGAGGTGCTTCAGCGCACCCACCACGTAGTCCGCGATCGTGTCTGCGGGCGCCTGCACCGCCAGGGGGTTGAAGCCGCACGTTGGGTGCGCAAGATCCAGCAGCGTGCACGTGCGCTCGGGCGCCACGAGGCTCACCGCCGCCTCTGCCGCATCGCCCTTGGGGTCGAGCACGATCACCGCACAGTTCTCCCGGCGCAGATCCTCCGCGACGGTCGCCACCAGGTAGCTCGTCTTGCCCTGCTCCACAGTTCCCGGCACGGCGGTGTTCTGCTGGCGCATCCGCTGGTGCAGCGTCACGGGCCCGAGCGCATCGGTGAGCGTTCCCGCTCCCTCTCCGGGCCGCAGGATGCTCGGCGGCGCGGGCGCGAGCGCCACGGGTGCGCGCGCGAAGGGCACCGTGAGGTACCCCACCGAGGGCAGGTGCCACAGCGCCGCCAGCTCGGTGGACGCGAACACGCCCTTGCGCCAGGAGGGCCAGGGGTTGCCCTCACCGCGCCTCACCCTCCTTCGATAGAGGCCCATCGCCCCATGACGCAGCCCTGTGCCTCGTTCAACGAGATGGTTCTCGGCCCCGCTGGCCCTCAGCTCGGAGGCGATCCGCTCGCACACCTCCCGCTCGTCCCCTGCGATACGGATGTCGGTGAAGAACAGGGGCCGGTGCTGCACCTCCAGCCCCCCGCGCAGCTCGCTCTCCTCCACGAGTGAGCGGTCCCCGATCACCCGGTCCCCCGCGCGGCGCTCGCGCGCCAGCCGTGCCTCGTGGCGCTTGTAGAGGTGCTTGGCGTGCCGCTCGAAGCTCGCGGGGGCGGGCGTCAGCGCGATCTGCACGAACGCCGCCCCGCCGGTCGCCGACATCGCGGTCATCAGCCGGTTCATCGCGGGCTCGCGCTCGTGCTCGAAGTGATCCGCGACCTTCACCCGCTTGATGAACTCGGAGTGCTTCTTCAGGCGCACCACCGCCGGCGGGTCCCCAACCTCGGTCGCCGACGGCCTCAGGC
>JBIOES010000205.1:0-2024 GCA_044446265.1 Solirubrobacterales bacterium
CTGGCGCGCCATGTGCTCCCGGGCGTTCTGGCGCCGGTGATCGTAGCCGCGACGATCGGGGTGGGGGGGGCGATCATGGCGGAGGCGGCGCTGTCGTTCGTGGGGCTCGGAGCGCGGCCGCCCACGCCATCCTGGGGGGCGATGGTGGCGGACGGGCGCGATCTGCTGCGCGTCGCGCCGTGGGTGAGCCTCGTGCCCGGGCTTGCCATCGGCTTCACGGTGCTGAGCGTGAACCTGGTGGGGGACGGATTGCGCGACGCCCTGGAGGTGCGGGGCACATGACCAACCTCGCCGTCCATCCCGCCTCCGTGAAGGCGCTGCGTGAGTCGCTGCGCCACCTGCGCGCCAGCGAGTTCCCCTGGACCGCCGATACCGTCTACCTCAACAACGCCTCGATCGGACCGATCCCCGAGCGCACTCGCCGCATCCTCGACGCGTTCAATGCCAAACGCACCGCGCCGCACCTGCTCCCCGACCGGGACCTCTTCGCCGGGCTGCAGGCGGCGCGCGACGTGGCGGCCCGCCTCATCAACGCCGACACCGGGGAGATCGCGCTCGCCACCAACACGGGCTATGGGCTGAACCTCGCCGCCCGGGGGCTGCCGCTGTCCGCGGGCGACCGCGTGGTGCTTTCGGATCGCGAGTTCCCGGCGAACGTCTATCCATGGTTGATGCTGCGGAAACAGGGGATCGACGTGACGCTCGCCCCGTGCACGCCGGAGGGGTGGCCCGACGAGGACTACCTCCTCACCGCGCTGCGCGATCCGCGGGTGAAGGTGCTGGCGGTCTCGTTCGTCCAGTTCTCCAACGGCTACCGCGCGGACTTGAAGAAGCTCTCGACCGCGGCACGGGCCAACGGTACCTACCTGGTCGTGGACGGCATCCAGGGCGTCGGCAATTCGGTGCTCGACGTGCGCGAAACCCCGGTGGACGTGCTGGCCTGCGGCGGCCAGAAGTGGCTGCTGTCGCCGTGGGGGTCGGGATTCGTCTACGTGCGCAAGGAGCTGATCCCGCTGCTCGAGCCCGCCATGCCCGGGTGGATGGCGTTCGAGGGGACCGACGATTTCTCGCGGCTCACCGAGTACAACCCGAATTTCCGCACCGACGCCCGGCGCTTCGAGATGATCACGCTGCCCTATCAGGATTTTTACGGGTTCACGCAGTCAGTCGAGCTGCTGCTCGAGATCGGGATCGCGGGCATCGCCGAAGTCACGCGGAGCCTGCACGAGCCGATCTTGCGCTGGGCCGACGCGCGCGGGGTGCGTGTCGTGTCGCCGCGCGCGGAGCGCCACCGCTCGGCGATCCTGTGTCTTGCGCCCGCGCGCGCCGTGGAGGCCTACCACGCCATCAAACGGGCGCACGTCGTCTGTTCGCTGCGCGAAGGGGGGATCCGGTTGTCTCCGCATCTCTACAATACCGCGGAGGAAATGGAGCGGGTGCTGGAGGTGCTGGATGGGGTGGTCTAGGCCGCGGCGTTACGCTTCGGCGGCGCGCAGCAGGGCGTAGTCCTTCTTTCCCTTCCGCAACAGCAGATTGCCACCGGCGAGCCAGTCGCCTTCGCCGAGGGTCTGCGCGGGATCGGTGGCACGGCGTTGATTGAGGTACACACCCCCCTGCTCGATCTGGCGCCGGGCGTCACCCTTCGACTTCGCGAGGCCGGCCGTCACCAGGGCGTCGATCAGGAGGAGGCCGTCGCGCGGCACGGTGGCGGCGGGGATCTCCTGCGCCAGGACGTCGAACGCACCCGGCTGGGCGAGGTGCGGATCCCATTCGCTGAACAGTATCGACGTCGCAGCCACGACGGATTCCATGGCGGCCTTGCCGTGCACTCGCTCGGTCAGCTCGCTTGCCAGATAGCTCTGCCCCTGGCGCTCGCTGGGGTGCCGCGCGTGCATCCCCATCAAGGCGGTAATCCCGTCCGGGCCGTCCTTCTCCCGTCGCGAGAAGAGCTTCAGGTAGGTTTCCACGTCGCGGTCGTCGGCGTTCATCCAGAACTGATAAAACTTGTAGGGTGACGTCAGGGC
>JBIOES010000206.1:0-2005 GCA_044446265.1 Solirubrobacterales bacterium
GGTCTTCGCGATCGCGGCACTCGCGCGCTCGACCTCCAGCGCGCTCTTGCCGTCCACGTTCGCTGCCGGGCTCATCGGGTCTGCTCTATGAGCCACTGGGCTGCGTCCTTTGCGTGGTAGGTGATGATCGTGTCCGCGCCCGCTCGCTGCAGCGAGGTGAGGATCTCGAGGACGGTCGCACGCTCGTCGAGGTAGCCGGCGGCGGCCGCCGCCTTGACCATCGCATACTCGCCGCTGACGTTGTACGCCGCCAGGGGCAGTCCGGTGGCACGCTTGACCGCGCTGATCAGATCGCCGTAGGCGAGCGCCGGCTTGACCATGACCATGTCCGCCCCCTCCTGCACGTCCAGCAGCGCCTCGCGCACCGCCTCCTGGCCGTTGGCGGGGTCCAGCTGGTATCCCCGCCGATCGCCGAACGCGGGGGTGGAGCCGGCGGCCTCGCGGAACGGCCCGTAGAAGGCTGACGCGAACTTGGCCGAGTAGGCCAGGATCGGGATCTCGGAGTAGCCCTCACCGTCGAGCTCGGTCCTGATCAGACCGACGCGCCCGTCCATCATGTCCGAGGGAGCGACCAGGTCGGCGCCGGCGCGCGCGTGGCTTACGGCTGTGCGCGCGAGCAGCTCGATGGTGGCGTCGTTGTCGACCACCCCGTCATCGCGCAGCACGCCGCAGTGCCCGTGGACCGTGTACTCGCACAGGCACCCGTCGGTGACCACGAGCAACTCGGGCAGCGCCCGCTTGATAGCGCGCGTCGCCTCCTGCACGACTCCCTCCTCGTCCCACGCCCCCGATCCGTGCTCGTCCTTCTCGGCGGGGATGCCGAACAGCATCACCGCGCCGATCCCCAGAGCCGCCGCCTCGCGCGCCTCCGCGACCGCGGCGGAGATGGACAGACGCTCGACGCCGGGCATCGTGGAGATCGGCTCGCGCGCCGGCTCGGTGGAACTCGAATCCACCACGAACAGCGGCAGCATGAGCCTGCCCGCGCTCAGCTCTGTCTCGCGCACGAGCCCGCGCAGACCGGCACTGGCGCGCAGTCGGCGCATGCGCGTCTTGGGAAAGGCCATCGCCTTTCCAGGTTAGAGCGTTCTCGGTGCGGAGGTGCAGAGCGGCGTGCGCACTCATTCGACGCGCCGCAGCCCGGCGCGGGCGAGCGCGGCGAACAGGACCATGAGGGCAGCCAGGTGGAGCAGAGCGGAGCCGATCGGAGGGGACGCACCGTTGACGGCTGCGTCCAGCGCCTGCAGCGAGGCCTTGAAGGGAAACACGAACGAGATCACCCCGATCGCGTCGTACAGCCCGACCGCCACCGACCCCGCCGGCACGAGCGCGAGGAAGGCCAGCGGAAGCGAGAGCAGGAAGGCCAGCAGGGAGGCCGCGCGCACCTCGTGAGCGAGCGCGCCGATCGCCACCCCGAGCGCGCTGAATGCGAGCGCGCTGAATGCGAGTGCTGCCAGCCACAGCCCCACGCGACTCCAGTCGAGCGCGACGAACGCGCTCACCCCCGCGAGCATCGCAAACGCGACCACGAAGGAGCAGCCCGCGGCCAGCAGGGCCTTCTCGACCAGCAGGCGCTCGCGCGAGATGAGGCCACGCACCAGCCGCAGGAGCACGTGCTCTTCACGCTCGAGCGCCATCCCCCCGGCCGCCAGCAGAACGCCGATGAACATCAACGACAGGGTCACCGCCACGACGACCGCGAACGTGTTCAGCGGGGTGCGGCTGCCGTGCAGCAGACTGCTCTTGTCATGGATCGGCTGGCTCACGGTGGACATCACGTTCTTGCTCAGGGACAGGTTCTGGGCAGCGAAGTTGGCGAACGACGAGATCCGTTCGAGCTGCCTGCGCTCGGGCCCGGGCGGCTGGTGGGCGAGGATCTGATGCAGCGCGGGCGGGATCTGGCTCAGCCCGATCAGGTCGGGCGGCGCCCCCAGCACGCCCAGGTTGCCCCCCGCGAGCAGCTGATCGATGGCCTGGGCCGCGGCCTGCTGGATCTGTTCGGAGA
>JBIOES010000207.1:0-1993 GCA_044446265.1 Solirubrobacterales bacterium
CGTACCTCCGCGGGCTCGGACCGAACGCGCCGGTCAAGTCGCTCGCCGACGTGATCGCGTTCAACGAGCGCGAGCGCGCGCGCTCGATGCCCTACTTCGCGCAGGAAACCATGATCAAGGCGCAAGCCAAGCGCGGGCTCGCCTCGCCCGAGTACCGCCGCGCCCGCGCTACGTGCCTGCGCTGGGCCCGCACCCTCGGCATCGACGCCGTGATGGCGCGGCATCGGCTCGACGCGATCGTGTGCCCGACCCAGGCGCCGGCCTGGCCGATCGATCTCGCCAATGGCGACCCCGCCGGCATCGGCAACTGCACCACGCCGGCTGCGATCGCCGGCTACCCGCACATCACCGTGCCGATGGGCTACACGCTCGAGCTCCCGATCGGACTCTCGTTCTTCGGGAAGGCGTGGAGCGAGGCGGTGCTGCTCAAAGCCGCCTTCGCCTTCGAGCAGGCGACCCACGCCCGTCACGCGCCGCGCTTTCTGCGCACCACGCCCGCGCCCGCATCGGGCGGCTGACGAGGGCGCACACGCCCCGCCTGCGGGCGCTCCACGTCGCGCTGCTGTCGGGCCTCGTCGCCGCGGCCATCGCCGCGCCGTCCGTCCGCAACGGCTTCGTCGAGGACGACGTGTGGGTCGTGGAGCATCGCCCGATCCTCCACCCACCGATGTCGCTCTCGTCCCTGCTCATGGAGCCCTACTGGCCGCGCACCTTCGGGGGCCGGCTGTGGCGGCCCGCGGTGCTCGCCTCCTGGGCGCTCGACTACCGCGTCAGCGACAGCCCGCACTGGTTCCACGCCGTCAACGTGTTGTGGGCCGCGCTCGCCGCCGCGGCGCTCGGACTGCTTGCCGCGTCCCTGACCGACGCGCGCATCGGCCTCGCGGCCGGTTTGCTGTTCGCCGTGCACCCGGTCCACGTGGAGGCCACGGCCGGCATCGTGGGTCGGGCCGAGTTGATGGCGGCGACGGGGTACGCGATCGCGCTGCTGTGCGCGCTCCGCGCCGGACGGCAGCGATGGTGGCTCGTGGGCGTCGCGCTCGGATCGGCGCTCGCGATCGCATCGAAGGAACACGGCGCGACGCTGCCGCTGGCGGTCGCGCTCGTGCTCCTCGTCAGGCGGGAGTCCTGGCGCGCGATGATCGCGCCGGCCGCGAGCGCGGCGCTGCCCATCGCCGTCTACTTCGCCCTGAGGTCGCACGTCACGGGCGGAGCGTTAGGCGCCGGGGGCCTCGCCCCGGGCCTCGAAGGGCTCTCGCTGCCGCAGCGGGCGTGGGCCATGTTCGGGATTTCGGCCGAATGGTGGCGGCTCCTGCTGTTCCCCGCGCGGCTCTCCGCGGATTACTCGACCGCGCAGCTACCTGTCTCGCTCGGTTTCACCGTGCGCCACGCGGTCGCGCTCGCGCTGTGGGGCGGCGCCGGATGGTCGGCCTGGCGGACGCGGCGCACGGCGCCCGGCGTCGCGCTCGGCCTCGCCTGGCTGCTGCTGACGCTGGTCCCGGTTTCCAACGTGCTCGTGCCCACGGAGATCGTCCTCGCCGAGCGCACGCTGTTCCTGCCCTCGTGGGGCGTGATGCTCGCGCTGGCCTGCGGCCTCGCCATGCTGCCCTGGCCCAGGGTCGCCGGCGCGCTGCTGGCGTTCGTCCTGGTGCTGGGCGCCGCGCGCGGCATCGCGCGCGAGGATACGTGGCGCGACGTGGACCACTGGTACGCCGCGCTCCAGCGCGACGCGCCGCGCTCCTATCGCACGCTGTGGATGCGGGGCGACGAGGCCTTCGACCAGCGCGAGTGGGGAACGGGTGAGCGCCTGCTGCGCGCCTCGATGGCCGCGGCGCCGGGCCTGCCCGGACCGGCCGAGGATCTCGCCCGCTTTTACGCGGCCGCGCGGCTGTGGCCGCAGGCCGAGGAACTGCTGCGCCATTCGCTGACGCTCAATGCCGGGCGCTCACGTCCCTGGATCCTGCTGGATGACGTGCTGCTGGGCAGCGGCGACACC
>JBIOES010000208.1:0-1981 GCA_044446265.1 Solirubrobacterales bacterium
CGGCAGGGCTGAGCCTGCTCCTGCGCGAGACGCGCGGGCGCAACATCTACCACGAGCTCTCCCCGGGAAGCTAGCCGCTGCCACCGATCCGCCGGCCCTAGCCTATGTTTCCCCTCTTGGAGAGGGGAACGCTGTGTAAGTGCGTGAATGGGCGAGAGTGCGGATCCTCCCGTGAGAAATACGTAGTGACAGACACGTAGCATATAGTTCTTGATGTACGAAGACGTCGCCTCCTAGAATGCCATGACAGGAGGGGGCGATGTTTCTCCGCACGGTGAAGGCCGCGGGGGGCGCGGGCGTGCAGCACGAGTACGTGCGGCTCGTCGAGGCCTATCGCGAGCACGGCAAGAACAAGCAGCGCGTCGTCTGCAATCTCGGGCGGAAGGATCTCCTCGCCGCGCACCTCGATTCGCTGATTCGCCTGCTCCGCGGAGCGCCGCCGCGCGAGCGCGTGCGGGTGGGGCAGATCCAGGCGACGGAGGCGTGGGATTGGGGCCCGATGCTGGTGGCGCGCACGCTGTGGCGCGAGCTCGGGCTGGACGCCCTGCTCGATCAGCAGGGAGGCCGGGGCCAGTCTGACGGGCGGGCATTGTCGGATCGCGCCCTGGTCCTGGTGGCGAACCGCCTCAGCGCCCCGACGAGCGAGCATGGGCTGGCGCGGTGGCTGGAGGTGGACTTCGTCTGTGATCGGCAGGGGCGGCGCTGGGTGCCGGAGTGGCGGGACGAGGCCGAGCGGCGGGCGAGTCGGTGGCCGCGCGTGCGGGTCGCGGGGCGGCAGCTCAAACAGTGGTACCGGACCCTCGATCAGCTTGCCGCCCGCAAGGCACAGATCGAGCAGGCCCTCTATCTGCGGCTGCGTGATCTGTTTTCGCTCAAGGTGGACCTGGTGCTCTACGACCTCACGTCGACGTACTTCGAGGGCCAGGGCCCCCCGACGCTCGGCGCGCACGGGCACAGTCGCGACGGCAAGCCACGCAATCGGCAAGTGCTCGTGGGCTTGGTCATGGTCGACGGCTGGCCGATCACGCACCACGTGTTCCAGGGCAACTGGCGCGACGCGAAGACCGTCGCCCAGGTGCTGACCGATCTGGAGCAGCGCTTCGGCCTGCGGCGTGTCGTCTTCGTGGGCGATCGTGGCATGGTGACCTCGGCCAACGTGGCCCTCGTGCGGGCGCGCCAGCAGGGCTACGTCGTGGGGCTCACGCGCCGCCGGCGGGAGGCCGTCTCCCGGTACATCGAGCGCGCGACGGGGCCGTGGACGGCGTGTCCGGTGGGGATCACGGCGCGTGAGCAGGCCGCACCGCCCAAGACGCAGGTGCAGGAAGTCCCCGCTGATGAGGCGGGCGTCCGCATCTTCGTCGTCCAGAGCGACGAGCGGCTCGCCTACGAGCGCGCGCAGCGCCTCAAAGCCATGGACCGGGTGCGCACGCAACTCGAGGCCCTCGACCGGCGCGTGGCGCAGGGGACCCTCAAGGCCCCCGCCAAGATCGGCGCCGCGGCGGCGCGGCTCCTCGGCCGCTGGCACGGCTACCGGTACTACGACTGGGAGTACACGGCCGGGCGCTTCCGCTTCTTCGAGCATCCCGTCAACCTCAAGCGGGAGGAAGCGTATGAGGGGAAGTATCTCATCCAGACGGAAGAGCCGCAGCTCACCCCCGTCGAGGCGGTGCAGATCTACAAAGAGCTGAGCGAGGTCGAGCGCGCCTTCGCCAACCTCAAGGACGTGATCGAGATGCGCCCGATTTACCACCAAACGGACGCGCGGGTCCAGGCGCACATCTTCGTGGCCACGCTCGCCTTCCTCCTGCATCGCGCGATCGAGAAGAAGCTCAAAACCGCCGGGCTCGATCTGTCCTCGACGGAAGCCCTCCAGGCCTTGCGCTCGGTGCGTGTGGTGGACTTCACCTTCGGGCCTGGCCAACTCAAGCGGTCGGTGACCCGCGGGACGGCTCGTGCGACCCGGGTCCTCGCCGCCCTCGGC
>JBIOES010000209.1:0-1949 GCA_044446265.1 Solirubrobacterales bacterium
GCCCCACGCCCCACCCCACCGGCCACTCCAAGCTGCACGCTCCCTCAGACCCCGGGCGCCTGCCGATGACGCTGCCGCTGCTGGCCGAGAAGAAGCGCCTCGGCGAGCCGCTCGTGATGGTCACTGCGTACGACTACCCCTCCGCGCGCGCCGCGGAGTCCGCGGGCGTGGACCTGGTGCTGGTGGGCGACTCCGCCGCCACGACCGTGCTCGGCTACTCCGCCACAACGCCGGTTGCGCTCGAGGACATGATGGTGCTCGCGCGCGCGGTGCGCCGCGGGCTCACCACGCCGCTGTTGATCGGCGACCTGCCCTTCGGGTCCTATGAGATCTCCGACGAGCAGGCGCTCACCACAGCGGTGCGGATGGTCAAGGAGGCCGGCTGCGGCGCCGTCAAGCTCGAGGGCGGGGGGTGGGCTTCGGTTAATCGCGCGCGTGCGATCGTCGGCGCGGGCATCCCCGTGATGGGCCACGTCGGGCTCACCCCCCAGTCCTCCACCGCGCTGGGGGGCTGGAAGGCGCAGGGCCGCACCGCCTCCGCCGCCGCGCGCATCGCCGCCGAGGCGCTGGCGCTGCAGGACGCCGGGTGCTTCGCGATCGTCTTCGAGGCGATCCCCGCAGCCGTCACCGAGGAGCTGATGCCCCACATGGAGGTGCCGGTGATCGGCATCGGCGCCGGCCCCGCCACGGACGGGCAGGTGCTCGTGTTCCACGACCTGCTGGGCATCCGCGACGGGTTGGGGCCGCGCTTCGTCAAGCGCTACGCCTCCCTGCAGGAGGACATGAACGCCGGCGTCGCCGCCTACGCCGAGGACGTGCGCGAGCGGCGCTATCCCGGCCCGGAGCACACCTACTCGATCGACCCCGCGGAGCTGGCGGAGCTGCACGAGCTGCTGGCCTGACGCATCGGCCTATGGCGCGGGCGCCGGCTGCTGCTGGGCGCCCGCGTCATCGAGCTGCGCCGGCGGATCCCCGTACTCGATCCTCCTGAGCACCTTGGCGGGCGCCCCCGCGGCCAGCGAAAAGGGCTCGATGTCGCGCGTAACGACGCTGTTGGCGCCGATCACGCAGCGCTCGCCGATGCTCACTCCGCTGGTGACGACCACATTGGCCCCCAGCCAGCAGTTGTCGCCAATGCGCGTGGGTCCTTTCGAGGTGAAGCCCTGCCACGTGATGGGCCGCGTGGGATCGTCGTAGCGGTGGCTAGAGTCGCTGACGAAGCAGCCGTTGGCCAGCATGCAGTGATCGCCGATCTCGACCAGCTCCTCTGAGGCGATCATCACTCCCATGTTCAGGAACGTGCCCTTGCCGATGCGTACGCGCGCGCGGCCGGGCGCGGTGATCCACACATTCGGCTCCAGCAGCGTCCCGGCTCCGATCTGAAGGCGTCCTTCGCGCATCGCCTCGAGCACGTTGCCGTGCACCGGCCAGCGCACGAACGCCTCGCTGCGCATGAAGCGCATGTGTATCTGCGCGCGGTTCCAGGGCAGCGAGTTGCGCTCGTACCAGCGCCACTTCTGTGCCCACAGGCGCGCGTCGCGAGCGAGGTCACCCACGGGCCGTCAAGCCCCGGGTGGAGAAGGTCACGCGGCAACCTTGGCACGCCGCTTGCGCGCCGGGGCCTTGGCCTTCCGCTTGGGGGTCGGCGTGAGGATCTCGGCGAGGAACTGGCCCGTGTGCGACGCCGGCTCCGCCGCGACCTCCTCGGGCGTGCCCGACGCCACGACCAGACCGCCCTCCTCGCCGCCCTCGGGGCCCATGTCGATGATCCGGTCGGCGCTCTTGATCACGTCGAGGTTGTGCTCGATCACGACCACGCTGTTGCCGGCTGCCACCAGCCGCTGCAGCACCTCGAGCAGCCGCTGGACGTCCGCGAAGTGAAGGCCGGTCGTCGGCTCGTCGAGGAGATACACGATGCCGCCGCGGCGTCGCTTCGCCATCTCCGCGGC
>JBIOES010000210.1:0-1937 GCA_044446265.1 Solirubrobacterales bacterium
CCCTACGGAGCGCGAGCCTGGCAGGCGCGCGCGGCGACGTACCTGGCGCGCCTGCTGCATCACTTCCGCTACGCCGGCATCCTCACCATCGAGTTCTTCGTGCGCCGCGGCCGGCTGATTGCCAACGAGATCGCCCCGCGGGTCCATAACTCCGGGCACTGGACCATCGAGGGCGCGGCGACCAGCCAGTTCGAGAACCACCTGCGCGCGATCCTCGATCTGCCCCTCGGCAGCACGCGCGCGCTCGGCCACAGCGCCATGATCAACCTCATCGGCAGCATCCCGGCGCGGGAGGGGCTGCTGAAGACCCCGGGGCTGCACCTGCACGACTACGGCAAGCAGCCCCGCCCCGGGCGCAAGGTGGGGCATGTGACGCTGGTCGAGCCTTCGGCCGCCCGCCGTGACGCATACGCCTTAAAACTACTCGAGGATTTGGCCGCCGGCGTTGGCTTCCCGTAACATCGGGCTCGAGTCAACACGCATGTACCTGGAACCGTTCAAGCTCAAGGAATTACCGTTCCGCCTAAGCCCGGACCCGCAATTCCTTTACCTGTCGAAACAGCATGCACGCGCCAAGGCGTACATGGAATCGACCATCTGGTTCACGGACGGGTTCGTGGTCATCACCGGCGAGATCGGCTCGGGCAAGACCACCCTGATCGAGTCCTTCCTGAAGGAAGTGCCCGCGGACGTGGTGGTCGCGCAGATCAACCAGACGCAGGTGACCGCCATCGATTTCCTGCAGTCGGTGCTGGCGCAGTTCGGCTTCTCACCCTTCAAGATGCGCAAAGCCGAGCTCATCACGACGCTCAACAATTTCCTCATCGAGCAGTACGCCGCCGGCCGCCGCGTGCTGCTGATCGTCGACGAGGCGCAGAACCTGAGCATGAAGGTGCTCGAGGAAATCCGCATGCTCTCGGGCGTGGAGACCACCAAGGAGAAGGTGCTGCGCATCATCCTTGCCGGGCAGCCCGAGCTCAACGACAAGCTCGACGCGCCCGAGCTCGCGCAGCTGACGCAGCGCGTGCGTCTGCGCTTTCACCTGCAGACCCTGAGCGAGAGCGAGACGCGGGGCTACATCCAGCACCGCCTGGAGGTGGCCGGCGCCGGGGATCGCGCGCTGTTTGCCAGCGACACCTACCCGGAGATCTTCCGCTACAGCGGCGGCGTGCCGCGCCTGGTCAATACGCTGTGCGACACCGCCATGATGGCGGCCTTCACCGCCGACCGCGCCAGCGTAACGCTCGCGGACATCAACGCCGCGGTGCAGGAGCTGCAGTGGAAGGACTTCGCCCACCGCCCGCACCACCACGCGGCCGAGGCCGAGCGGCTGCCGCCGCCGAAACCGGCCACCACGGCGGACGGCCGCCCGGCGCTCGCGCGGCTGCTGATCGCCACCGATGGGCGCACCGTGCAGGAGGTGGCACTGCGCCCGGGGCGGCTGATCATCGGCCGCACGCCCGACAACGACGTGCACATCGACAGCCGCTTCATCAGCCGTCACCACTGCCAGGTGGTCACGACGCCGCACTCGTGCGTGGTCGAGGATCTCAACAGCACCAACGGCATCTTCGTGAAGTCCAACCGCGTGCGGCGCCACTACCTCAACGATGGCGACGTGGTGCTGATCGGCAAGCACGAGCTGATGTACGTCGATGAGCGCGCCAGCCGCGCGCGCAACACGCTCTCTGACACCATGCCGGAGCTGCAGGCGCTGGACGCGGATGCCGCGGTCGACGAGGATGAGAACGAGGACAGCGCGCCGCAGAAGGCGCCGCTGAAGAAGTAGCCAGCCTTCAGGGCTTGTCGCCGCCGCCGAGCGAGTCAGGGCCACCGTACTGCGAACGCAGCGCGCGGAAGTCACGCCGCCGCAGCAGCACCACCACCCCGCCGAGCAGCAGCAGGATGCCGGGGATTGCCGCGAGCAGGCTCAGCAC
>JBIOES010000211.1:0-1935 GCA_044446265.1 Solirubrobacterales bacterium
CACCTCAGCCGGGCTGGGCTGCTGGATCGCGAGCGCGCGGATGCTGTGCCTCACCATCGCCGTCACCGCCGCGGCCTCGGTGCCCTTGCCGCAGACGTCGCCAACCGCCAGCCAGCAGCCCGAGGGCGCCTCGAAGACGTCGTAGAAATCCCCGCCCGCCTCGCTGCCCTGCCCGACGGGGCGATAGACGGAGGCCAGCTGCAAACCGGCCACCACGGGCAGTGCGTCGGGCAGCAGGCTGCGCTGCAACGTGCGGGCCACACGGGTGCGCTCGGCGTAGAGGTTCGCGTTATCGAGCGCCATCGCCGCGCGGCCCGCGAGATCCTGCATCAACGCCAGGCGATCGGCGTCGAAGACGCCATCGGGGGCGTTCAGGAACGACAGCGCGCCGAGCAGCCGTCCGCGCGCCGCCATCCTGATGACCACGGCCGAGCGATAGCCCGCTCCCTCGATCAGGCGTCTGTGCGCGGGGCTCTGCGCCACCTGCTCGAGCGCCTCGGGGGTGCTCAGGTCATGCATCACCACCGGCTCGCGCGAACGCAGCGCGCGTGCCACAGGATGATCGCCCGCGGGGTGCAGCGGCTCCCGTGCGCGCAGCTGCTCGAGACGTCGCGCCAGTCGCTCGTCCGCTGCCGCCACCACCGAATCGCCGAGCAGCCCATCCTCGCGGATGAGATCGATCACGCATAGCTCGGCCAGCTGCGGGATCGCCATCCGCGCGATAGTGCGCATCGTCTGCTGGGGGTCGAGCGAGGCGTCGAAGGCCGCGCCGGCCGCCGCCAGCAGATCCTTGCCCTCGGTGACTTTGCGCTGCTCGGTGGCGTCGCGAACGAAGCCCGCGAACAGCGCGGGCTCATCGGCCACGCGAGTGACGGTGAGCTCGATCGGAAACTCGCTCCCATCGGCGCGCATCCCCGTGAGCTCCATACGCCGGTTCACGATCGACGCCGACTCGCCCTCACGCAGGCAGCGCACACCCTGGCCGTAGCGCTCGCGCAGCGAGGGCGGAACCACCAGCCTCGCCAGATCCCTGCCAAGCAGCTCCTCGCGGCGATAGCCGAAGGTGCGCTCCGCCGCGGGGTTGAGCTCCACCACAACCCCCTCGGTATCGATCACGATCACGCAATCGGGCGCGGTGTCCAGCACCGCCGAGAGCAGCGAATCGCGCGCCCGTCGCAGGTCCTCGCCAACCCGGGCGTCGTGCTGCTCCACTCGCTGCTGCCCTGTCCGTGCCAGCATCGGCTCTGCTCACGGTAGAGCACCTTGGGGCTCACCGCGGGCGGGTCGCTCGCTCCACCTGTCCGCCCCGCTCGGTGAGACGCCACGCGTTGGAGGCTCCCTTGAGTTGGCCCGCCCCCAGGTTCTCGATCAGCTCTAGGCGCTCCAGGCGTGCCAGGAGCTTCGAGATCTGCCCCTGATCGGCGATACCCGAGCCCTCGGCGACCTCGCGATTGCTCGCGCCGGGATGCTCGCCGATGACCGATAGCACGCGCACCGTCCGGTAGGTGAGCCGCATGTCAAGGCCCTCCAGCGGATCCTTGCGCAGGACCTGAGATCCACGACCGGGCTTGGGGAACTTGGGCGCCGGTTTGGTGAGTTCGTTGCTGGCCACCCGCGCGCCGAGATAGGGCAGCACGATCATGCTCATCAGCGGCCCCACCAAATCTGTGAGCGGCCGCCTGCCGCCCGCCAGCAGTCGGGTGTGCAGAACGGCGAAGACGGCGCCCACGACCCCTTCCGCGGTGATTTCCGCGGGCTCGCGCGCCGCGCGCGAGCGCTTGCCGGAGGTGGTGCGGGCCGGCTTTGCGCCGCCCGCGGCGGGCCCGCGATCCACCACCACCCAGAGCGCTTCCAGCAACTCGGCGCGGCGAAACAGCACCCCCCGGCCGGCGCCCAGCGCCACGACGACGCACAGCCGCGCGAGACCGGGCTCGG
>JBIOES010000212.1:0-1929 GCA_044446265.1 Solirubrobacterales bacterium
CCTCCGAACCGAAGACGTGGGTATCGGTGCTCGACCTGGTGTTCGGCGTGCTGGTCCTGCTCTATGTCCTGCGCATGGCCCGCCGGCCTCCCAACCCGGAGCGGACGGCGGCGATGATGGATCGCATGAGCCGGCTGGCATCCTCGCCGGTGCTTGCCATCGTCGGGGCCGGCGCGGCGCTTGCCAATCCGGGCGGCTTCATCCCGATCGCGCTGAAGGGGATCTCGCAGCTGAACCCGAGCGCCGCGCAGTACATCCTCGACTGGACGCTGTTTGCCCTGGTGTCGCTGCTGCCGCTGTTGGTGGCCCTGGTGATGCTGCTGGTCAGGCGCGAGGCGACGATGCGCGTGCTCCACAGGGTCCGGGGCTGGCTGGAGCGCAGAGCCCGCGTGGTCGCCGGCGTGATCCTGGTGCTGCTCGCAGCCGCCCTCCTGCGCAACGGCATCGTCGGGCTGACGGGCTAGCCGGGCCCACCGTCCGCCCTTTTGATCATGATCCTGCAATGATCGAGCGCGTGACATCGGCGCAGGACACGCAGGACAGGCGTCGCACTCCTCCGCTCGCACGGCTGCCCGCGCTCGCGGCGGTGGCGCTCGGGGTGCTGGCACTCGCCGGCTGCGGCGAATCGTCCCAGGAAAAGGCCGAAAAGCAGGTCTGCAGCGCGAGAAACGACATCTCCAAGCAGATCGCGTCGCTTGAATCGCTGACGCTCAGCACGAGCTCGGTCGAAAAGGCCAAGACCTCCTTCGAAGCGATCAAGAAGGACCTCGAAAAAATCAAGAGCGCGCAGCCGAACCTCAACCAGGCGCGCAAGGAACAGGTCCAGGCGGCCGCGCACACCTTCGAAAGCCAGGTCAGCTCGATCGCCTCGAGCCTGACCTCGAACCTGTCCATCAGCAGCGCCGAGGCTCAATTCAAGTCCGCGCTCACCCAGCTCGGCAACTCCTTCAAGCAGACACTTGCGCCGGTGAGCTGCCCCTCGTGAGCCGGAGGGTCCAGCGGTAACGCGCTTGCGCACCGTGTCGAACCCGGGCGGTCCATGAGCCTCTTGGGTTCGCTGGCGAGCGCCGGCGCGCGCACGGTGACGCTTCCCCTGAGGGGCACGGTGGTCGTCGTCGAGGCGGGGCTGGAGGTCGAGCGACGCACACGCCAGGCCGCCATCGAGACGACCGGCCGGATGGCCCTCGACGCGCTGGACGTCGTGCTCGCCGACGACACCGTCGACCGCGTGCTCGAACGCATCGAGGCGTCGGGCGTGGCGCAGCACGTTGCCCAGCGCGTGCTCCAGGACGGCATCGCCGAACAGATCGTGATGCGCGTGTTCGAGGGGCCCGAGCTGGAGCGGATGATCGCCGCCGCCCTGGACAGCGAGCGCACGCAGGACTCGCTCGCGCGCGTGCTCGAAAGCGAGGGCGCCGAGCGCCTGCTCGAGCGCGTGCTGAGCAGCCCGGCCAGCGAGCGCATGCTCGCGCAGGTGCTCAAGAGCCCGTTGCTGCAGGAGACCGTCACGCGGCTGCTCGAAAGCGAGGAGCTGTGGGTCCTCGTGGACGAGATCGCCCGCAGCCCGCCGGTCACCGAAGCGATCACGCTCCAGAGCATCGGCTTCGTCGATCAGGTGGCCGGCAGGGTGCGCGACTCCTCGCGCGACGCCGATGCGTGGGTGGAGCGCGCCGCCCGCCGGCTCGGTCGCCGCTCCCGGCGAGCGCCGGAAGCAGACCGACCGGTCGATCCGGCGAGCAACGGACGGGCAGGCCGCGACGATGACCGGACGGAGGCCGCCGCGCCGCCGAGCGGTGAGCCGGAGTGAGCGGAGGGCCGTCGCAGGTGCGAGCCGCCCAGGCTCGGGCGGCAGCGATCGCCGGGCGCCGACCGGCCCGCGAGGTCCCGGGGTCCTCCGGGACGCAGTCGCCGGCGCAGCCCGCCTACGCG
>JBIOES010000213.1:0-1827 GCA_044446265.1 Solirubrobacterales bacterium
CGAGAACACGTGGGTGTTCCTGTGCGACCCCGAGGACATCAAGCGCGTGTTCACCGGCGACCCCGCGCTGCTGCGCGCGGGCGAAGCCAACGCGGTGCTCGAGCCTGTGGTGGGACCGCGCTCGGTGCTGCTCCTGGATGAGCCCACCCACATGGCCCATCGCAAGCTGATGCTGCCGCCCTTCCACGGCGAGCGGATGCAGCGCTACGAGCAGCTGATGGCGGATGCCACACGGGCCGACATCGAGAGCTGGCCGGTGGGAGAGCCCTTCGCGCTGATGCCCCGCATGCAGGCGATCACCCTGGAGGTGATCATGCGCGCGGTCTTCGGCGTTACGGAGGCCGATCGGCTGGCGCACCTGCGTGAGCTCCTGCGGAGCACCATCCGGGCGTTGACCAACCCGCGCCTGCTGGCGCTGCTGGCTCTGCTGGGCCCCGTGCGACTGATGCGCAACCGCCGCTTCCGCGCGATGATGGACCCGGTCGACGAGGCCGTCCTTGCGGAGATCCGCCGCCGGCGCACGGAGCCCGACTTGGAGCAGCGCGAGGACATCCTCTCGCTGCTCGTGCAGGCGCGCTACGAGGACGGCGCGGGGATGAGCGACGAGGAACTGCGCGACGAGCTGATGACGCTGCTGGTGGCCGGCCACGAGACCACCGCCACCTCGCTGTCGTGGGCCTTTGAGCGCCTGCTGCGCCACCCCGAGAAGCTCGAGCGGCTGCGCGCCGAGGCCGCCGCGGGCGAGAGCGAGGAGTACCTCGACGCTGTCATCAAGGAGACCCTGCGCCTGCGCCCCGTGCTGCCCGTGGTGGTGCGCAAGCTGGCCGAGCCGATGGAGTTCGGCGGCCACCTGGTTCCCGCCGGAGTGGCTGTGGCGCCGTGCATCTATCTGATGCACCGCCGCGAGGAGATCTACCCCAATCCGCGAGCCTTCCTCCCGGAGCGCTTCCTGGAGCGCCCCGCGGGCACCTACACGTGGATCCCCTTCGGCGGCGGCGTGCGCCGCTGCCTGGGCGCAAGCTTCGCGCAGCTGGAGATGAAGCGCGTCCTGCAGACGGTGCTCGCGGACGTGCAGCTGGCGCCCGCCGAGCCCCGCTCCGAGCGGGTCGTGCGGCGCTCGATCACGCTCAATCCCGAGCGCGGCGGCCGGGTTGTGGTGGTCCGTCGCACCTCCTCCGCGGCTCAGCGCCCTCTGGATACCGCGCCCGCGCCCGCCGGCGTGTCCGCCTGACGTGCTCGGCGTGCCAGCCGACGCGCTTGGCGTGCCTGCCTGACGCGCTCGACGTGCTGGCTCGATCTGCAAGTGATCGTGCGTGGAGCGCTGGGGGTCGCCAACCGGCGAATTCCGCCTCGGACGCGGCTAGAGTCCACCCTCTCTGGCCACCGTGGGGCCTGTGCACGCCCTTTCGAGGGGCCCGTTTACGCTGGAATTACGAACCCTTTAGCGATTCTTGCTTGGCTGCCGATATGACTGGGGAAGGGGGCTGGCCCGTGATCAGGTGCCCATCTGCCCTTACGTACGACCACGATCATGGAAAGCCACGACGAGCACGGCCCGGAGAGGCCGCCGATGAATAGCCCGCGCCGCTGGATGCGGCGCGCGATGCTGTCGGCGCTCGCGGGGGGCGGACTGACCGCGGCGGGTCTGGGCGGGCCCGTGGCGGGAGCGCTCCCCTCCGCCGATGCCTCAGCCGGTTCGAGTGGGGGAGGGCCGGCCGAAGACACGGTGACCTCGGCCTCCGCGAGCACCCCGGCGCCCAGCGCGCCCGAACAGGGGACGACGAGCGAAACGACGACCACCACCGCCACGACGACGGCCCCGCCGGC
>JBIOES010000214.1:0-1774 GCA_044446265.1 Solirubrobacterales bacterium
CTCGTGGGCAACTCGCGGCGCAAGATCGAGCTGCTCGATGGCCTCCTCTTCTCGCTGCCCGGCACGCCCGTCCTCTACTACGGCGACGAGATCGGCATGGGCGACAACGTGTACCTGGGCGATCGCAACGGCGTGCGCACGCCCATGCAGTGGAGCATGGACCGCAACGCCGGCTTCTCGCGCGCCAACCCGCAGCAGCTCATCTTGCCGGTCGTGCTGGACCCCGAGTACCACTACGAGTCGCTCAACGTCGAAAACCAGCAGCAGAACCCGTCGTCGCTGCTCTGGTGGACCAAGCGCCTCATCGCGCTGCGCAAGCGGTTCACCGCGTTCGGGCGAGGGAGCACGGAGTTTCTCGCGCCCTCCAACTCGCGCATCCTGGCCTTCGTGCGCCAGCACGGCGACGAGACGGTCCTGGTCGTGGCCAACCTGTCGCGCTTCACGCAGTACACGCAGCTCGATCTGTCCAGGCACAAGGGGCTGTCGCCGGTGGAGCTGTTCGGCAAGACCCGCTTCCCGGCGATCGGCGACGCCGCCTACCCGCTGACCCTGGGGCCGCACGGGTTCTACTGGTTCGAGCTCGAGCGTCCGAGGGTGACCGAAGAGCGCCTCTCGATGCCGCCGCGACCGGCCCTGGTCGAGTGCACGAGCGTCGAGGCGCTGCTGCTGGGCGAGGAGCGACCGCTGCTGGGCGACGCGCTCATCGCGTTCCTCGAGGGGCGCAGCTGGTACCAGGGGCACGGGCGCGCGCTGCGCTCCGCGCAGATCATCAGCGCCATCCGCGTGCAGGGGCAGCCGGTCTTCTTCGCGTTCGTGCAGGTGGAGTACGTGGACGCCGATCCGGAGGTGTACGCGCTGCCCATGGCCTGGGTGGCCGGGGAGCCGCACGGGCCCGCCGGATCCGTGATCGCGCTGGTGCAGATCGGAGACGCGCGGGGCGCCCTGGTCGACGCCATGGAGGACCCCGCTGCCGCCAGGGTGATCCTCGGGATCGTCTCGGGACGCGAGACGGTCGACGGCGGGCTCGCCGCGTCGGTGCTGGGCGACATCACGCTGCCCGATGCCGATGCGGCCGCCGAGCCGCGCAAGCTCGGTCACGAGCGCGAGCACACGACGCTCCGCTACGGCGATCGCTTCGTGCTCAAGCTCGCGCGCCTGCTCGAGGAGGGGTCGAGCCCCGAGGTCGAAGTGGGCAGGTTCCTCGCGGGGCGCGCGGCCGGGATCGCTCCGGCGCTGTGCGCGTGCCTGGAGCTTCGCCGCCCGGGCTCCGAGCCGATGACCGTCGCGGTCCTGCACGCGTTCGTGCCCAACGTCGGCACCGCCTGGGAGCTCGCGCTCAAGGAGGTCGGCCGCTACTACGACCGGGTCCTGGCGCGCAGCCCCGGCGAGGACCTGCCGGCGGCTCCCTCGGCATCCCCTCTGCTGCTCGCAGGGCGCGAGCCTCCGCCCGTGGTCGCCTCGATGATCGGCAGCTACAGGGACACGGTGGCGCGTCTGGGGGCGCGACTGGCCGAGCTGCACCTGGCCATGAGCGCGAGCGACGGCGGTCCGGCGTTCGCGCCGGAGCCCTACTCGTCGCTCGACCGGCGATCGAAGTACCAGTCGCTGCGCAACCTGAGCGGACGCGTGCTGCGAGCGCTGCGCGAGCGGCTGCCCCTGCTCCCGGAGCGCGCACTGGCCGAAGCGAAGGCGATCCTGGCGCGCGAGAACGACGTGGTCAGCTCGTTCGAGCCGCTGCTGCGCGCCAAGATGACCGCCGCGCGCATCCGGGTCC
>JBIOES010000215.1:0-1731 GCA_044446265.1 Solirubrobacterales bacterium
GCGCGAGGCGGTCCGGCGCTCCATCTAGGGTGGTCTGATCCCAGCCACCCTGCCAAGTTCGATCGTCCAGGTCGAGCCGCTGACCACGGCCCGCGCGCTGCGCGGGCCGTTCGACTACCGGCTGCCCCCCGAGTTCGCGGGCGGCGCGGTCGCGGTCGGCTCGATGCTGGTGGTGCCGTTCGGCCGGCGCGAGGTGCTGGGGGTGGTGACGGGCCTCTCAGCGCACAGCGAGGTGGCCGAGGAGAAGCTGCTCGCCCCGCTGCGCGCGCTGGATCAAGTCCCGTCCGCCCTGCCGGTCGACCTGGTGGCGTTGGCGGAGTGGATGGCGGCGGAGTACTGCTCGACGGTCGCGCGCGCGCTGCGGCTGGTGCTGCCGCCCGGGGCGACCGGCAAGGGACCCGCCGGCCTCGGCGTGCGCAAGCGGCGCCCGCGCTCCGTCGCGCGCCCCCGACATGAGCCGATCGGAGCGCTGCACAGTGAGCCGCCGCCGCTTACAGAGGACCAGCGGCGGGCGCTCGAGGTCATCGAGGAGGCGATCGGATCTCCGCCCGTCCGATCTGCCTCGGCGCGCGCGGCGCGGCTGCTGTTGCAGGGGATCACGGGGTCGGGCAAGACGGAGGTGTACCTGCGCGCGGCGGCGTGCGCGCTGGAGCGGGGGCGGGGCGCGATCGTGCTGGTCCCGGAGATCGCGCTGACGCCGCAGATCGTGGGCCGCTTCGTGGCGCGCTTCGGGGAGACCGTGGCGGTGCTGCACTCGCGCCTGACGCAGGCGCAGCGCCGCGAGGAGTGGCGGCGGCTGCGGGTGGGGGAGGCGCGCGTGTGCGTGGGCCCGCGCTCGGCGGTGTTCGCGCCGATCGAGGACCTCGGGCTGATCGTGGTGGACGAGGAGCACGACTCCTCCTACAAGCACGAGGGGGACCCCCGCTACGACGCGCGCGATGTCGCGGCGAAGCGTGCCGCGCAGCAGAGCGCGCTGCTGCTGGTGGGCAGCGCGACCCCGCGCCCGGAGAGTCGCCATGAGCTTGAGCGCCTGAGCCTGCCGCGCCGCGTCGACGGCCGTCCGCTGCCGCCGGTGGAGGTGCTGGACATGCGCGAGCAGGGCCATGGCCTGCACCCGCTGACCGCGCAGGCGCTGGCGGAGGTGCGCAGGTGCGACGGCAAGGCGATCGTGCTGCTCAACCGCAGAGGCTGGTCGAACTTTCTCTCCTGCCGCTCCTGCGGGCGGGTATGGAGCTGCCCGCAGTGCGATGTGGCGCTGGTGCTGCACCGCGCGGAGGGGCGAATCGCCTGCCATCACTGCGGCCACCGCGAGCGGGCGCCGGCGCGCTGCGAGTGCGGCTCGACGGCGGTGGCGCGCCACGGCGCGGGCACCGAGCGCCTGCAGCACGACCTGCAGGCGGCGCTGGGTGAGGGGGAGCGCTTCCCGATCTTCAGGCTGGACGCGGACACGATTGGAGGCCCTCCGCGCCCGGACGTGGGCTCGGCGGCGACCGCGGGCGGCGTCGGGGCGGTGTTGCGCCGCTTCGGGGCGGCCCCGGCGGGGGTGTTGATCGGCACGCAGATGGTGGCGAAGGGCCACGACTTCCCGAACGCCACCGCCCTCGCCGTGCTCGACGCCGACGCCACCCTGCGCTTTCCGGACATTCGCGCCGAGGAGCGCACGTTCGCCCTGATCGCCCAGCTCGCCGGGCGCGTGGGCCGGGGGGGAGACGGACGCGTGCTCGTCCAGAC
>JBIOES010000216.1:0-1729 GCA_044446265.1 Solirubrobacterales bacterium
GCCCACGCCCTCGCCAACGGGAGCGGGGTAGGCGCGGGCGTGGCGCTCCAGCGCCTCGCGCGCGAGCACGTTCAGACCGACGCCGCCGATGCGCGAGGCGGCGCCGGTGAAGTGCCGGTCGATTACCTCGCGGTCCAAGCCGACGGCCTCGAAGATCTGCGCGCCGCGGTAGGACTGGATCGTGGAGATGCCCATCTTGGAGATCGTCTTCAGGAGGCCCTTGTCGATCGCCTTGACGAGGTTCTGGGCCGCCTCCTCGCTGCTGAGCGGCGCTTCGCCGCCGTTCTCAGAGCGCGCGATGAGGCCTTTGTAGACAAGCTCCTCGAGCGTCTCCAGCAGCAGGTAGGGGTTGACGGCGCTCACGCCGAAGCCGATCAGCGTCGCGAAGTGGTGCACCTCGCGCGGCTCGCCGGACTCGAGGATGATGCCCGCGCGCAGGCGGATGCCCTCGCGCACCAGGTGATGGTGCACCGCGGAGACGGCCAGCAGCGAGGGGATCGGCGCCTGCTGGCGGTTCAGGCGCCGATCGGAGAGCACGATGATGTTGACCCCGGCGGCGACCGCCTCGTGGGCCTGCGTGCAGATGCGCTCGAGCGCCCGCTGCATGCCGTCTGTCCCCTCGGCGGTGGGCCAGACGATGTCGAGGGTGCGCGCCGCGAACAGGTCGTGGGAGACGTGGCGCAGGGTCTCGAGCTCGCGGTTGAGCAGGATCGGCTGGTTGAGGATCAGCTTGTGCGCGTGGTGGGGGGTCTCGTCGAACAGGTTGCGCTCGGAGCCAAGGCTCGTGGCGAGGCTCATCACGATCTCCTCGCGGATCGGGTCGATCGGCGGGTTGGTGACCTGCGCGAAGAGCTGCTTGAAGTAGGAGAAGAGCGGCGGGGCCTGGTCTGAGAGGACCGCCAGGGACTGGTCGTTGCCCATCGAGCCGACCGGCTCGCCGCCGTCGCGGGCCATCGGGGTGAGGAGCACCCGCAGGTCCTCCTGGGAGTAGCCGAAGGCGCGCTGGCGCAGGTGCAGCGGCTGGTCGGAGATGGTGACCTGTTCGGAGGGCGGGAGGTCGTCGAAGTGAACCGAGTTGCGCACGAACCACTCCCCGTAGGGACGCCGCGTGGAGACGGCGCGCTTGACCTCGCCGTCCTCGACGATCCGCCCCTGCTCCAGATCGACGAGGAAGAGCTTGCCGGGCTGCAGGCGGCCGAGGCGAGCGACCTGCTCGGCGGGGATGTCGAGCAGACCCGTCTCGGAGCCCAGCACGACGTGCCCGTCGGTGGTCTCCACCCAGCGTCCGGGACGCAGGCCGTTGCGGTCGAGCGTGGCGCCCACGACGCGCCCATCGGTGAAGGCCACCGCCGCGGGCCCGTCCCAGGGCTCCATCAGGCAGGCGTGGAAGGCATAGAACCCCTTCAGGTCCTCGGGCAGATCCTCGCGGTTGCGGAAGGCCTCGGGGATCATCATCATCACCGCGTGCGGCAGCGAACGGCCGGCGAGCAGCAGCAGCTCGAGCACGTTGTCGAAGGTCGCGGAGTCCGAGTTGCCGGCGCTGACGACCGGCAGGATCTTGGGCAGATCCTCGCCGAAGAGAACGCTCGAGAGCTCGGACTCGCGCGCGCGCATCCAGTTGACGTTGCCCATCACGGTGTTGATCTCGCCGTTGTGGCCCGTCACCCGGTAGGGGTGGGCTAGCTCCCAGGAGGGGATGGTGTTGGTGGAGAAGCGCGTGTGCACGAGC
>JBIOES010000217.1:0-1661 GCA_044446265.1 Solirubrobacterales bacterium
AGCCCTTGGCCCGCGCGACGCCACGCGCGGCGCGTGGGTGGGCGGCGATGCTGAGCCCCGAGCCCTCAGCGGCGGCCTCGGGTGTGCGGATCTCGGTGTCAGCCGCCATGGCCTTCCTCCCGCTCCAGACCCCTGCGCCGCTCGGCCCGCTGACACTCGAAGATGAAGCGCACGAGGCGGCGGTGGTCGCCCTCGCCGATCTCATCGAAGCAGATCGCGCGGTGCCCGCGCGCGTCGGTGCGCACCACCGTGCCGCTGCCGAGGATCGGGGCGCTGCCCGGGGTGGTGCTCAGCCGGAAATCGACCCGCTCGCCGATCTTCAGCGTACTGGGTCCCGCCAGCAGCATCCCGCCGCCGCTGAGGTCAACCGAGTAGCTCCGCACCGTCCCCTGAGCCGAGCCCGTGCACACCATCACCGGGCGCGTGGCCTGCACGCGCACGTACTCCCGCTCCTGGAGCACCTCGACCGAGCACAGCTCGCGGAAGCGCAGCAGATCCTGATCCTCCAACGTCACGGTGCCGCGCAGGCGCACGCGTCCGCGGTGGCTCCCGTACTCGAGCACCACATCGTCGAGGCTGCCTTCGCTGAGGGGGCGCTCGGTGCGGAACATGACCCCCACCAGCAGCGAGTCATCCTCACGCTCGGTCACACGCGCCTGGATGCGCTCGCCGGAGTCCCGCACGAGCGTCACCGTCGTCGAGCGCTTGGGCAGCTTCAGCGCGCCCTCGTTCTCGGAGTTCTTGCGGAGGAGTCTCATGGCAGCAGGCGTTCCGCCAGGTGGGTCGGGTCGATCCGGGTGAGGCCTCCACGAAGACGCCCGCGATCCAACAGATATTCGGGCGCCAATCCGAACCTGCAGGCGGCCTCGACGGCGACTCCGATCTGGTCGGTCTCATCGGCGTGGGTGATCGCCAGCCCGGTGGGGCGCAGCGGACGCAGCGCCTCCAGCAGCTGCGCGGCCGCCTTCGCGCCGAGCGTCGCCGGCAGCGCCACGAGCACCCGATCGGGCTTCAGCTCGTCCAGCAGACCGGCGATCAGCCCAATCGCCTGACGATCCGCGGGGGAGAGGGCGGGGATGTCGAGCAGCAGCAGGCCATCGCGGCGTGCGTTCTCGAGCGCGTCGCGCGCACGCACAGAGGCGATCGCCGCGGGTTCCATCACGTGAGGGCTCAGCAGCATCGCCAGCTGCTGGCGCTCTGACTCCAGCATGATCGTGGCGCAGCTCGCGGGCAGCGTGCCCGCCCTGCGATAGGCCCCCAGCAGGGCGGCGCAGCAGTTCGTCTTGCCGGCGCCCCCGGGTCCCACCACCGCGATCGTGGCGCCCTGCGCGGAGAGCAGGGGGGTCACCGGGATGCGCGCCGCCAGCGCGCCGCGCACGGCGCGCTCGAGTCCGCCCAGCGGCGCGAACGGAATTGCGTGGACAATCGCCGAGTCGATCAGCTCTCGCGTCAGTTCCTCGCTCACACCCACCCCGATCATGTTCCGTTCGATGTCTGCGCGGGCGTGCTCCCAGCGCGGTGCGAGCGCCTGCGGGGACTGGCGCGTGATCTGCTGGGGGCGCACGACCTGCGGGCGCGTGACGTGCAGCTCGCCCATATCGCGGTCGATCCGCTCGAGCTCGCCTCCCAGCGGGTCGAGCCGCGGGGAGGCGAGCTCGAGC
>JBIOES010000218.1:0-1633 GCA_044446265.1 Solirubrobacterales bacterium
AGGGGCGCCAGGCCGAGCACGGCGAACACGTTCAAGAGCGCCTGGGAGACGATCAGCGCGGTCACCCCGACGGCGATCAGGGCGCTGTAGAGGCTGCGCGCCGCCTTCGCCGCGCGCAGGCCGGCGTAGGCGATCAGCCCGTACAGGAACAGCAGCGCGCACACGCCGACCACCCCCAGCTCCTCGGCGATCACCGCGAGGATGAAGTCGGTCGGCGCCTCGGGCAGGTAGAAGATCTTCTGCACGGACTGGCCGGGGCCGACCCCCAAGAGGCCGCCCGAGCCGATCGCGATCTGCCCCTGCACAGCTTGGAACCCGCTGCCCGCGGCGTGCGCCCACGGATCCATGAACGACGTCAGGCGAGCTCGCGCATAGGGTCGGGCCAGTGCGTAGAGGAACACCAGCCCCAGCACACAGCCGGCCAGGAGCGCCAGCTTGCGCGGCGGGATCCCGGCCGCTATCAGGAGCGCCGCGGTCGTGAAGGCGATCACCATCGCGCTGCCGAGATCCGGCTGGGTGCCGACGAGCAGGCAGGCCGCCCCCACCACGACCAGCAGCGGGTTGGTCAGCTCGCGCAGGTCGTGCACCCGCCGCGGGCGCCTGGCCAGGAGCGTGGCGGCATACAGCACGAGCGCGAGCTTCAGGAGCTCCGAGGGCTGGAACTGGAGCGATCCCGGCCCGATCCAGCGGCGCGCGCCGTTGACGCTCACTCCCACGTGCGGCACGTGCACCGCCAGCACCAGCACGAACGACACGATCAGCAGGGGCGCGGTGATGGCCTGCACTTTTGCGACCCCGTCGCGCGCGAGCACGCGCATCACGATCAGGCCGACGCCACCGTAGAGGAGGTACTTGATGAGGTAGGAGCTGCCGTTGCCGCGGCCCTGAAGCAGCGTCGTCGCCGAGGAGGCGCTGTAGACCATCACCGCTCCGAACGCGAGCAGGCACAGCGTGGCGGTCAGCAGGATGCGGTGCTCCAGCGAATGGTTCGCAGCGGCGGCCGCCTTCCCCCCCTCGCGCGTGGGAGAGCCCGGCTCCTGACGGGCCCCGGAGGCGCGGACGCGCCGTGCTGCGCCTGCTGGCATCCACTCTCACTTCGACGCCGCCCCGCTGATGCCTCTATCCCCGCACGAGCTCGGAAAAACGCTCGCCGCGGGCTTCGAAGTCGGTGAACTGGTCGAAGCTCGCGCACGCCGGCGACAGCAGCACCACCTCACCGCTCCTGGCCGCCTCTCCGGCCTGCGCGACAGCCCGCTCGAGCTCACCGCATTCACGCACCGGGATGTCTCCGCCCGCCAGCGCACGCGCGATCACGGGCGCGTCCTCTCCAATCAGATACACCGCCTCACAGCTTCGCCACACCGCGTCGCGCAGGGCGCTGAAGTCCTGGCCCTTGCCCTGGCCTCCGAGGATCAGGTGGATCGGGCCTCTGTCGATGAACGCGTCCAGGGCGACCCTCGTGCTCGCGATGTTCGTCGCCTTGGAGTCGTTCACGTAGAGGACGCCGTCGCGGCATGCCACCTCCTGCAGGCGATGGGGAACGCCCGCGAACGAGCGCAGGCCCTCCCGCACCGCGTCGAGCTCGACTCCGCGCGCCAGGCAGACCGCGGCTGCGGCCATCGCGTTCTCGACG
>JBIOES010000219.1:0-1574 GCA_044446265.1 Solirubrobacterales bacterium
AGCCGCAGCTGGGCGCGCTCGATCAGCAGGAGGTTCTCGACACGCAGCTCTTCAAGCACCGAGCAGGTGTAGCAGCGCACTCCGACGGATCGGCCGGGCGCCTCGGTGTCCCGCCCGGCAATGCGCGCGCCCACCGGCTGCCGGGGGCTGCAAGAAATCGGGCTCGATTCGCGACGAGAACGCGTAGTCTGTGCGGTGCCCCCAAGGGATGGATCCCGATCACACGACCTACGTGTCCTCGTGCGCCGAACGGCATGGCTGCCAGCAATCCAAAACCGCGCTCCAACCCGCTCCCCCCGGAGCAGATCGTATCCCTGTCCGCGCCCGCCCTGCGTGCGCGGATGGAAGAGGAGATCAATCGCGCCGGGCGCCACGGCACCCCCCTGAGCTTTCTGCTCGTGGTGATCGACAACCTCGAGGAGCTCTCGCGCGACCACGGCAGCGAACTGCCCGAGCAGGTGCTCGCCTACGTTGCGAAAGCCCTTCCGCGCCAGCTGCGCCGGTTCGACCGGATCGGCATGCCCAGCGAGGGCGAGCTGCTGGTCGTCCTGCCCGGGGCCGACGGTCCCCGGGGCGAGATCGTCGCCAGGCGCGTGCTCGACAGGATGCGCACGATCAAGGTCGAAGCCGAGGGGGCTCGCCAGCCGCTGCGCGTCTCGGTGGGACTCGCCGTCTGGCAGGAGGATCTCGGGAGCGAGGAGATGCTCGCAAGGACCCGAGCCGCCGCGCAGCGAGGCAGCGGCGAGGACGCCGCGGGGGGCATCGCGATCGCCGGGTCGCTGCAGATTGGCTCACCGCCCGCTCTCGGACGGCCCGGACCTTCATAATCGGGCTCGGTGCTCTCCGGATCAGAGTTGTGGCTGCTGCGTCTGATGGCCGACCGAGGCCTCGCGCTGCTCGACGCCGGCACGCTGTTGATACTGATCGAGGAGCGCGGCGAGCTGCGCGTCGCGGCTTCCAGCGGCCAGGGGACAGTTCGCCTGCGGATCATGCCCGTGGAGGGCAGCGCGCTCGGCGAGCTCTACAGGTCGGGAAAGCCGCTGTCGCTGGATCGCCCGCGCGGCCAGGAAGCGGCCTGGCTGCACGAACTGGGCCTGGAGGCGCGGGCCGTCCTGGTCGAGCCGTTGAGCATGGAGGGTCACGGCGGCGGCCTGGTGATCGCGCTGCGCAGCGACGCCGGCTTCCGCGACGCCGACCGACAGGCGCTGAACTCCTTCGCGGCAAGCGTGGCGCAGCGGCTGGCCGCGGAGCGCTCGGTGGAGATCGAGCGGCTGCGCTTCGGCAACGAGGCGCGCGAGCGCGAGCGGACCCGCTGGGCCAGGGAGATCCACGACGAGAGCATCCAGGGCATCGGCGCCCTGCGCCTGCAGCTCGCGAACGCCCGCGACGCCGGCAACACGGATGCGTTGAGCGAGACCGTGGACACGGTGCTCGAGGGCTTGGGCAGGGAGATCGACGGGCTGCGCCACCTGATCACCGAGCTGCGGCCGGCGGCGCTCGACGACCTCGGCCTAGCAGCCGCCCTGCAGGCACTCGCCAGGCGCGCACAGGCAATCGACGGATTGGAGGTGCAG
>JBIOES010000220.1:0-1567 GCA_044446265.1 Solirubrobacterales bacterium
CGACAGCGCGAGCTCGCGGGCGTCGCGCGAGGCTTCCTGCTGGCACGCTACGGGGTGCTGCGCACGCGGGCGCTCCCGCGGGCGCTGGCCTTTGAGGCGCTCGTCGTCACCTGGGGGTGCGCGCGGCACCGGACGCTCACGCCACTTCGAGCGCGCGTGCGAGGCTATCGAGCTGCTCGCGGCGAGCGCCTGCCAGCCCCGCGCGAGGCGATCGACACGACAATCGGCTGGAGATCGTCGCTGCGGCGGCTGAGCGCGCATTGACGCTGATGGACCCCGAGCCGGAGCCCTCGCCGCCCGTCGATCTCCTCGATTCCAGCGCG
This sequence comes from Solirubrobacterales bacterium, assembly GCA_044446265.1. Classification (GTDB taxonomy): domain Bacteria; phylum Actinomycetota; class Thermoleophilia; order Solirubrobacterales; family Solirubrobacteraceae; genus Palsa-744. Next base: position 324 of record JBIOES010000220.1, read on the forward strand.
GCGGGCGAGCGCTTCATCCGCGGCGGCTCCCTGCGCGTGCTCGCATACGGCGCCGGGGTGCTGGCAAGCCTGGCGTCGGTCCCGTTCGTCGTTCGCCACCTGGGACCGGTCGGCTGGGGCCACTACCTCACGGTCACCTCGCTGCTGTTCATCGTGCAGGCGCTCACGGAGGGGGGAGTGGCGAACGTCGGCGTGCGCGAATTCAGCAACAGCTCCGAGCAGGCACGGCGGCAGCTGATGAGCGACCTCCTCGGGTTGCGCATCGGGCTGACTCTCCTCGGCGTCCTCGGCGCCATCGCGTTCGCCCTCGCCGCCGGCTACGAACGCACGCTGGTGGCGGGGACAGCGCTCGCGGGCGTGGGCCTGTTCCTGCTGAACCTCCAGTACACGCTGACGGTGCCTCTGATGGGGCGCCTGCGACTGGGCTGGCAGGCTGCCAACGACGTGCTCGGGCAGCTCGTCACGGCCCTCGCCATGATCGCGCTGGTGGTGGCCGGCGCGAGCCTGCTGCCGTTCTTCGCGGTGTCATCGCTGGCCGCGCTCTGCACGCTCTTGCTGACCGTGAGCCTGGTGCACCGTGACACACCGCTGGTCCCGTCCTTCCATGCGGGGCGCTGGCGCGCGCTTATGTCCGAATCGCTCGTCTATGCCGCCGCCACCGCGCTCGGCGCCGTCTACTTCCGGATCGTGATCATCGCGATGTCGCTGCTCGCGGGCCAGCATCAGACCGGCTACTTCAGTCTCTCCTTCCGCGTGCTCGACGTCGTCAACGCCATCCCCTGGCTGGTGGTCACATCGGCATTCCCCATCCTCGCGCGCGCGGCGCGGGATGACGAGGATCGCCTGCGCTACTCGCTGCAGCGCCTGTTCGAGGGTGCGCTCCTGCTGGGCGGCTGGCTGTCGTTGTGTCTGGTGGCGGGAGCCCCCTTCGCCGTCGCGGTGGTGGGCGGCCCCGGGTTCGCCCCGTCGGTCGGGGTGCTGCGCATACTCGGCGCCGGCGTGCCGTGGACCTTTCTGGTCGCGACGTACTCCTTCGCCCTGCTCTCGCTGCAGCTGTATCGCCAGCTGATCGCGGTCAACGCGCTGATCGTGCTCACGGCCGTCCTGCTGAGCATCGCCGTGATCCCAGCGGGTGGAGCGGACGGCGCGGCGATCGTGACCGTCTCATTGGAGGTGCTGCTCGGAGGCGGCTACCTGCTGGTGCTCCTGCGGCTGCGACCCCATGTGCGGCCATCGCTGCGGAC
>JBIOES010000221.1:0-1539 GCA_044446265.1 Solirubrobacterales bacterium
GCCCCCCAGCGCGCACGATGTGCTGCGCGAGGCGCGCCTGCTCGGGGCCCTCGCGGTAACCCCCGCCCGCGTGCCGGCGGTACTTGCGGTGTGCCCCGAGGAGGACGTGATTGGGTGCCCTTTTTATTTGATGGAGAGGGTCGCGGGTGAGGTGATCGTCTCGACCGTTCCCTCTGGGCTCGACTCGCCCGCGGAGCGAAGGCGGATCGCACACGAGCTGATCGACGCGCTCGTGGAGATCCACGCGGTGGACTGGACCGCGGTTGGGTTGGAGGGCTTCGGCAAGCCCACCGGCTACCTCGAACGCCAGTTGCGGCGCTTCGGGGGGCTGTGGGAGCACAATCGCACGCGCGAGATGCCCGAGGTGGAGCGCGTGCGCGAGTGGCTCACCGCGAACCTCCCGGAGTCCGGCCCCGCGACGATCGTGCACGGCGATTACCGGCTGGGCAACACCATGTACGCCTCCGCCGCCCCCGCCCAGCTGGTGGCGGTGCTCGACTGGGAGATGGCCACGATCGGCGACCCGCTCGCCGACCTTGGGTACCTGTGCATGATGTGGACCGAGGGCGGGGACCCCAAGGGCGGCATGCGCGAGTACCTCGGCGCGGTCACGCGCGCCGACGGCTTCCCCACGCGCGGGGAACTGATCGCCCTGTATGAGGAGCGCTCGGGGCGCTCGATGCGCGATCTGCGCTGGTACACCACGCTCGCGATCTGGAAGAGTGCGGTGTTCATGGAGGGCAACTACAAGCGCGCTATCGCAGGCACCACCGACGACCCCTACCTGAAGCAGTTCGGCGAGGGCGTCGTGGAATTGGCGCGCCAGGCCGAGGGGGTGGCTTATGGCAGCTGAGCCGATACCCGCCGCGGAGCCTGTGCCCGCCTCGACCGGGCCGCTCACGGGCCTGCTGATCGACTGGGGCGGGGTCCTCACGACGAACCTCTGGGCCTCCTTCGGCGAGTACTGCCTACGCAGCGAAATCGACCCGCAGGCGATGGTGAAGAGCTTCCGCGAGAACCCCGAATGCCGCGAGCTGTTGATCGCGCTGGAGAAGGGCACGCTGGACGAGGCGGGCTTCGAGGCGAGCTTCGCCGCGATCCTCGGCGTCGAGCCCACGGGCTTGGTCGATGGTCTGTTCGCGGGCGTGGGACCCGACGAGGCCATGATCGAGGCGGTGCGCAGGGCACGCGCGGCAGGTGTGCGCACGGGCCTCATCAGCAACTCCTGGGGCGTGCACCGCTATCCGCACGAGCTCTTCGAGGAGCTCTTCGACGGCGTCGTGATCTCCGGGCAGGAGGGCATCCGCAAGCCCTCGCGGCGCATGTACGAGCTGGGAGCCGAGCGCGCGGGGGCGCTCGCCGCGGAGTGCATCTACGTGGACGACATCCCCTTCAACCTCGCGCCGGCGGAGAAGCTGGGGATGACCGTCATCCATCACACCGCCGCCGAGACCACCGTGCCAGAGCTCGAACGGCTGCTGGGGATCCCGCTGGGCGACGCCTGAGCGCTCAGCGCGCTGGCCAGGGCGCAGCCCTCAC